>JAIXUT010000053.1 GCA_027483385.1 Alphaproteobacteria bacterium
ATCGCAAAGTACTTGGCTACGTCGTTGGCAATAGAGAAGGTCGTGAGCGTACCGCGTGTCATCAACAGTTGTTTGCCTATTTCCACGATTTCAATGAGTTTGGTGGGGTCGTTGTCTAAATCGACCATGTTGCCCGCTTCTTTGGCCGCTTGTGTTCCGCTGTTCATGGCTACGCCCACGTCGGCTTGCGCCAGCGCTGGTGCGTCGTTGGTGCCGTCGCCCATCATGGCTACCAGTTTGCCGTTGGCCTGCTCGGCTTTGATGTAGTTCATTTTATCTTCGGGCTTGGCTTCGGCAATAAAATCATCCACACCCGCTACATTGGCGATGTATTTAGCCGTTAGTGGGTTATCTCCCGTGACCATGACCGTTTTGACGCCCATTTTGCGTAGACGTTCAAAACGCTCCTTAATGCCAGGTTTGATGACATCTTGCAATTCGATGACCCCTAACACTTTTTCGTTTTCTGAAACTACTAATGGAGTACCGCCATTCGTGGCAATTTCGCGCACTTTGTCGGCAGTATCGTTCGGAAATATGTTTCCTGCTCTTTCAACCATGACTCGAATCGAATCTTGCGCGCCTTTGCGGATGCGGACATTGGGTGGCAAATTAATTCCAGAAGAGCGAGTTTCGGCAGTAAACTTGATTATTTCGGTATCTTGGAGCATTGTAGGCAGTTTCCCCCCTTTTTGTAGCCCTAACTCTACGATGGATTTCCCCTCGGGGGTTTCGTCGGCCAAAGAAGAAAACAAAGCAGATGTTGTAAAGCATTCTTCACTGATACCCGCCGTGGGCCAAAAGTTTGTTGCTTTGCGATTTCCGATGGTGATGGTTCCTGTTTTGTCCAATAGGAGTGTATCAATATCGCCTGCGGTTTCTACCGCTTTCCCTGATTTGGTAATCACGTTGGCCTGCAGGGCGCGGTCCATCCCAGCAATCCCGATAGCCGAAAGCAAACCTCCGATAGTCGTTGGAATCAAACAGACAAAGAGTGCAATAAAAGCTGAAATAGGAATGTAGGTGTGGGAATAATCGGCAAAGGGTTTGAGCGTGACGCAGACGATGACGAAGATGAGCGTAAATCCTGCCAATAAGATGGTTAATGCGATTTCATTAGGTGTTTTCTGACGAGATGCACCTTCTACCAAAGCAATCATTTTGTCCAGAAAACTCTCTCCAGGTTGCGTTGTTACTTTTACTTTGATGTGGTCAGAAAGCACTTTGGTGCCACCCGTTACCGACGATTTGTCTCCGCCCGCTTCACGAATCACAGGCGCGGATTCTCCCGTAATAGCCGACTCATCGATGGTGGCTAGTCCTTCGATGATTTCGCCGTCGGTCGGAATAATATCGCCTGCTTCGCACACAAATATGTCGCCTTTTTCAAGTTGGGAGGAAGGAATGGTTTGAAGTTCGTTCACTTTTAGTCGACCGAGGGTTCGGATGACCTTGGCCGGGGTTTCTTCGCGGGTTTTTCGGAGGCTGTTGGCTTGGGCTTTGCCGCGTGCTTCGGCCAGTGCTTCGGCAAAATTTGCAAAAAGCAAGGTGAGCAAAAGAACGGAGAATATAATAACGTTATAGACTAAACTTCCTTGGGTAGCAGCACCGCCAACGGCAATTTGCAGGCACACCAAAAGCATCACAAGCGTTCCGATTTCGACCGCAAACATGACGGGATTGCGGAACATGATAGTTGGATTGAGTTTGACAAACGACTCTATCAGAGCGGTTTTTACCATACCTCCTTGAAAGAGAGAGGGGGCTTGAGAACGTTTCATATTTTTTGTGATTTTGAAGAAAAAATTAGTAAGCTATGTCTGCTGTTTTAACCGTCGAAAAAGCGGTTCACGATATTAGATGGAATAACACAGCGCATCATCCATACAGTGACACTTTCCCCTTCCATTGCCACGCCGGTTCTGAAACCAACGTGCTGCCCTCCGAGCCAATGACCATTGAAAAGGTCTTGACTTATATTGTTTCCCAACTCAGCGAAGGGTAAAAAACTCCGCCAACGGCCCAAGCGCGAGCGCGGGAAAGAAAGACAGCGCGGCGATGATGAAAATCACGGCAAACACCATAAAACCAAACGTAGCGGTGTCAGTTTTGAGCGTTCCGGCAGATTCAGGGATATACTTTTTATTTGCCAAAATTCCCGCGATGGCAATTGGCCCGATGATGGGAATATAACGGCTCATAATCAGCACAATACCACAGGTAATGTTCCAAAAAGGAGTGTTGTCGCTCAAGCCCTCAAAACCAGATCCATTGTTAGCGGAAGAAGAAGTGTATTCATACAACATTTCCGAAAATCCGTGAAAACTTGGATTGTTAAGCCAGCCTACGCTTGGGTCTTGGGTAAATACATAACTTGAAAGTGCCGTAAAAGCCAGAATCAAAAAGGTATGAAGCAACGCGATGATGGTGGCAATTTTCATTTCTTTGGCTTCAATTTTTTTACCCAAAAATTCGGGCGTACGTCCTACCATCAACCCCGAAATGAAGACCGCAATGATGATAAAAATGTAGAAGTTCAGAAAGCCGACGCCCACACCTCCGTAAAGTGCATTAATCATCATATCAATGAGTTGCATAGCCCCCGAAAGCGGCGTCATACTGTCGTGCATCGCATTGACCGAGCCGTTGGAAGTAGTGGTGGTGGCGATGCCCCAAAAAGCAGAAGCCGCTGCGCCAAACCGTATTTCCTTGCCTTCCATACTGCCCAATGATTGGTTGATATTCATTTTTGTGATGGCAGGATTGCCTTGCATTTCAAAATAAACGGAGACGCTTAGCAGGAGGAAAAAGCCTATGGTCATTACGCTAAAAATCATCCACGCGAGTTTTTTTCGATTAAGATAAAAGCCGAGCGCAAACACAAAGGCAATGGGAATGAGGATGATAAGAATGTTTTCGATGAGGTTGGTCAGGTAATTCGGATTCTCCAGCGGGTGCGCTGAATTGACCCCAAAATACCCACCGCCGTTGGTTCCAGCCTGTTTGATGGCAATCATGGCTGCCGCTGGTCCGCGTGATACCTGTACCGAATCACCCTGCACC
>JAIXUT010000208.1 GCA_027483385.1 Alphaproteobacteria bacterium
AGGGGGAATTATTCCCCCTGACGACCCGCAAATGCCTTCCATGTGGGAGGTAGTGAATCGGACATTGAAACTGAATCCTGACCTTAACAACTCAACTGACACAGAGCAAATTAGGGAGCGACTGAGTGAAATCATTGCCAAACAAATTGATGCCAGTACCACGATTTTTGTGCCTTTTTATACCAATTTTGGGCAGCATATCCAATTGGGTAAAAATGTGTTTATCAATCACGGTTGTACCTTTCTCGACCTCGGAGGCATAGTAATTGAAGACGACGTACTGATTGGGCCTCAGGTCTGTATTGTTACCGAAAATCACCCTATCGACCCCGCCAAACGCAAATCGCTTGATTTAAAATCGGTAACGATTGAACGCAACGCTTGGATTGGCGCCAACGCCACGATTTTACCCGGGGTGACTGTCGGCGAAAATTCGATTGTGGCCGCAGGGGCGGTCGTGGCAAAAGATGTGCCCGCCAATACCGTCGTAGGTGGAGTACCGGCAAAAGTCATTAAAATACTATAAAATAAACCCGTGGAGTGCCGGCATAAGTACAGAGATGTACTATTTTCAAATGTTAAAAACAGCAAAATCTTACGTAAAATGGAAATGACTAAGCAAGATTCAATTTTTCCAAGAGGGCAAAAACTCCCGACCGAATGGTTTACGGGAGATGCATTTTTACACCTTTTGGTTACAAAGGATAAAAATCATGAGTTCTCTGCTGGAGCAGTGACCTTTGAACCGGGAGCCAGAACCCACTGGCATACGCATCCCAAAGGACAGGCTTTGATTGTTATCGAAGGGCAAGGGTTTTATCAGGAAAAAGGGGGGGAGGCAAGAGTAATTAAAAAAGGGGATGTTGTCAATATTCCAGAAAATAGCGTGCACTGGCACGGTGCGTCAGCAACCTCAAAAATGGTACATATCGCCATTACGAATTATAAGGATGATGTGCAGGTTACGTGGCTGAATCCTGTTACTGATGAAGAATTTGAAAAAGTAAATCACCTGTGAGAAACTGTAACTTTTTAACAGTACTAAACAAATTAATCTAAAGTTAGCAAACATGAAAAATAAACGAAACAAACTGTTATTCATAACGACAGCAACTTTTTGGGCCTTGTTTTCTACCGTTTGCATAGGACAGACATCAAGTAAAGGAAAAGAACTCCAAGCCATATTCCCCAAAGGTACTTTAGGCCCTGCCGAAAACTTTACTGGAAATGCGTGGGCAACTCCTTTAGTTGCCAGCGATAGCATATATAATACGGTTGTTGGCAATGTGTATTTCGAACCCGGAGCAAGAAGCAATTGGCATATCCATCCGGCCGGCCAGATATTGATTATAACAGATGGGGTAGGTTACCACCAGATACAAGGACAACCACGACAAACCATCAGAAAAGGGGATGTAGTCAAATGTCCTCCCAATGTAATGCATTGGCATGGGGCAAGTCCGGATACGGGAATGCTACAGATGTACATTATACCAAATACAGAAAAAGGCATTGTTACCTGGCTAAAGAGAGTGACAGATGAAGAGTATGGTGGAAAAAACGAATAATAAACAAGGGAAATGATGAGCGTAAAAAGTATAAATGCTTATGGAGCAGAAGCTTCTACTGCACCAATCAAAAATGTAATCATATCGCGCAGGGATGTTACGCCTCTGAAAAGATACACGTCAAACAAAAATTAATATGAAACAGTTAATGCTGACTCTCTCTCTTATGTTTTCAATAATTGCCTGTTTAGCCTCCTGCGATAAAGATAATTTACCACTAAATAACACCGAGGAAATGGCAACTGACAATACAGTGAAAAGCAATAAAGTTCGGATCAAAATCGGGGCAAGTACTTTTACGGCTACTCTTTTGGATAACGCTACTGCAAATGCCTTTAAGGCGCTGTTGCCGCTGACAATCAACATGAAAGAACTCAATAACAACGAGAAATTTTTCGATTTGCCCAAAAGTCTTCCCACAAATTCGTCAGTTCCCGCAAGTATCCAATCGGGAGATTTGATGATGTACGGGGCAAATACGTTGGTGTTGTTTTACAAAGGTTTTACAACGTCTTACAGTTACACCAAAATTGGTAAAATTGACGATGTAACGGGGCTGACAGGGGCACTGGGGGCGGGAGATGTAAAGGTGAGTTTTGAGATAAACCCAACAGAATAACGCACGAAGTACTTTAGAATAGCTTCGCAAAATAATGTGGATTAATGCCGACACTCAGGTACGTAGGCTTGGGGATGGCCTAGGTGTCAATCGTCTTCTTTAAGCAGATTTTTATATTGAAAATAATACAACACCGAGCTGGCCGTGAAGCAAACTGCCATGACAATACGCGGTAAATTCCAGCTTTGGGCAAAACCCGCAATTAGGGTAACCAAAGCGGCCAATCCCATGCCAATTGTGGCTATTTTGGCCCAGCGCCGACGCTTTTCAATATCCATTTTGTGTAGAATGAAATAAGGAAGAAAGGGTTACTTAATGGTCATTGGATTGGTGCTTAAAAAATGGATAACCAGCTTATTAAATGTTTTTGGTTTGTCCATATTTGATAGATGGCCCGCTCCCTTGATGACGGCTTTCCGAACGTTGGGAATTTTCTGGACCATTGTATCAGCCGCTCG
>JAIXUT010000034.1 GCA_027483385.1 Alphaproteobacteria bacterium
CCGGTCATCAGTTCAGAAGTCCCGGGCCGTGCAGGTGGCTGAGGGGCCGTTACAGTTCGGCCACGGTTTTCTTCTTCATTGGGGGCCGTATAAGGCTGTTGCCCTCCGGCAAGCTGCGCATTGTACGCACGGTCGTACTCGGCTTTTAAGGTTGGATTATTGGCAATATCGCGCTGAAAGCGTTGGTCGCGCAAGTCACCCGCCGTATAGCCACTTTGCGCAGTTTCGCGTCCCCACTGTGCGGCACGTTCGGGCGTCATAGCTGCTGCTGCAGCCGCAGTCGTCGCAGCTGACGCAGGCTGTGTGGCGGCTGCTGGAGCGGGAGCTGGAATACTCCCTGGCGCTGCCTGCGTGCCAGGGTTAGGCGGCGTTGGACGCGACGCGGCATCCTGCTCGCGCAGCGCAATCAGGTTACTCCCCGACCCATTTGCAACGCTACCCAGACCAGACCTGCCTACCTGAACCTGTTGCGTATTCCCAATGCGATTGGCCTCGGCGCGTAAATCAGAGGTATTTTCCGAACCCCCACGCGCTGCCTGTGCCGCATAGGCCCCCACACGGCGCTCATATTCAGCCGTATAATTTGCTTTGCCAGTAGTATCCAGCCTCCCAAACGCCGCGTTCTGTTCAGGTGTAAATTCACGACCCTGCACACGGGTATCTACGGCACTACGGGCAAGTTCGTTGAGCCCGGTTTTATCAGCGCCGGCCCGTGAGGCGTACATATTATGATATTCTCGCTTTTGGTCTTCGTTTAAGCCATCAAAGAACCCCTTTTGTTGCTCAGTAAATTCTCCGCCCCTTAACCGCGTATTGAAGGCATCCTGGGCATTTTTGGCAATTTGCTCACTGGTCACAGCGCCTGCAGGCCGTGTTTGTAAATTTGCTTTTTCCGCCCCTTGAACCCCACCCTTGGGGGTTTCCCACTCGGCCGTGCCAGCAGTTTCCGCACCCCCCAAACCCTTCAAAGCTTTTAATGGCACTCCAGCTGTGCTGCACAAAGCAGCCAACTGGGCATTATCTTTGGCATCAAAATCGCCACCCGCGTCATTTACCTTGGTCATAGCGGCTTCATCAGTGGCACCGCCTTCTTTGGCTTCATTAAAGGCTGCGCAATATTTGGGAAGGTCAGCAAGACTGGCCTTGGAAAGTGGGGTATCCCCGCCTGCTTCGGCCCACGTAACGGCAACCACACCCAGTGCAAGTGTCAAGGTTAAAGCCGTTAAAGTGCCTTTTATAGTGAGTAGCGCAGGACGCATGGCGCGAACTTTCATTCTGTTATGCTTACAGTTTAGGCAATCTAATGGCAGTTTCCAAGGGTTAACTGCGGAAATCTGTAAGGATTTTTGCCAGCTGTGGTGCGGGCGCCACCAAATAGCCCACCGAGGCCGCCGCCTCCGACCCTCAGCCCCACCCTCACCTTGCAACGGTGCACACTTCCTGAACAATCGTATACTTTGCGCTTGACAGCTGCAGCCCCGCCACGCATAAGCAACCAAACACACAACAACAATAAAAACGTACTGGGAACCGCAACAATGGGTAAAATGATGGCACAACCGAGCAATCTGGATGGCATGGTCCGCGACCGTCTGCGCGAGCAGATCATCAGTGGCGACCTCGACGGTGGCTACCACTTAAGCGAGCTGCGGCTTTCCAAAGAGTTCAACGTCTCACGCACCCCCGTGCGCGAAGCCCTGTGCGCCTTGGCCGCCGATGGCCTGGTGGAAATGGTGCCGCACCGTGGCGCGTTCGTGACCCACGTGCCGGCTTCAACCAAGGCCGACCAACTGCAAAGCTATGGCCTGCTGTGTGGCCTCACCGCCAAGCTAGCCGCCGAACGCGTGACGATTGAAGGCTTGATGGACCTGGAAACCGCCTTTTCCTTTGCCACCGAAGACGGCCTGAAGAGCGACTTGTACCTGAATGCCCTGAACAACGCGCTGGAAATGCTGGAGCGTTTTGCCGGCAGCCCAACGTTAACCGAAGCCATTTCATCGGTGCGCCGCCGCACCGACTTGCTGGCGATGTGGGCCACCGCCCTGCCTGAAAAGAAGGAACTGAACACCCAAGTGCTCACGCTTTTGGCTGCCATCAAGCGCAAAAAGGGCGACGCCGCCGAAAAAACCATGCGCCAATTGGCCAGCATTGCCATTACCAGCTGGATGGCGAGTCGCAAAATCCCGACAGCCGCCGCCACCGAAACCACCGAAAACCCGATGGTGTACAGCCGTACCCGCGCCGCCCAAAAGGCCTTGGTTGGTTAGGTTATGCAAAACTTAAACGCCCCGTTGGGGCGTTTTTTTTATCCACCGCCGCATGCGGGAGTGTCATCCTGAGAGCCCTCAGGATGACAGGTTAACGTTGCGGCCGATAGCCCCAGCACAGCCACGTAAACAATCGGCGCACTTGGATGCCATGCTGTTCGGTGCCCAGCGCATGCCATGGGCGGCATTCAGTGAACAGTTCGGCCACATGAAGGGGAAAGTCGGGGCTTTCCTTCACCAGCACCACGGGGCGCGCGCCGATATTTTGCGGCCAGTTCCAGTCGTCGTAATCCACTGCGCGGCGACCTTCGGCGTTCCAGTAAATCCAGTCGGCCCGTGGGCTGGTATGAAACGCCAAGGGGGCTATGGTTTGATAACGTACGCCCAATAAAAGCGGATTGTTCAGGCGTTGCAGCGCGCTGCCAAGCAATTCGCCCATGTCTTGCCAGCCCATCAAATCCTTGGTTGGGTCGGCCTTATAGGGCAGCAAATCACGAATGACATGCGTATTATACAGGGCCGCACTGAGTAGCAAATTGAGGGCCAGCCCCAGTGCCAGCAACAGGCTGGAAAAGCGGTTCAGTTTCACAGTCGCCAACCACGCTGCCGCCAGTGGCAGGGCAGGTATGGTGGCCAGAATCGGCCAGTTGGCCTGCACTTTGCTGCCGAAAGTCTGGAACATAAACCCCAGAAATATCGGCAAAGTCATGATTAAAATAAAGCTGGAGGCACTGGCAACCCTGCGGCCTTGGCGCACCCCGTGGCCCCACGCCAGTACAATGAGAATTAGGCCCAACGGCCCCAACACCAAGGCCTGACTGCCCAGAAACTCGGCCAATGTGGCCAGCCCGCCGTGGCGGCTGTCGCCTTCGGCCTGCCATAGCAGATGATGCAATCCGGCCCAGCCGTTGGTATAATTCCACCACACCACAGGCGCTTGCAGGGCCAACGCCAGCAGCCCTGCGGCCCACACTTGTGAGGCTTTCAGCCACTGTGGGCGTTGCCACAATAACCACAGCCCCAGCAGCGGGAAAAACAGTACGGCACTGTATTTGGCCAGGCCTGCCAAGCCCACCAGCGCGCCAATGATGAGCCAGCGTGGCCAGCAGAGTGCTTGAGCACTGGTGCGGTTCACTGCCCGCAGCACCGCAAGCAATGCCCCGAGCCACAGCGGCAACAGCAGGGCATCAGGCGCCATAATCAGGCCACCCGCGGCCACCAATGGCACGGTGCTGAGGCCCACAAAGGCCAGCCAGCCGGCGCGGTTTTGTAAGTCGCTTGGCCCCATATCGCGCGCGAGGTCGCGCGTGAAGTCGCGGGCCAACTCACGCGCAATCGCGGCCCCCAGCAACGGCACCAGGCCTTGCGCCAGCAGTGCAAAAAACTTCACGCCAAGCAAAGTATCGCCCAGGACTGTGGTGCTTAAGCCCATCGCCCAGGTGGTGAGCGGTGGCTTGGTAAGGAAGCTAAAATCGTTGTTTTGCAACCATGTCCAGTACTGCGCTTCATCAGGCGCCAAGCCGTAGGGCGTCAGCCACTGCAGGTACGCCGCACGGGCCAGCAACAGCGCCACGGAAATCAGCAGCATGAATCCCCACCATGGCTTCGTTTGCAGCGGGGAAACAATGGGCATGGGCTTGGCGGCTTGACGCGCTTGGGCTAGCTTAGGGGCAGATTTTTGTTTCATGAACGATACTTTGCCCACTCCCCCTGCCGCCGTCAACGCACGGCCTCTCTGGCGCGGGTTGGGGCGTGACCAACTTATCATTTGGGGGGTGTTTGGCGCGTTGGCGGTGATGGGATACATCACGGGCCTTGAAGCCTGGCTGGCCAACGCCATGTACCAGCCCGATATTACCCAAACATGGGGAAGCATTGCCTGGTGGTTGCGCCAGTGGGGGGCAGCCGTTCCAGCCTACATAGCAATCTTGGCCCTTTTGGCCTTATTGTGGCCGAAGCTGTGGGCAACGCGGCCAAGTGTTTACCAAGCCTGTGCGGTGCTGGCGCTCACGGCCTTGCTGGGCGCAGGTCTCATCAACCAAGTGCTGATTCAGGAACTGGCCGACCGCCACCGCCCGCGCGAGACGCTCTTAATTGGCCAGCTACCGCAAAACCTGCCCGCCGAACTGAATGGCAATTCCATGCCCAGCGGCCATGCAGGGATGGCCTTTTGCCTGGCGGTACCGTTTTTTATCTGGCGACGCACGCGGCCAAATCTGGCGCGCGGGGTTTTGCTTGGTGGCCTCACCATCGGCGCCGTGGTGGGGGCTGGCCGGATGGTGCTGGGGGCGCATTATTTAAGCGATATTTTGATTGCCGCGGCGTTGGCGTTAAGTGTGGGCAGCCTCCTTACAATATTCATGCAACAGGTCCGGCGGATTCCGCTTTGGCTGCTGCTGGGCGGCTTTGCGGTGGCGGGTGCGGCCGTGGTGCTGGGCAATCAGTTTAAACTTACCCTCACGGCCCAACTGCCCACTCCCCTGCCCCAAATTCAGCTTCCATGCGTGGTGGAGGCCATCCCCGCCCTTCCCGGCCAGCCAGCGGGCCTGCTAACAGTACAACTGCAGGGCTACGGCGCGCCCGTTTCGGGGCTAAAGTTGGTCACGAACACTACCGCTGTAAGGCTGGAGCGAGGCTTGGGGGTATTTCATAGTTTAAGCTGTACGGGCACTTTGACAGTTGACACTACCGCGGCTGAATAGTAATTTTAAATTACTAAATTGCATTTTTTAGACCTTTTTCCATTTCGTCTTCCCCTTGGAGAGGGGGTAGACAAGACCCAGGGAGCCCCTCTCCAGGCGGCAGTCGCCTCTCTGGTACGCCAAGAGCTCCTGTGTACGCGCACAGAGTGAGTTCCGAACACCTCGCGGCTTCGGCTGCGGGATGTTTGTCTTTTATACCCCCCGCTTGACTTTCCCCGCAAAACCCCCTAAACCGCGCGAATAGATTACAATTAAAGGATTACACATATGGGCCGCACTTGCGAAATTACTGGCAGCCGTACTCGGGTTGGGATGAACGTGTCGCACTCGAACCGCCACACCAAGCGGACGTTTCAGCCAAACCTGCAGGAAAAAAACTTCCAGAGCGCGCTGCTGGGCCGCAAGGTCAGCCTCACGCTTTCCACCCGTGCCATTCGCACCATGGATAAGTACAACGGCTTCGATGGCTACATGCTGCAAGTACGCAACGTGCGCGTGGCCGAAGGCTTCAGTGTAGCCGCCAAGCGCCTGCGCAGCGCCATTTTAAAGGCTGCTGCCGCCAAGGGCTTGCTGGCGCCAAAGGCTGCCGCCAAGCCCAAAGCTGCCAAGCACGCCCCTAAGGCCGTGGCCAAAAAGGCTGCCGCCAAAACTGCCTAGTTTGAAGAATGACTTGACACACCCCGCTCTGGCGGGGTTTTTTATTAATCCAACAAGGGGATTTTCATCATGGCCGCCAAAATTGAAGTGTACAGCAAGGATTACTGCCCCTACTGCGACAAAGCCAAATTGCTGCTAAGTAGCCTGAATGCGACATATGAAGAAATCGATATCACCCACGACGCGGCTGGCTACGAAAAAATTCAGGCCCGCAACCCTTCTGCCCGCACGGTGCCGCAGATTTTCATCAATAACCAGCCCATTGGCGGCTGCGACGCCCTTTACGCCCTCCACGCCGAAGGCAAGCTGGTGCCAATGTTGGCCGAAGCCGCAAACTAGTTGACGTTGCACCGAAGGTGCACTAACTCAGAGTCTATCACTGGCACAAAGGCCAAAAGCCAGCCCGTGAGGTAAAAATAGGGCCGTTAGCTCAGCGGTAGAGCAGTTGACTCTTAATCAATTGGTCGAAGGTTCAATCCCTTCACGGCCCACCAAAGTTTAGACTACCTCTTTCTCTCCCCGTGAAGGAAACAACCGCTCTCGCGCAGCGCAGCCCACCAAAACCACAAAAAAAACCGCCCCGTAAGGCGGTTGTTGGGGAACAGCCAGTTTAGCGCTTGCTGAACTGGGTCGAGCGGCGGGCTTTGTGCTTGCCGTACTTTTTGCTTTCCACCACGCGGGAGTCACGCGTCAGGAAGCCAAGCTTTTTCAGGGCCGGGCGGTTGGCGCCGTCGTAGGCTTCTAAAGCCTGGGCGATGCCGTGACGCAGCGCGCCGGCCTGGCCGCTGAGGCCCCCACCGTGGCAACGGGCGTTGATGTCGAACTTGCCGGCCATATCGATGGCAAAGAACGGCTGGTTGGCAATCATTTGCAGCACGGGGCGGCCGAAATAATCTTCCAGCTTACGGCCATTGATGGTGATGGTGCCCTTGCCTTTGGTCAGCCACACACGGGCCACACTGGTTTTGCGTTTGCCCGTGGCGTAAAAGCGGCCAGCCTTGGCGTTGGTGGCTTCAATATTTTTTGCGATGCTCATGGTAATGCCCCTTCCTTATTTCGCTGCTTGGGGTTTGATGGACGTCGGGTTCTGGCCAACATGGGGGTGGGTTTCGCCCTTGTACACGTGCAGCTTGCCAAACATGGCGCGGGAAAGCGGGCTATCCTTAGGCATCATGCGCTCAACGGCGCGCTCGATCAGGCGCTCGGGGTGTTTGCCCTTTAACTCATCGCCCGCCAAAATGGTTTTCAAGCCACCAACCCAGCCCGTGTGGTACTGGTACTTCATATTCTGGGCCTTGTGGCCGGTCAGCTTCACCTTTTCGGCATTCAGCACCACCACATGGTCGCCGCCATCGACGTGCGGGGTGTAGGTGGGCTTGTGCTTGCCGCGCAGCAACGTGGCAATTTGGGTGGCCAGGCGCCCGAGCGGGATACCGGCAGCATCAATCACCAACCAGGCGTGCTTGGCCTCGGCGGGCTTTTGGCTATGCGTGAGATTCATCATCACAGAAACTTTTCATTCATTTATCATGCGCC
>JAIXUT010000141.1 GCA_027483385.1 Alphaproteobacteria bacterium
CGGCATGGCGGGCACGGTGTTCGATGCGGCAAATTTTATGGCCCTCCAAGCCGCGACGTTGCCCAGCTTGGGGCCCAAGGCGCAGAAATATTTGGCCGGTCTTAAACTGCCACCTGCCTTAACCGCAGTTGAAGTTGCCGAAAAAGTTGCCCGCTTCCGCGCCCTGTGGGCTTCCCGCCCGCAAGGCCTTGAGGCACTTTGTACAGTGTGAAAATCCTTGTCAGCCTATTCCTGCTACCGTTAGGCCTGCTGCTGCTGGCGTTGGCTACCTTGGCCTGGCTGGCCTGGCACCGCCGCTACACGGGGGGCCTGAAAGGTGGGGCAGGGGCGGGGCTGCTCTCGGGCGTGTTTATTTTTACCGTGTTGTGCAGCCTGCCTGCCACGGGGCAGTTGCTGCAAAGCACGCTGGCAGGAATGATTCATGGCCGTAGCCTGAATGACCCAAGCCAAACCCAGGCCATAGTGGTGCTCACGGGCGGCATGACCAACGCCGGGCCTATCGGCTGGCTGCCACGGCCTGAAACCGTGCAGCGCCTGATGGTGGGCTACGAACTGCAACGCGCGATAGATTTACGCCTGCCCGTGATTATTTCAGGCGGCTTTACGCAAGGGGTGCAAGCGCCTTCCGAAGCCCGCTTGGCGGCGGAATACTTCGCCCGTGGCCGCAGCGAGATTACGCCAACCGAGCTGGAAGAAGTGAGCACCGACACCGCCGAAAGTGCCGTGCAGCTAGCGCCCGTGTTGCACCAGCGGGGCCTTAAAAATGTATTGTTGGTGACCAGCGATATCCATATGCCCCGCGCTTTGGCCGCGTTTCGTGCGCGGGGTATCGACCCAGTCCCCGCCCCCGCCATTACGGTGCCGACCGAGCGCGGCCTGCGCGCCTGGTTGCCCAGCGTGTACGGCCTGCAACTCACCAGTGCAGCACTGACCGAAATTTATGGTATCATCGGCTACCTGCTGCAAGGCAAGATTGCCTGGGCCGATTTTGTTTACGCACCGCTCGAGATTAAAGTTTAACGTAACAACAGAAAGTACCCCTATGTTTGGCATCGGCTTCCCGGAACTTCTGATTATTTTAGTGATTGTCTTTTTAGTCTTTGGCGCGGGCAAATTACCCGAAGTGATGGGCCAGCTGGGCAAAGGCGTGAATGCATTTAAGGATGGCGCCGCCGAAGGTGCGGCAAGCACAAACGTAAAAACCAAGGTGGCGAAAGCTGAAGCCAAAAAGCCTGCAAAAACAGCGGCCAAAAAGCCGTTGGCAACACAAAAAGTGGCGAAGCCAAACAAGCCCAAGCGCCGTAAAGCCTAAGCCGCCCCCATGCTGCCCGAAGTTGGCTTCACCGAACTGGTGCTGATTGCCGCCGTGGCGCTGCTGGTGCTCAAGCCCGAAGACCTCCCCGCCCTGATGCACAAGCTTGGCGTGTTAAGTGCCACTGCCAAACGCAACTTGCAGGGTATGTATGAAGGCTGGCTGGAACAGGCCGACCAAGCCAATCAGGCCACAAAAGCCAGCAAGCCCGCAAAAAAATGAGCCCGTGGGCCACACACTACGCCGAACTGCGGGCCCGCTTGCTGGGGGCAGGGGCCTTTATGCTGCTGTGCATGGGCGGGTTGTTTGTGTTCAAGGAAGCGGTGCTGGGGTTTTTAATGCAGCCATTGCACGGTACCACGCTGCAAACCACGGCGGTGGCCGAATTGTTTTTCACCTACCTCAAAGTGGCGGGGTGGGGCGGGTTTTTAATCGCGCTGCCGATCTTTTTTTTACAGCTCTGGGCTTTTCTCAAACCCGGCTTGTACCAGACCGAAAAGCGCGTGCTGCTGCCAGCGTTGGTGGCCATTCCGGCGCTGTTTTATGCAGGTGCGGCCTTTGCCTACTTTGCGCTGGTGCCGCTGGTGCTGGAATACTTGCTGGGCTTTACCCAAGCCGGCGTCCTCACGCAGCCGCGTCTGGCCGATTATCTGGGGTTTCTGTTCACGCTCATGGCAGTGGTGGGCGCGGCCTTTAACCTGCCGGTGGTGCTGGTGTTGGCGATGCGCCTCGGCTTCACCTCGCCCCATAAACTGGCGGCGGCGCGGCGCTACGTGGTGGTGGGGGTGTTTGTGGTGGCGGCGATTGCCACCCCGCCCGACCCCATCAGCCAAACCGTGCTGGCCATTCCCTTGTTGCTGCTGTTTGAAGCCGCCATTTTGTGGGGAAAAATGCTTGAGAAACCCCGTGAGGTGTCATCCTGAGTGCAC
Source organism: Alphaproteobacteria bacterium (assembly GCA_027483385.1). GTDB lineage: Bacteria > Pseudomonadota > Alphaproteobacteria > UBA2136 > UBA6156 > JADCGN01. Next base: position 2,242 of record JAIXUT010000141.1, read on the forward strand.
CAGCTCGACCGAAGTTCAAACACCACATGCGAAGGATCCAGTGGTAGGCTGGTGATGGCACCCCTAAAGTTAGGCTAGACTTCTTCAGCCAATTTAAGCTAAATAAGCGCCATGCTAGACCGTAAATTTATCCTTGAAAATCTTGACCTACTGAAAACCAATATCGCCAACCGCGGTATGCAGGTGCGGCTGGATGAATTTGTGCAGTTGGAAGGCCAACGCAAGGCACTGTTGCAACAGGTAGAAGCACTGCGGGCCGAAGCCAATATGTTGGCCAAAAGCTCTGCGGCGGTGGAAGACAAACGTGCCAAAGGCCAGCAGCTAAAGGCCGAAGAAGCGGCCCTGACTGAGCAGCTGAAAACCATTGAAGCACAAGCCGAAGAAATTTACCTCACCATCCCGAACCTGACCGCTCCTGAAAGCCCGGCGGGCGGCGAGGAATGTAGCCTCGATATCGCGCGTGGCAAAACGCCGATTCGCGAATTTGATTTTCCGATCCAAGACCACATCACCCTCATGGAACGCCACAAGATGCTCAACCTTGCGGCGGGGGCCAAGGTGGCAGGCAGCGGCTTCTATTACTTTACGGGTGCGGGGGCCCTGCTCGAACTGGCGCTTACCCGCTTTGCGCTCGATCACATCATGGCCAGCGGCTACACGCCCGTGATTACGCCCGACCTGGTGCGCGACGACCTGATGGTGGGTGCGGGCTTTGTGCCGCGTGGCAATGAAAGCAACACCTACCGCCTGGAAGGCTACGACCTCAACCTCATTGCTACCAGCGAAATTACTTTGGTGGGGATGCACGCCGATGAGGTGGTGGATTTAACCCAGCCGATTAAGTATGCGGGGCTCTCGCACTGCTTTCGCTCGGAACGCGCCCATGGCAGCGCCACGCGCGGGATTTACCGCGTGCACCAGTTCACCAAGGCCGAAATGGTGGTGATTTGCAAACCCGAAGAGGCCGAAGACTTCCACTTGGAACTCCGCCGCCTCGAACAAGAAATTTACGATGCGCTCGAAATTCCGTACCGCGTGCTGGAAATTGCCGCAGGCGACTTGGGCGCCGCTGCCTACCGTAAGTTCGACTTGGAAGCCTGGATGCCTGCCCGTGGCGGATTAGGCGGCTGGGGCGAAATTACCAGCACCAGCAATTGCCAGCAGTTCCAGGCCCGCCGCCTGAATATTAAGTACCGCGATGAGGCAGGCAAGCTGCAATATGCCGCCACCCTCAACGGCACCGCGGTTTCCGTCTGCCGCCCCATCATCGCCATCGTGGAAAACTGCCAACAGGCCGATGGTACCATCATCATGCCCAAGGCCCTGCAGCCCTATTTGCCAACCCAGTATTGGGTGCTGAAATAGCCCCGTAAACGAGGAAAGGCCCCGCAGCAAGTGTGTGCTGCGGGGCCTTTCAGTTACGCCATCTTTTGTTGCAGCGGTACGCCACTCAGCAAAAAATGCATGGTATTGAAGAGGTTTGCGACGATTTCAACCCCGATGATGCAGCCGCTCAGCATTGCTGGGCCTGGGTCGCGCAACACAAGGTGCCCATGCGCGCTATAGAGCGCTGGCTCGATTGCCAAGCAGTCGACCCCCTCATTGCGCGTGTAGTACACAATGTGTTTGCCAAAATACACGTACTCTTCGCGGTTGCCTGCGAGGTAAGCCACAAGGGCTTTGTGAGTAGTAGTAAATTCACCACGGCTGAGAAAAAACGCAAGTTCCCAACAGGCGAACTGCCCTTCCATGTCGCTGGCCGCATCATGGCCGAAATTTACTTCGACCTGAACGTCGCCACTCTCGCCGAAGTTACCGATTGATGTCCGACAGAATGACCAGCCGTTATCGTCGGGCTGGCTGTATTTAGTTAAAAACGGTTGGGCCATTGGGGTCTCCTCTGGTGGCCATGGTTGTTCGGATTGTTAAGTATACATATTGAAAGAATTGTCAACCCTTGTCACAGGGGGTGCGACAAAGCACTCCCAGCCCCTCGCAAACAATGTAGGCAGGGGACATAAAGGAAAAATGAATTCCAGCCTATACCGTCTGCCCAGCCACCCCGCCCGCATGGAAAAGCTATTGGCTGCGGTGCGGAAAGTGGGCGTGACTGACCCTGCCTTGCTCAGTGCCTTAGGTAAAATCCCGCGCGAGCTGTTTTTAAGCCCCAGCCTGGCCGCGCAGGCCTACGATGATCTATGCCTCCCCATAGGTGAGCAGCAGACCATTTCCATGCCCAGCGTGGTGGGGAAAATGACCGCTGCCTTGGGGCTTAAGGGGCGGGAAAAGGTGCTGGAAATCGGCACGGGCTGCGGCTACCAAGCCGCGGTGTTGGCCAAGCTGTGCGCCCGGGTTTACACGATTGAACGCCATGCCCCGCTGCAAAAGGCAGCCATGCTGCGCCTGACGCAGATGAACATCCATAACATTGTGACTAAAGTGGGCGATGGCACCCTGGGCTGGCCCGAACAGGCGCCGTTCGACGCTATCATCGTGACTGCTGCAGGGCCAAAAATTCCCGAAGCCCTTGTGGCGCAATTAAAGGAAGGCGGCGTGTTGGTCATCCCGGTTGGGCCCCAAGAAACTCAGCAAACGCTGGTGAAAGTAACCAAATTGGGAGGCGGTGGTTTGCGCGAAGAACTGCTGGGCCCCGTGGCCTTTGTGCCGCTGATTGGCGCGCAAGGGGCGGCGCCGACGCGGGCACGGGCTTAACTCGCCGTTAGCTATTGTGTCATCCCTGCAAAGGCAGGGATCTACTTGGGATAGACATAACTTATAATTGGTTACCCTTAATAAAAAGTTCACAAATGTTTGATTCTTTCAACGAGACCCCTGCCTTTGCAGGGATGACACAATATATTTTTAACCTACCCACCCGCCGAAAAGCTTAACAAAATTTCCTGATAATTTAACAGCTGTTCGGGCGGAATGGGGAGCGGCATCGCACGGCTGATGGCGCTCATCAGGCGTCGGTCTAAAGCCTGAATCCCCGAACTCTGGTAAATCCGTGAACTGATCAAATTGCCCGCATTATCGAGCTTAATTTCGGCAATCACGCTGAGGCCACGCACATCCATACCAGGCGGGATCTCCCAGTATTTATTAATATGGTCGCGGATGGCGTTGCCCGTGCCGTCATCGTTCAGGTTGACTGAAAGCGTTGGCCCATCGCCTGCCTTTTGGGTGCTGGGCGGCGCATTAGGGGTGGGTTTGGTGGCCTGTTTGGCCAGGTCATCGACAAAATCTAATTGATTGAGGAAATCCTCGGGGTTACGTACCACTTTGGCGTCGGGGGTGTTTTTCACAACCTTTTTCTCGCGCGGGGTTTTGTCCAGCACGGGAGGACGCTCGGCGGCGGCTATATCACTTTCCTTCACGTCGATGGTGGCCGAAACAGGCGTGGCCAGCTTGGTGGTGGCATCGCTGGGTGGCATATTCTTGGCCTCTGGCGGAGGCTCTTTCGGGGCAGCAGAATCCTGGGTGCGGACTTCTTCGGGTGGTTTTTTGGGTTTGGGCACGGCGGGAATTGGCACCCCCACCAGCTGCACCCGTACCGCGGCAGGCGGCGCCAAACGGGCGGTGTGGCCCACGGTGAAAGTTAGTAAAATTAACGCCAAGGCGTGGCCCGCCACCGAATAGCCCACGTAACGCCGCAAGGTATCCTGCGTCGTTAAGCGTGGGTGAATGGTGTAAACCACAGTGGTTCTCTAAGTTATGGTTATTGGGTTGGCTCGGTCACGAGGCCAACATCCACCATGCCCGCAGCCTGCAAGGCGGCCATAACTTTCATCACGCTGCCGTAATCCATGCGTCCATCGGCCCGCAGTAATATGCTGGCATTTTCGCGGTTTTCCTGCACCATTTGCAACCGTTCAATCAGGCTTTCTATGGGTACCAAGGCGCTGCCAACAAAAATGCTGCCATCGGGCTTGAGGGTAATTTCTACGGGTTTATCTTGCTCGATTGGCTTGGCATCGGCCTTTGGCAACGCCACTTGCACGCCTTGGGTCATCATCGGTGCGGCCACCATAAAAATAATGAGGAGCACCAGCATCACGTCCACAAAGGGCGTGATGTTCATCTCGCTCATTGGGGCGTAACGCAGCCGCCCGCGTTTACTGTTGCCCATACTCATGCCCATGTGTGGTGGCTCCTTATCCTGCTGCTCACGGGGCTACTTGCGGCCTGCGCGTTTGGTGCTTTGGCGCTCGAGAACTGTCAGAAACTCATCGATAAACGTCTCAATCCGCCCGCTGTAGCGCCCCAGCTGCCCCGAAAGCTTGTTGTAGCCAATCGTGGCAGGAATGGCGGCAAACAGGCCGATGGCCGTGGCAAACAGGGCTTCGGCAATCCCGGGCGCCACCACCGCCAGGCTGGTGTTTTTAGAAACCCCAATGCTTTGGAAGCTGGTCATAATCCCCCATACCGTCCCCAGCAAACCAATAAAGGGGGCCGTAGAGCCCGTGGTGGCCAGCAATGGCAGCCACGCTTCCAGGGCTTCCACTTCGCGCCTGGCGGTGGCGTCCATCATCCGGCGGGCCCGTTGCAGGGCGGTGCCGTCGCGGCGTTCGTCGTCGGTGGCGGCGTTCCATTCTTCAAAGCCCACTACAAACACACTGGCCAGTGGGTGGGTGCCCTGTTGCGGGTTTACCGTACGGCTGAAGCTTTCCAGCGTGTGGCTGCCGCTCCAGAAGACTTGCTCAAAACTATCGGCCTGCTTTTGCAGGGCTTTAAACTGGCGTCCTTTGGCAGCCCAGACGGCCCAGACCGCCACGCTGGCAAAAAAGAGCCCAATCATGATTAATTTTACAAATAAGCCAGCTTGTAAAAACAGGCTCCAGAAGCTCATGTCGGTATGTAGGGCCAGGGCGGCGGGTTCCATTGGTGATTCCTTTCAATCGTGCCGCAGCTTAGCTGTTGCACGGCCAGGTGGGCAAGCCAAACGGTACCAGTCATGCCTTGGCCTTAAGCAAACGGTAAGCAAAAAAAGGGGCCTGTACGGCCCCTTGGTCAATTTAGGCGGCTGTTAGTTATACAGCACCCGAATGGTGACGGGGTTACCACCCGCGTTGGCCGTGCTGTAGGCGCCGTTCACTACACCCGAACCACTGTTGGCCACAATCCGTGCACCTACGTTAATGTTAAAAGTACCGCTACCTGGAATGACGTGCGAGGCAAAGATTGGCGTACCAACCCCACCCACGTCGCAATCGGTGGCGTTACCTGGGATACCACCCGTTAAGTCCAGCTCGATGGCACTTAACACCAATGTGTCGATTGTCACGGCGTGCTGTAAAATCGCGGTATCATCGCAAGCAATGTTCACGGTTTCGGCGGGTGCGCCCGTCACCGCCAATACCCCAGCCGTGGCGTTACCTGAACCGGGCAGGATGAAGAAGGGGCCAGTAATCGCGCGTGAGCCATCGGTAAAGACCCGGATTTCTGAAGTATCGGGGGCACCGGTAAATTCGGTTTGTGGGCCGACTGCGTTAAAGGCCAATGGCGTGGTTTGGGTTACCGCAATGGCCACCCGAAAGCTGGCAGTGGCGGTGATGTCGCCGTCGGCGGCAAAGGCACCTGTGAAAGGGAACATGGCGACAATAGCAGCCAATTTAACAATATTCATGTGCTTCATGCATGGATCCTTTTGTTGTCGCGAAATCATTTCGCTTTTATTATGATGATTCGAACACAGCCAGCTGACACTTGCCCAGCCCCCTGTTTTTATATGTAAAAAGCTGTGTTGCAGTGCTGCAACAAAAGTCGGACTGCAGGCTTGCTTGCTACAAAGGCATTTAAATCGGGGGTTTTGCTTGTGGCCCTTGGTTAAACACGGCATTTTAAGCCTATGTTGACAATAAGAAGGCTAAAAACAAGGTTTTTTTATGCGTTTGCCGCTTTTTTGGCGCTTGTTCCTTGCCTGCAGCCAGCGGCCCAGGCGCTGGTCAACCCCGTGGCCATGGCCTTTGGCAAGATCGATTTTTTTACCCCGCATACGGGCAGTATAAGTCTCGGCACCGATGGCAGTGTGGCCACCAGCGGCAATTTTAGCGGCAACGGGATAGGGGTTGCTGGGCAGCTGGAAATTACTGGCACCACGGGGGATGTGGTGGAAGTTTCCTGCGCCAATGGCACTTTGGCCCATAGCAGCGGGGCTACCCTTGCCTTATTTGGCGAAGTGGTGGTGGGGCCTGGGGCAGTGGGGCCATGGGGGGTAGGGGCTGCCTGTGCGGGGCTGACTGCGGTACTGTTGACCCACAGCATCAATGCCACAGCTGCCGAAAATATACTTTTTCTGGGCGGTCGATTGACCCCCACCACGCTGCAAAATGGCCCCTACAGCACCGCCAACCCCGGCGGGGCGCCGCTTGGGGTGCGGGCAGTGGTGATTTAAATCGCGGGTAACCCAGATGCGCAGTGTTGGGGCGGTCATTTTTATTAGCCTCGGTTGGCTGGGCTGGCCTGCCCATGCCGAACTTACGCCGCTGGTGGCCTTGGTGCCACACGTACCCCCCCCCTTGCAAGCAATGGCAGTCACGCCGCGTGCAGAGACAGGCCAGTTAAGCCCGTTGGGCGCAGCGCAGGCTTCGGTCACCTTCAGTATTTCGAGTTTACAACCTTGGGGTGTTGCTGAAATTTCTCCAACTTCCTTGCTGCAGGCCATGCAGCCCGCCGCAATACTTCATGAAAAACCCTTGGCGTTGTTGCAAGCCGCCGCGCCAGAACGCCCCCAGCCGCTCATCGCGCATCAACCTGCATTGCCGCAAACCACAGTGGCCTTGCGCCAACTGGCGCCTGCGGCAGCCTCGGCCAATACGGAATTGGCGCGGCTGGCCGAGCCGCTGCCAGCCACCCCGCCCAACCTGCTGGCGATGGCCCAGCCCGCGAGGCCTGCCCACGCCCTTATTGCCATGCAGGGTAATGCTGCGCCGGTGCCCAAGCGTTTGCTGGCCATGGCAGCCTTGCCCGCCCCACCTGCAGGCCCGCTGCAGCGCATGGGCCCTGCACCAGCTGCGGGGGCGGCCGTGCTTATTTCGCTTAACAGTGCCATTCCTTCAGCCGTGGCAGCAGCGGTGTCGGGGGCCAACCGTACCACCAACGGCTGGGCGCAGGTGGTGGCACCGCAAGGAATTATTACGCCGCTGCAAGCGGTGGCGGCCGCCCAGCAAACCCTGCAACCGCCTGAAGTGGCCGCCTCACCAGCATTTGCCAACCCCTACGCCTGGGCCACACCCTTAAAGGGTGAAACCGAAGCGGCGGAGGGCGAAATATTCCTGGCCTACTTGCTGGATAACCAACCGCTGGGCGATGCCAACGACTTGCTTTCCGCCCGCCAGGATGCCGAGGGCCGGGTGTACTTGCCGTTACAAGCGGTGGCCAACAGCCTGGGCTTTCCAATTCGGGTTGATGCGTTGGCAGGCCGTGCGGCGGGCTGGCTGATGACGCCTACCCGCACCCTGGTGCTGGATACCAACGCGGGCACGGTGGCGTTAAATGGCCAGACGCGGGAAATCAGTGCCAGCAGTATTCTGCGCGAAGGCACCGACCTGTTCATTGCCGCCGAAGAACTTTCGCGCTGGTTACCGGTCAACTTCAGGGTGGAACTGAGCGAACTGGCGCTGTATGCCGCAAGCACCGAGCGCCTGCCAATGGCCACACGGCTGGCGCGGCAACGGCAATGGGCCAGCCGCAATCCTCAGCGGATGGCGTTCGATGGCCCCCGCCACGTGCTGGAGAACCCCCGTTTTGGCTGGCCCGATTTACGCCTCAACTTGGGGGCCAGCGTGGGCAACCGGGTGGAAGGCATCCCCACCACCTTTGGCGTGCAGGGGCGTGGGCCACTGGGGGGGATGGAGAGCTTTATCAATCTTGGTTTTACGCAAGGTGGGCTGAATGAAGAAGGCCTGACCGATGCCTCGTGGCGCTTGGCCCAGCGGCAACCTTCCGCCACGCTTGGCGAAGGCTTGCTGGGGCCACTGGCCGGGCGGAGCCTTGAATTGGGCGACGTGGCGATTGCCAGTGCCCCGCTCTTGCTTAACCGCACCACGGGGGTGGGGGTGGCGTTCAGCAACGCGCCAAATAGCTTTGTGAATAACCTGAACGATTTTGTGCTGCAGGGCGAGGCCAGCCCTGGCTGGGACGTGGAAGTTTACCGCAACGGCAGCCTTACCACCTTTGGTACCGTGGGGGCCAATGGCCGCTACCGCTTTGAAAATTTGAACCTGAGCAGCGGCCTGAATGATTTTAAAGTGGTGCTGTACGGCCCCTACGGCGAGCGCGAGGAACGCACCGCCAGCTTTCGGGTGGGGCAGGGGTTGGTGGGCAGCGGCGAGGTGGTTTACAGTGTGGGCGCCTTGGCCACCAGCGGGCAGCTCATCCCCACTGCCAGCGCGGAGGCCCCGCAAGGTGGCGGCACGGTGGTACTCAATTCCACGCTTGGCCTGACCGATTGGCTGGCGCTCAATACTGGGGTGGCGGCTGGGCCGCTGGGGGCGGGCACGGCCCCTGAAGCGGGGGCCACGGTGGGCTTGCGTGTCAGCACTGGGCCACTGTTTACCGAACTGGACTACGCCATGCTCGATGACGGCAGTACGGGCTACAGTGGCCGAACCTCGCTGCGGGTACTGGATGACGTTGACCTTTCGGCCTTCATTACCAAACTGGCCAGCGGTACCACCGATACCACGCAGGCCTCGCGTATCTATGGCTTTGGCGTGGCCGATAGCATCAGGTTGACCGAGCGCGGTACACCATTTCGCTACGGCTTTGGCTTTAGCCGCAACGAGTACCTGAATGCGGCGCCTATCGACCGCTTCAGCGCCAACCAGGCCTGGCAACTGGGCCGCGTAAACTTTAATAATACGCTGGGCCTGCAACGCAGCAACGAACGAACCCGCTTTGAACCGGGCACGCTGGAATTTTCGACCCGCGTCGCCAATCTGCCATTGCGCGGTGGTTTAACTTATCAGCTTGAGGGGGAAGATTTTATCACTTCGGCGGGTTTAAGTACGCAGGTGCGGCTTGGCGATGATGCCGCCGAGAATATTCTGAGCCTTGGCGTAAGGGTGGAGCCCGCGGCGGGCAGTGGCGGCGCGACCGCAGGCTTGCAAACCCGGGTCGGGCCAGTTTCGGTGGGGTTGAACACCAGTTATAATAGCAACCAAACCTTCCAGGCTGGCGTGAATCTTGGTCTGGCCTTGGCCAGTGCGGGCGATAGATTGGCCTATACGGTGGCCGACCCTTCCCGCGAGGGCTTCGGCTTTGCCAGCGCCGACGTATTGCTGTTTGCCGACGACAACGCCAACGGGCGACGCGATGCTGGCGAAGAGACCATTGCGGGCGCCACTGTTGCCAACCTGCGCAGTGCCAAGCTGCAAACCACCAACGCGGCGGGCGTGGCCCGCTTCACCGACTTACTGCCCAACACCGACACCGCCATTCAAATTCAGGAAGACAGCCTTCCCGACTTGTACCTGCGCCCCACCAGCGCGATCCATATTCTGCAAGCTCGCAACGGTTTTGGTGGTACGGTGGCGCTGCCGCTGCAACGCCTTGGCGAAGTGGGCGGGCAGCTTGTGGGCGTGCCCGCAGCACAGCTGGAACAGGTGCGCCTGTGGCTGGCCAACGCGGCAGGCGCCACAGTGCAGGAAACGAGCACCGATGACACTGGCTTCTTTAACTTCGCGCCGGTCTTGTTAGGAACCTATACGCTGAATGCGCAAGCCAAAGGCGGGGCGGTGGTTTCGGTGCCTATAAACCTTAGCCGTAACAACAATGTATTACCCGAAATTATGCTGCGCCTGCCGCCGCCATTGCCCAGCCCCTAGGCAACCGAATGATCATTCATTCAGGTTTTGGTAAGGCATGGCTTGAGATAACTTGGGTTTGGGTTAAAGTGGCCCCATGAAAACTTTTTTCCTTGCCCTCATGGCCGCCCTGCTGCTGGCTTCCCCCACGTTCGCGCGGGTCCAGATCGACCTCTCCCAGCCTGGCTCATCGCCCATCCCCACGGCTGTACCAGCTTTTTAC
>JAIXUT010000201.1 GCA_027483385.1 Alphaproteobacteria bacterium
AAATTTCGTTCGGCTTTGTATTGGTAAAATTGACCAACGACACAAATTGATAGTTTTTGTCCGACAACTCACGCGCCCCCCACGCCGACAGCCGTAGCACGGCGGGGCCGCTCACGCCCCAGTGCGTAAAAAGCAACGGCCCCGTTTCTGCCAATTTGCTACCCGCCAATTTCACGCCCACGCCTCCGACCGAAACACCCATCAGATCTTTGAAAGGAATAGAAGGAACATTAAAGGTAAACAACGAAGGCACGGGAGTTACAATTTCAACCCCCAACTCACTTAGCCAATCATAGCCACTCAACTGCGGGTGCCCACCCGACGTAACCAGCACCCGGTCGGCGTGGAGTACCTCGCCCGATTGTAGCACCACCTCAATGCCCGTCGGAACGGGCTTCAGCTGAATCACCCCCGCCCCCGTCCGAATTTTTACCCCTGCCTGATGGGCCGCTTTCATCAAACAGTCCACAATCGTATCTGAGGTATTCGTGGCGGGAAACATCCGTCCGTCTGGCTCGGTTTTGAGCAGTACGCCGCGCCCTTCAAACCACTTGATAGTGTGTTGGTTGTTGAAAGTTTCAAACAAAGAACGCAGAAATTTAGCCCCGCGCGGGTAACCTTTTAATAACTCAGGTAAGGTCGCTACGGCATTGGTCACATTGCAGCGGCCGCCCCCCGAGATGCGTACCTTATTGAGTAATGTTCTGTTTTTTTCCAGAAGAATAACGTTGGCGTCTTTGAAAGTTTCTGCCGCCGTAATGGCGCCCATAAAACCCGCCGCTCCGCCGCCAATGACAATGAGTTGAAGTTGTTGCACGTTCAAAAATTTGGTATTTAGCTGCAAATGTCCAAAAATCTTTGCGCATCCAGATGCTAAACGCGAGGTTTTATCCCGTTCTTTGCAATAATTATCAAAAACGCTGACATCGGAATGCACCGCAAAGGATTACGCTTGGGGAATACCCTTTTCTTACTATTCTTTTTTATTGTTATCGGTCTTGTACTGCACTATCGCGGTCGGACCAAGCCGCTCGTGGCCTTTTGGAATGATGTAAAGAGCGTATTTGTTTACGACAAAAATCCACCAGAACGCGGCAAGAATCCGTATAAGGTCCCCGAATCGAGCGATGTGGCCGTCGATGACCGCACCACCGACGATGTTGCTTCCGACGACCGTACGTTGTTGGAAAAAGAGGGGATTGACAAATCTTCAAACACTACCAACGAGGAAGAAATCGAAGAGGAAAGTACCTCTTCAAATACCACGGCCGACTACGCGAAGGTGAAGGATTTCAACTTACCTGCCATCGGCTCCAATGACCAAATCATTCGCCATCATAAGATTACGCTGCGTTATCGCGAGCAGTACGAACAGGCCGACTGGGTCGCTTATAAATTGACTAGCGACGAAGCAAGCGCCTACCTCTCCCGCGATGGCAACAAATTCGTTCCTGACCCGCTTGTTTCTACGGGTTCGGCCATCACGTCAGATTATACCCGTACGGGTTATGATCGCGGCCACTTGGCCCCCGCTGGTGATTTCAACATCAACCCCTCTGACAAGCAGGAAACCTTTTACATGAGCAATATCAGCCCACAAGTGCCTGACTTTAACCGAGGTATATGGAACGATTTGGAACAAAAATTTCGTCAATGGGCCCAGCGCGACGGCGAATTATACATCGTAACGGGTCCCGTACTTAAACCAGGCCTGCCCACCATTGGAAATAGAAATGAGATTGCCGTGCCCGAAATGTACTATAAAATTGCCCTGTGCCTCACCGACGACCAACCTCGGATGATTGGTTTTGTACTCAAAAATGAGTTTTCGAGCGAAAACCTCAAAACGTTTGTAGTCAGTGTAGATGAAATTGAACGCTTGACAGGTATTGACTTTTTTCCACGCCTACCCGACACGCTGGAGAAGAAATTGGAAAGTGCCAATACCACCAAAGGATGGTTCTCGGCCCGCAACTAATCCTCTAATCATTGATTCGTAGCACCACCACGCCGCTGTGTTTTTTGATTTTAGCGAGGTAATCAGCTAGCGGCTCGGCCGACAGTGTTACTTTTTTTAGGTCAGAAGAGGCGTGCAGCAGGTAAGCCCGCGCTCCTTTTCGTACCACAAAACCTTCATGGTTAAAATCCAATCCAGCAATGCCTGAGGTTATACCAATAATATCTCCATCCTGTAATTTTGACTCTATCGCCGCGACCTTGTTTTTAGGAATATAAAACCACGGGATTTGGGACAATTGCCTCTCGGCATTTTGAATTTCAGCCAGCGTTTTTTCATCGTTCAAGGCGGGATAAAACCCTCGATGAGTGGTCATAAACTGAATTGTGGGCTGTATTTTCAGCCCACCCAATGACTCCGTAACATCCACAAGCCATCCCTGGGCTACGGCCTGATGTTTCCATTCCAGAAAATAATGCAGCCGTGAGCCGTATCCCGTAATTTTTCCCTTTCGATAGCGTAATTTTTGAAGGAAACTTTGGTACTCATCATACCTGCCCGAGGCTTTTTGGGTCAGCGTCAGAGCCAGCACTGACTCCACAAAAGTGTAACAATCAAAGGTTTGTAAATCACACACGAGGGCTTCAGGTGTTTTTTCAA
>JAIXUT010000066.1 GCA_027483385.1 Alphaproteobacteria bacterium
CGGGTACGTCGGGTGGGCCAGTGAGCATTATCAACAATAAATACTTGGCCAACTCTGACTTTTTTACGGGCGCTTTCCCTGCTGAATTTGGCAACACCACTGCGGGGGTTTTTGACCTGAAATTACGAAACGGAAACAATGAAAAACACGAATTTGGTGCTCAGTTTGGCTTTTTGGGCACCGAAGCCACCGCCGAAGGGCCGCTTTCCAAAAAGTCCAAAGCTTCGTATTTGGTCACGGGGCGCTACGCCAACCTTTGGCTGTTCAACAAAGCAGGCATCGACATCGGTACGCAGGCCGTGCCATCCTATGCTGACGGTTTTGCACGATTCAATTTTCCGCTCAAAAACGGCGGGAATGTGGCATTGTGGGGGATTGGCGGCACGAGTACCGTTGATATTTTGGTGAGCGAGCAAGAAGTAAGCGACCGCAATATTTTTGGACAAAACGACCGCGACCAGTATTTTACGTCCAAGATGGCACTGGGTGGAATTACGTATAATCAACCGCTGAATAAAAGCACGTTTTTTAAGGCAACGCTGGCGGTTTCCAACAATATTCAGGATGCTAATCACGATTTTTTGTTCCTCCGAAAAGATGCCGATGGTAATCCGCTCGTGCAGAACCAAAAATACGTCATTGATTCGCTACGACCGATTCTGGATTATAAATTTTCGGACACTAAGTATTCATTGGCCACGGCCCTTAACAAGAAATGGGGGGCAAAGAGCACTTTGAAAGTGGGTGTTAATGCCGATATGATACGTTTTACGGCCTTTGATGATGTTAGAAATTTGAATGAAACCACCAATCAGCTGACCCCCTGGCGCCGACGTTGGAACGCCGATGCTGAAGGTTTTATTCAGTTGCAACCCTATATTCAGTTCAAACATTACCTGACCCAAAACGTGGCGCTGAACGTTGGATTGAGCAGTTTTTACAGTTCTATCAATAAAAACAGTTATTCTCCGATTGAACCACGGGCGGGACTCTCGTGGGAATTGCCTAATCGTCAGAAGATTACCTTTGCAACGGGCCTTCACAGTCAAGGCTTACCCACCTATTTGTATTTTTATAATCCCTCAAATACGGGTACGGCCAATGCTTTTCCCGCCAAGAACGTGGGTTTGATGAAAAGCTGGCATTTTGTGGTAGGATATAGTAAAATGTTGGCCGAAAACCTGCGTTTGTTGGCGGAAGTCTATTATCAGCGTTTGTATGATGTGCCCGTAGAAATTCAAAAATCGTCATTTTCAATCCTAAACAGTGGCGCGGGATTCTCACGATTTTTTCCGAATCCTCTTCAAAACGCAGGCAAAGGGCGGAACTACGGCGCAGAGTTGACGCTGGAGAAGTTTTTCAGCAACAACTATTATTTTCTGGTGACGGCTTCCATTTTTGACGCCCAATACCAAGGGTCAGACGGCGTCTGGCGCAATACAGATTTCAATGGAAAATACGCCTTCAATGCGTTGTTTTCTAAAGAATTTACCTTCAAAAAACGTAAATCGTTGAACATCGGTGCCAAATATACCGCCACTGGTGGGCGTTGGTACGGTCCGGCAGACATTACGGCTTCGCGCCAAAGTCAGGAAGTGATTTATGCCGATGCCACCCGCAACTCGCTGCAATTCAGTCCTTACAATCGCTTCGACATCAAGACGGAATATAAAATAAATCGTAACCGCCTTACGCATACCATCGCGGTGGATTTGGTCAACGTGCTCGGGATTCAGAACCTGCTGAGTCTGAGCTATGTGCCTCAGGCTCCGTACGTAAAGCAGGAGTACCAACTGGGCTTTTTACCCGTATTTTTTTATCGGATTAATTTTTGAGAAAACCGTAATCTTACTAGAGGAGTAAAAAACCAACAAAGGCTAATCCGATGATTAGCCCTTGTTGTGTTGCAGGAAAGTGGATTGAATTATTCCTCATGTTTACTCAATATACCTTCGCGCTCGGCTTGCGACTTATAATCGTGCAATTTGACGGGCTGTGAGTTTTTACGCATATTGATGTTGAGTACTTCGACCAAAAGTGAGAATGCAATGGCAAAATATAGGTAGCCTTTAGGGACAGAACCCACTTCTGAGTCAAAAATGGACACTTCGGCCAAGTGAGCGCCCTCGGCAATGAGCATAAATCCGATGGCAATCAAAAAAGCTAGTCCGAGCATTTGAACGGATGGGTGACGGTTGACAAAGTCGCCGACGGGGCCTGAGAAAAGCATCATGATAACGACCGATATGACCACTGCCACAATCATAACGGGAATATTGTTGGTGAGACCGATGGCCGTCAAAATAGAGTCAATCGAAAAAACAACGTTGATGAGAGCGATTTGTAATACTACGTTGGTAAGTTTGTTGCTGGCACTTCCTTTTGGCTTTTGTACTTCCTCATTGATTCCTTCCAGTTTGTGGTGAATCTCTGACGTACTTTTATAAAGCAGGAAGAGTCCCCCAATGACCAGAATAACACTCTGCCCCGAAAAAGCAGCCTTAAACCACCCCGCGTCTACGTGGGTAAAAGGTTGAGAAAGTGAAATAATAAACGAAATTCCAAAAAGTAAACTCACCCGAAAAATCATGGCCAGAAGCAAACCTATGTTGCGGGCTTTGGGTTGGTCTTTGCGGGAAAGTTTGTTGGCCGCAATGGAAATAAAGATAA
>JAIXUT010000185.1 GCA_027483385.1 Alphaproteobacteria bacterium
CAGGTAAAAGGATTGGTAGCAATCAGCGGATATGACAGCCCTAAAATGAATGATCTATTCAAAGGCCTTAATAAATTCAAGTTTAAGGCAAAAGTGCTGCCCATGTCAACCAATAAGCGGTCAGTCTCGGAATGCTTGTGGACCAATTACGATCCTGCGGTAAAAACCGGGCAAACTAAACTTTCCTTCTCATGACCGACCAAATCGAACTGCTAAAAGCCACTAAACCCGATCCCCACTATAAACCAACCTACAGCATCGCCCAAGGCATTACCGCCTGGCGTTTTTCCGACCTGGTACGTCGACACGGATATGATCGGGCGCTATGGTGGGCGGAATTCGTAAGGGATCGGGTGCCGGGAATATCAGAAGAAACCACATTGCTCAAAACATTTGCTGCATTCTGTGCAGCAGAACAACTACAAGAAAATGAAACAACGACCCATTCTATTTAGCGGCGAAATGGTCCGCGCAATTCTTGAAGGACGTAAAACGCAAACGAGAAGAGTAGTGAAACGTAAATTCCCGTTTGGCGAAATAGAACCAACCGTTACATCAATAGGTGGTTGTCCAGTACATTTCCCCGATGGATCATGGGAATACGAATGGTGTCCTTATGGCTGGATTGGCCATCGTATTTGGGTGCGCGAAACGTGGGCGCAAGGCCAGGACTTGTTTATCGATTACCCATCATGGCTTTACCGTGCCGATAAAACGGCAAGACACCACGGATACGATAAGCCAGGCAGCGAATTAGATACCTATGCATGGGCCTGGGATTGTGTAAAATGGAAGCCATCAATATTTATGCCGAGAGATGCATCGCGTATCACCCTTGAAATTACAGGCATAGGATGTGAGCGATTACAAGATATTTCGGATGAAGATGCCATTGCTGAAGGAATAATGCCGCTTTTACATGAAGACGGGAATACTTATTACGCTAACTACGGGAAAGAAGACATAGGCACATTTTTAACTCCAAGGGAATCGTTTCGCACTCTATTTACGAGCATTAATGGACAGGAATCATGGGATTTAAAC
The DNA here is from genome assembly GCA_027483385.1 of Alphaproteobacteria bacterium. Taxonomy (GTDB): domain Bacteria; phylum Pseudomonadota; class Alphaproteobacteria; order UBA2136; family UBA6156; genus JADCGN01. Next base: position 1,045 of record JAIXUT010000185.1, read on the forward strand.
CCGTGGGTATGGGTAATCGAGTTCAAAATACTTGAGCCATGCCGATAAGACGCCACTTATACCCGGAAAATTGGGATGAAATTTCCCTTTCAGTCCGCGAAAAAGCAGGCTGGTGCTGCGAGTGGTGCCATGCCAAGAACAAAACAGTCATCCAGCGCAAGCCCGTGCGCACCATGCCTGATTGGGTGGAAGTGCTGTTTGTACTGGAAACGACAGGTGCCTATGAGAGCACCGAAAAAATGATCTGGAAACGCCTAAAATTCCACGGGCTGACCAGGATCATATTAACAACGGCCCACCTGGACCGCGATCCAGGCAATAATGAGATGGACAATTTGGCTGCGCTTTGCCAGCGCTGCCACTTGCGGTATGACATTTATCAGCATTTGCGGGCGCGTAAGTATGGGCGCGCGAATAGTGAGCAGCCTAAACTGTTTTGAGCCATGGAATCAAAGATCATTTCAGAGGAAATATTAAGGCTTCACATGGTTGAAGAAAGCGAGAAACTACTTTCACTCATCAAGTCTGGCGAAGTATCCAATCAGTTGTATTTAATCAACGCGATGGTACGAATTTACCGATATGAAAAAGAATATAGTTGGGGTACACGACAATTGATATATGAAAATGTAGGCTTTAAGGTTGAAAGATTTATGCGTTGGAAGTGGTTTTTCCGCTACTTACAAGCAAAGGAACAAATTAAAACGCCCAGACAACTTGTGCAAATTGAGTGCATTTCGTATGTAAATCCTGACCGTGATAAGGTATTGATAAAGGTGCTTAGCAACAAGTTAATTGCGGCAAAAAGAGATAGAACGAAGGCGCAATTTGCCATTGAAAAGGGCAAAAAAGTAAAGGAATCTACTTCGCTTTTTTCGTATGAAGATGATCCCGACTATTTGAAAGCCTTGGAATATCTATCAGGTAAAGAAAAACTGATTGCAGAAATCGAAGCGGAAATCGCTCAATTAAATAAACATTCATAACCGGCGAAAGCCACAAATACCCACACAACAATGCAAAATTTTCAAGTAGAAATCACCCACACAATCGAATTGATTGTGCACGAAGAAACGGAAGCATTCAAAAACGCATTTGAAGGCTATAAGTCGGTAATTAAAGACGGCGATGAAGACCAGATGATCCAATATGTAGCGTCCCAGGTATTGAAGCACGGTTATCGTAGAATGATTGAAGGGGTAGGATACGTTTCGTGTAATGGCAACTGCGGAAATATGGAATTATACTGCGGCATTGATGTCCTGTACGATGATCCATTTGAAAACACTGAAATATTGTAACTCAAAAAACATTCAAACCGATGTTGCCTCTAAATAAAATTAATCAAATACGCCGAAAATCGCCAAGCAAGATTGCTGACTTTCTGAATAAGCACGGCAATAAGCCCGTTCGAATTTGGTCAAATCAGTGGGGTGCTTACTGGCGTACTGCCCGCGCAGGATATTCTTTTTTAAGAGAAGAAGCCGGTACCTATACTTTTTCAGACGCATTCGATGCAACCAGCCATTGTGGCCCTGAAAAACAAATCTATTATGATTTCATTCGCTAAAACATTCAAACCAATGGAAAAAGAACACATGGTAACAATCATTGAGGATATTCTTGATGAAGTTAAACGCGCTGAAACGAAGCATCCAGAATGGCCTTCGGATATTATTCATGCCTCTGCAATAGTAGGGGAGGAAAGCGGCGAACTTACCCGGGCATGTTTGCAATTTATCTATGAAGGAGGAAGTAAATTAGAGGCTAGAAAGGAAGCCATTCAAGTAGCATGCACTGCAATCAGATTCTTGAAAGCGCTAGATGAATTGCACTATATACCTTCCAAATCTTTTTAAAATGAAAAAATACCGCAGAGTTGACGCCATTGGCAAGCCTTACGGCCATTGCCATAAAGTAAACAAGGGAAGCGACCATGAGTATTTGCAAGGGGCCTATACCTTCAAACACGGCATAGTAACCTTTTACAGCGAACCTCGCTTTGCTACATTTTCATTCGTGTATAAAGGGAGAATGCATTCTCTCAATATATCCGAAATTAAATATCCATTCACTGAAAGGCAATTGATCATCCGGGCTGGAAAGTTCGGGCGGGAGGTTGTTGAAGAAAATTAAAACATTCACACCAATGCTTGCAGAGACACAACAAATTCGGGAACAGGGATTGTATATAACTGACCAATGCTAGATAAGCCGATCTTATTCGGATGAGGTATGTGTTATGCTTCCTTGTGGGTACCGTCAGCGGTTTTTTACAACCGAAAAAGAAGATAGGGAACTGATTGAAATTTGCAAAACCATGAAGTCGAAAGGCATTGAAAGCGCACGGTTTGCATTTGATTTTTTACCCCAAATAACTATTCCATTTTAACCCAATTTTCACAATAAACAATTTTAAAAATGAAACCAACCGGAGTTAAAATCGTCGTTGAGCGACAAGATGGCCAAATTACAACCTGGCATGACGTTCTTGATAGAAGAGTAGAGTCAATCATTTTGAACGTTATACAACAGAAGGGGTGGGAAAATGGGAAAGTAATCGAAGCCTACATAGAGTTCAATTTTAACGGATACTACAAAGTCCACCTTGACTGCGCCAGACTAACGAAGGTGTTACAGATGATGGGCTATAAATCAAATATGGATGTATTGTGCAACACGGAGTGGTTTTCAATGAAGAAAAATCCACCTAAAAGTGAAGACCGTTGCATAATGGTTTATTACGAAGATGAGGATAGTCGTTTGCATCTGTTGACTTCTATGACTTACTCCCTCGGTAGGTTACTTGATGATGATTTTAATGAAGTTAATATCGAAGACAATATGATTTGGTCATATTGGCCAGATCCAGTATTCAAATAACTCCAAGCACCCAATTTTTTACAATAAACATTCAACACAATGGAACAAGAGATAATTTTCAAGGCTGTGCCTGTAAACGAAAGACAGCCAAAAGAATTTGGGACAATACACGTAGTGTTAATTGATGCAAGACTTACAATGATGGCTCAATATAACCCACAAGGCTGGTGTTACCTATCTGGTATACCAGCAAAAAAACAGCCGGAATTGATTGGAGGGAAAGGGGTTTCTCACTGGCTTGAAAGACAATATTGATTAATACCAAAAAACAATTACATTTGCAATGGTTTTTTGGGGTTTATTTACACTCTTCGTCCGCATGGTTGAAGGGTGTTTTTTTATGTCCTTTTGCTAGGTAGGGTGGTGAATGAACTTTGTTTAATGAAACCGATATTCATCCGCGACTTAATCACCCACAAACTCACGCGCCCGGCACTGCGCGATCCAGTACATTATCAATTGCGCCAGGTTAAGGCAATTGTTGTTCACTGGACGGCCAACCAATCGAAAGGTGCCAACGCTCAAGCCAACCGAAACTATTTCAACAATGGCGCTCCGGGCCCAGGCGGCACTTTCCGGCCAGCATCGGCACATTACCTGGTCGATTCCAATACCATCATACAGGCGCTTCCTGATACCGAAGTAGGCTTCCATGTGGGCGACAAGCCACTGGGGCAATACAAGCCCGCAGGCAAAGAAATGATCAAAGGCACCCGCCTTACACCCAACTACTTCACCATCGGGCTTGAGCTGTGCGCCAATGCCGATGGTAACTGGACCGAAACCTGCGACAATGGCGCAATGCTAGCCGCTACCTTGCTGTACAAGCATGGGCTAGATCTCCCCCACCTATTGCGCCATTTTGATGTGACGGGCAAAAAATGCCCACTTCCCATGATTGAAGAATGGGCATGGATGGCATTCGTTAAAAACGTAATGCTGTACTACCAGCAACTCGATGCGCTCAATCTACACCCTGCTATTGTTGATACAGACGAATTGAACGTTCGTAAGGGACCCACTGCGAAATATCCGATCGCTTACACGCTTCTGAAAAATGAGCGGGTACTGGTGGAAGAAATACCCGCATTGGGATGGGTTTCTATCGGGCAGGATCAGTGGGTTAAAGCCAATTTTTTACGGCCGGTGTAGTGTCCTTTCCAACAGATCTGTATTCCCTCAAATTGCAGCCATAAAATCAACACACAACATGAAGAATCCATTTTTGTCCAAAAACTTTTGGGCCAACATCCTCAACATCCTGGTTGTATTCTTGATCGGTGCAGGCATTGCCGTACCATCCGATACTGGCTCCGACCTGATGGATGCCATCCTGAAGTTCAATCCGTTTTTGATCGGCAGTTTGCTCATCAGCAACATTATGCTGCCGCTGTACAAAACGATCCGCAACAAATCGGGTACCTGGATGGCAAGCCTGTTAAGTACCAATTTCTGGGGCCAAATTGCCAGTGCAATTCTTTGGATCGCCACCTTTTATGGCGCTGTTATTCCGGATAATACTGCGGGTGAACTGGTGACCAATTTTGCTTCCCAAAACTGGGGGCAACTACTCAGTATTTTATTTGTAAATGTATTGCTACCAGTGCTTCACATATTTGTGAAGCCAAAAGTTATTGCAGCGCAAGGATAGAAAGCATTCACTTTTCATTGCTTAAAAAGGCCTGGTATGAAATGTCATATCGGGCCTTTTGTCGGTCAAAAAATCGGCACTATTGTTGTATATACCACTAATTGTCAAACACTTATTAGTTCTTATCATTCTAAATTGTCGGCAATATGAGTAAGATTATCGTTGAGGGCTATTTGCCCATTGAGCCGGGATTATTAGTGTATCTAAAGTACCGTGAAAATTTAATAGAAGGTCGGCCGCTCGTTTTACCAGGACAATCCTCCATTGCCAATATGCTTACCGCCATGATGAGCATGGCCATCATTTTTTACGATGAAGGGCGCGATCCACAACTTACGCCGCTCGAGTTACAAGCGCTCACCGCGCGCATCCGATTTGAGGCACACGGGCCAATTGCCCGCTACGAAATATTCAATGTAGCCGACCGTATTGCGCTGCATTTCAACTCATTTCTGTACAGCAGTATGCAAGACGATGTGCTGCAACTTGTCATGGACGGCAAAAGCCGGGGCAAACACGAGCAGGATACCATCGGCGAATATTTACGCCGCGCCGGTCTGGATGATTACTACGAGTATGACTCCATGAAAAAAGCGCAATACCGCGCCCGCAAGTATCGGGCATTGCATCCGATCAAAGGACGCCAGTGGGCGCAGCAGTGCTAGTATTGTCCCTGTCCTTTCAGAGCAGGGTAGGGTAGCGCACATTTGCGCTATGTCATTTCAAATTGTATATACTTCTTGCCAATCCGGCACCCTTCCAGGTGCAGGGAAATTGGAATTTGTGCCGATCAGCGAGGTAGATACTACCACGTTTATTCGGGCATTTTCAGAAGGATACAATCAGCAGCCCGCATTTACCAGTGTAGCCTGGTACACAATTCCTTACGTTTCTGGCTCCGGCCAATGGAATGAGGATCAAGTTGAAAATGACCAGGGCGAATACTTCAACCTGAATCTATCGGCAGTCATGCCATCGGATATTCCCGATGTGCGCGGCTGGTGCAATCTCATGAAGCAACAGCGGTTCATCGTGCGCGTTACGCGCGAAGGTCAGCCACTCCTGCTCGGATCACCCGAACAGCCCTTACGTTTTGAAAGCAAATTCGATAGCGGTGCCGATGGTGCCGATGGTCGAGTACACCGCATCACTTTTTCCGGCGTTTCGCTCTGCAAATCGCCCGGTTATATACCTGTTTTCTGATGAATCATAAGAATCAACCATATTACAAACTGCTCACCGAGCAGGGCGCTACCGAAGCAACCATATTCCTGTACGGTTACATTGGTGAAGAATGGTCCTGGGATCCAGCAAAGTACGAATACGTCCAAAAGGGCGTAACGGATATTGAGTTTGTGAAAGAACTCAATGCTTTGGCAGCGCAATACCCGGTTATCCACTTGCGCATCAATTCTCCAGGAGGTGACTTTTTCCATGGCAATGCGATCATGTCGGCCATTCAAAACAGCGCCGCCGAAATCCATACCTGGAACGATGGTATTTGCGCCAGCATGGCCGCCGATATTTGGATGTGTGGCAAACAGCGCCACATGGCCAAAAATGCGCTGTTGATGGTGCATCCAGCATGGAACTATTGCTCAGGCAATGCCCAAACCATGCGCGAATGTGCCGAAGCGCTGGACAAATTCACCGAAAGCGCCATCACTGCCACCGCTGCCAGCATTGGAATTACCGCCGATGAAATGCGCAGCCGATACTACGCCGATTACAAGGATCACTGGCTCACGTACAGTGAAGCCGTGACCGATGGCCTGGTATCCGACACTACCGAATACGCTGCCGCCGATCCGATGAAGGTTTCGGCTGGCATGCCTTATAAACAGCTGCTGGAAACGATGATTACCAGCGAGGCCACCGTCAAAAAAGAGGCTGATACCTCTATTATCGGTCGTATTAGAGAGGTTCTGAGTGATATGCTCGGTACCCAGAAACAACAACCTGTTATCACTCAACAAAAAGACATGAAATTCGAAGATTTCAAAAAAAGCCTCGAGGATGGCTCGCTGGATCCAGCGGCGGTAAAAGCCGAACTGGATGCCTTGGAAGCCGCTAAAGCGCCAAAAACGGATTCCGAAAGTGAAGCGATCAAAGCCTTGCGCGATGAATTCACGGCGGTAAAAACCGAACTGGAAAATACCCGTAAAGCGCTGAATGAACTGGGCGCAAAGCCTGGTGCTGAGCGCAGCACGCCGGATGCTCCGGAAACGGACCTTCCAATCGCAGGTATTGGCACACCCGATGCGAAAAAAGCCCTGGATGAAGCCAATGCGAATTTGGCAAAAACTGCGGCTTTGGGCCAAAACCCATACACGCAACGTGTGATCTAATCAATCACGTAATCAAAACACGCTCACTTTTTTATCTGTAAAAAAATATGAATCATTTACTCTCCATTGAGGCAACTGCGGCCATGCTGAATCAGCAAGTGGTGCAGTTTTCTCCTGAAATCAAAACCAAGTTCCGGGTAGGGCTTGAATTTGAAAATATGTTGCCATTTGTACAGGCCGATAAAATGTACTCAGCGGTAAACGTCACTACCGGTGATATTTTGCAGCCGTACCAGCCCCGATTTACGCCCAACAACCAGGAGGCTTTTGACGCCGTTGACAATACCCTTCGGCCGATCAAATTGGACCTTGAATTCACCGAGGAGCAACTTGAAAAGTTCTACGATAAGTGGGCTGCAAACTGGTTTGAAGGCGGTAAAGATCCAATGCAATGGACTTACCCCAAATACATAATCGAAGCGGAAATCATGCCGTCTTTCCGTGACAATCTGAACGATGCCGCATGGGCAGGTGAATATGTAGCGCCTACTGCTGGTGTACCGGGTGCAGTATTGGAATCGGTAAACGGTTACAAAAAAGCCATCGCCGACGCCATCACCGCAGGCAAGCTGGTACCGGTAGCCTCTGGATCATATACCGCATCGGATATCCGCTCCAAATTGGAAGACTGGATGCTAGCCATGCCCCGCGAAGTGCGCGGCCGGAGCGGTAAAATCCTCATGTCTGATTCGTGGATGCGCAAGTACTACTACGATTACCGTGGCGATTTCAATGTATCTACCTGGCAGCAACTTAACCAGCAAATGGGCGGCTTGACTGTGGATGGTACTAACTGCATGATTGTAGGCGTGAAAGCCATGGAAGGCAGCAACCGGTGGATTTTCCTTCCCGATAATCAGCAAAACATGATCATCGGTACGCGTCGTGGCTACCCACAGTACCCGCAGTTCATTTTCCAGGCTGACCTGTACACATTGAAAGCCAAGGCGGTTATTTACCGCTTCTTTGGCTTTGAGTACTGGTCGAATTTGTATGTGAACGACCAGGCGTAACCCGCTTTCGCTAGGGCTACAGCGGGTAAATCATTTGAATAGCCGGGTGGGCAAAAGCCAAGATTGCCGCCCGGCACTTTTTTCACAAAATAACCTTCTACATATATCATGTCAGATCAGGAAAAAGAACTCAAAAAGCAATTGGATGAGGCCCGCAAAGAAGCCGCCGACCTCCAAAAGCAAATTGCTGCCGCCGCAGCCGAAAAAAAGGTAGCAGAAGATGCCCTCCTTTCCTTGCAGGCTGAAATTGCTTCCGGCAAAGCACAACCCAAGGTAACGGGCACCTACAAAGGCCATGCATTCGATGCCGGACACTTGCGCGTGCGTGATGGTAATGGCGTACTTCACGATGCCCAAATCCTCATCAATGAGGCAGCGGATGGTGAAGGCAACGCAGCAGCCTGCGCAGTGTTGGATCGCCTTATCGAAATCAACTATGCCCACTTCCAAAAAGTAGCATAGTCTTTCCAATCACTTCAAAATACGCATAATCATGTGTGAAATTAATAAATTAACCAATGGCTCATGCCTAACCAATGCCGCTGGTATAAAAGGCACAGGCTACATGGCGCCCGCTGAAGAGTTTGCCTCCTGGCCTGCATACCAGACACCCAGCGCGGCTGGCGATGGTAAAACGGTCCAGTTGTCTGGTAACTTTTCTTTCACCGGCGCGGGTAGCGGCAAAGGGTATTTCCGGTCTTTCCCCATGCTTATGGAGAAGGGTGGAGTGAGTTACAAGGCCGTTGGCGGTACTGGCTCAAAATCACTGGAGGTAATTTTTACCTTTTATGTTGTCGGCTTGGATGCGGTGCAGTTGGAATGGCTGAAGGATGTTAAAAACATCCCAGGCGTATTCTTGTGTCCTGATAAAAACGGTACCTTGCATACGTTGGGCACCAAGGATGATCCAGCCTACCTCCAAGAGGCGGATGGCGGCACCGGTGTTGCCGCCACGGATGATCGTGGTACTTTATACACAATTCGTTGGATTACCAGCACGCCTACTTTGTACACTGGAACGATCAACCAAACGCCAATCTAGTATGTCAGAAAAGGAGAAGTTTACCACGACCAATACACTTCCTGATTCAATTAAGGAAAAGTATGAATTGGAAAAACTGGAGGGCGGTCCTGTATTCGCCTTGCCGCATTATGGCCAGGGATCGGTAGATTTTTCTACCATCGAATTGGATACCTGTGAGGCGCTCATCAAAGCGGGATTTCCGCACTTGAAGCGCCGACCTGAAAAAGTAAAGGGAATTAAGGAGTAGTTTGAATTTGTTTCATGAGTCTCGTTGGGCCCGCTTCACATCGAAGCGGGCTTTTTTATGTCCTTTTCTGATGACCCGTGTGCTGCAACCTTTGCAGTATGACGATGTACGACTACTTTTTACAAGAGAAAATGACGTTTGCGCAAGGGGTAAATATCATGAATAATTATCCGATTGCCAGCCTTGGGATTACTAAGTCGGCTGCTGAAAACCTAAACAATATTGCCAGAAAACGCAAGCCTACGGAGGCAGAGCGGGGTAAATTATATATTGCATTGCGGGGCATACCTTACAAAGCAACAGAAAAGCCAGCACCTGAGCCACCCAAGCAAAAGCCAATACCTATACCGGTACCGATACAAGAACCTGCGCCTACGCCGGATGATTTTCGAGCACACCCGCTATTCAAACAGGCAAAGGAGTTGCACAAGCGCCAAAGTTATGTGCACGCCCTGATGGCCAATGCCGCCACCGATGAGGAGCGCGCCCAGCACGCCATTGAACTGATGGAAACGATCACGCCGCAACTCGATGGGCTCTATGATCGTATGCGCAACCCTGAGCCCAGTACTGCCTACACTTTCAAATATGAAGTACAAGGGTATGATCAGAACGAACCTGCGGCCGACCTAAAAAAACTGCTGAGTCTGCGCACGCGGATTAGCAAATTAAACAAGATCATTCCGCAGGCAAAAAGCCTTGAACGGCGTAAGGAACTGGAGGCTGAATTAGCCGCCAAAATCGCCGAAAAAGAACGAATCGAAGCCGCAAAATGAAGAATATAGCAAGTATAAAAGCCAGTGATATCACGCCCGAATTGCTACCCGAATACCGGTGGCGTGAACGCATGCATGGCCTTAGCGAAAGCCAAATCGTAATTGATTGGCTGGATAATAATTACGACTTTCCGCTCAAGCCCAAAGAGGAACATATCCGCGATCGATGGTTTGCCGCCAGGGCTTATTTCATGAAGGGATTGAAGTACATGAAGATCCTGGATAAGTTGCAAGCCGAGTTTGAAATATCGGTCAGCCAGGCGCGCAACGACATTCGCAATATGCGCCACGTATTCGGCGAAATTGGCGAAATACCAAAAGATGTGCATCGGCAACGCGCAATCAGCATGGCACTGGATGCCTACAAAAAAGCCAAGAAAAACGATGATGCGGATGCCATGGTAAAGGCCACCAATACCTATATGGCTGCTGCAGGACTGGACAAGGACGATCCTGATCGGATTGATCTGGAGAAACTCATGCAGGAACGCAACTATGTGGAGGTGCTGGATCCGGATGTCCGCAGTCTGATTATGAACTTCATTCAACAAGCCGGTGGTAGTGTGGACATTACCAAATTTTTTGAAACCGTAGCGAAGGCAAAGAACGCCGAATACGTAAACTACGAAGAAATGCCCGCCGATGACGAATAGACCGCCCACCACTTCTGAAATGATCAAGGAGCGCATTGGGCGCTTGCACAACGGCGGTGGCGGTGATTGGAAAACCCTCAAAGACCAGGTGGATGAGCACTACCGGACCATCCCATACAACGCTGCGCAGCAAATTGCCATCCTGAGCACGGCCATGCTCAAAACGGTGAAGGAACTGGATTTGGAATGGGGTAGGGGAACGGGCAAAACCACGGTATTTGCCCGATACAGCCGCGTAATTGCCACTGAAATGCCGCGCGGATCCTTTCAGTGGATTGTACCGACTTATCAGAAATTCCTGACCGAAATTATACCGGCGTACATACACGCCTTGGAAATGCAAGGGCTGTATAAAGACCTGCATTATTTCATCGGTCGACGCCCGCCATCAAAATGGAAATGGCCAGAGCCTTACAAGCCACCGTTGAAATACGACAACTTTATCACGTTTTACACCGGCTTTGGTTTTCACCTGCTCAGCCAGGATATTTCCGGCAGCGGCCGGGGATTGAGCACCGATGGCGAATTTGCAGATGAGGTGGTAATGCTGGACCCGAAAAAGATGGATGAAAACAGCACGCCCAGTATTCGAGGTAGTAATTACCGTGTGCTGGGGAACAACCGGTGGTTTGATTTTCGGTTGAAAGCCAGCAGTACCGCGCTCACGCCTGCTGGTTCATGGTTCACCGATCGAGAGGAACTCGCGCAAATGGATGATGGCCAGCGGCATTTATTCCTGAAAGCCAATTGCATTTGCAACATGGCGAATTTGAAACCCGACTACCTTTCGGTTGCAAAAAAATCGGCACTCGATCTGGAAATATTCAATGCGGAGTACTTGAATATCAGGCCTCGATTTGTGCGCGGTGGTTTTTATGCGATGCTGGAGGAAACACGGCACTGTTACACCAACTACAATTATTCGTTCTACACACCCGATGCAGTGGGCATCAAGGCAACGTGCCAGGGTGACAGCGATCTTACGCCAGGTGAAAAATTATTGATCGGAATGGACTTTGGTGCAGCGATCAATAGCATCACGGTAAGCCAGCAATACCCGGGAGAATTCCGGACGCTTAAAGAGTTTTTCGGCAAAGGGGCCGAAGGGAAAACACAGGATGATGTGTGTGAAGAGTTCCATCAATACTACTTGCCACACCAGGCGAGTAATCCGCACATTTTGTTTTTCTACGATGCCACGGGTAATTCGGCCACTGGTAATACGAAACTCAACCGGGCACAACAGGTAGAACAATATCTCAGCGCGCGCGGCTGGAAAGTGCGGCGTATGACGGTGAGCGGTACCAATCCGCACCATTTTCAGAAATATTTGCTTTGGGAGCGGATATTCAATGAGCAGGATCCTCGATTCCCGCGCTTCCGAATCAACAAGCAAAATGCAAGGTTTACATACCTGAGCATGTCGCGCGCGCGCTCGAAAAAGCGGCCCGATGGCACCATTGGGAAAGACAAACGGGAAGAGCGCAGCGATAACCCCAACCGACAACTGGCAACCGATCTATCTGATGCGCTGGATAATCCTGTGTATGTGCTGTACGCGCACCTGATGCGCGATTATGGTCCCTCATTGCCCGACAGCAATATGAGCGGCAGATAGGCTTGTCCTTTGGGATCGATGGGACACAAGCCATTTTTGTGTCGCTAATCGAAACACGTTTCAACATTTTTCACAATAAAAAATGCAGATGAAAAACATTTTTTACGCGCTCACGCTGATGCTGGCTTTGTTCCAGGTGGCAGCCAGCGCCCAAACAGTGACACTAACGCCGAGCGCGTTGGAAATTGTCGCCCCTAGTGCAAATGCACGCACTTTTTACGCCATTGATGAGGTTTACTTGATTTACCAGGCATCTACCGCCAAACTGGAAATTAAGGAAACTGGCACCAATACCCGATTGTGGTATGGTGATACCAGCTCGGTAACGATCAGTGGATCAAGTATCTGGAGTTCAAAACTTACCAAGTTTGCCTTGTGGTTCCAGGATGCAACGACTACCAACGGGTACCGGTTCTTTTTCCCACATGATGAGGTTGGTTATCGATACCGCAGCAGCAATGGTGTTTTAACGGTTTTTGATGAAGACACCAAGAGCATTATTTATGCGCAAAGTATTGACTCGGTAAAGATTAGTGGCGTCACGGGCGCAAGCAACAAACTTGCCTACTTACGTGGTAAAAAGTTCCTGCGCGACTACTACAACATGAAAGTAGGGGATGTCCCTACCGCAGTGGTAGGTGCTGCGGCCGGGAGCGGTGCTACTGTTACCATTGCGGGAAATGCAACGTGCGGGACCATTACGCTTACGCCCGCAGGCACGCCCACCACAACTGGTGTTTTATGCACGGTTACACTACCGGTAACATACCCCAATAAAGCAATTGTGTCAATTACCCAATATGATCCAGATTCGGGCGCCAATGCAACACGATGGTTTGCGGATAGTACTGCAGGTGCATTTACGCTCAATGCTTCAGGTACCGCTCTGGCAACCACGGCTTACATATTCAGTTACCAGGTAAGCGGTTATTAAGATACAATTGGTTTTGGATGGAAGAGATGCTCAGGCCGCAATGGCTTGGGCATTTTTGTTTTTACCCTTTGTCCTTTCTACCCGCCATCACGCCACGCACTTTTGCACCGATGGCGCAGTATCTTTCCAACATAGCAGACTACTACAAGTACCTGTGCGAGCAGCACCCGCTGCTACTGCACTCCAATACGAGTGGAGCACGGGTATTTGAAGTGAAAGCCTACGAACAGGCCTTTTCGGACTTCCGCACTGCCATAAAGCCGAAAGATTATTTTGTACGCATGATATTGCCCACCATGACCATGCGCAGCCAGCAAATGCAGGCAGTGAAAAACTACCAGGTAGGCCTGGTGTTTGGCAAATTTTACAGCCGCCGCGAAGGATCCAGTACCGATCTACTCAACGCCTACACAGATGCTGAAAAATTAGCAGATTCATTCATCACGCGCATGGTGGCCGATAGTCGCAATGGGCACCCGTTGTTTTTCGGAAGCATTGATGTCGTAGATAACTTGAAAGTTCAAGGCGATTTTTGGCAAGCCGAAGGTGATGGATCGTATGGCGCGGTGATGTACCTCTTTGATTTTTCCACCTTCCGTGGCCTCGATGCGGATTGCTCCGATGTTGTATGGCTTGACGGCGGATTAACTCCTTATCCATAATGGCAATCGCACTGCTTACACAGCCGGGCGATATTTGCTTTGCCCGCAACCAATGCATCTGGAAGTTTCGCGCTGCTCAAATGATCGGTGGCGACTTGTACGATGCAATGGGCGTTTATACGGATTTATCCTATTCGCTCAGCGATCGGTTTACGGCCGGTGAAACGGTCACGATTACCTATACCGATGCCGACAATACCAGCCAAACCGTAGTTTTTACTGCGGCAAATCTGTACACTGGTACCAATCAATTACCTACCAATACCTGGACGGGAACCAATGGCGACTACTGGGCAACAGTGGTGCAAATCATTCAACAGCACCCACGTATTGCGCCTTGGTTTACAGTCCGTTCTATATCGGTTTCCGGAAGTTTGAAACTGCGCATGCAAGCCCTTGAAGTTGTTGGATGGGTACTTTCTGTTGCCAATACCCACGGTTTTGCTATCATGGATCACGCTGCTACCGATGATATGACGCCGGATAATTACAAGATCCGGTTTGAGGTGTTTTTCGAAACCCAATACAAAAGCGGCACCTACGAGCAGGTTGCACAACTGGAAGGCTTGCCAGAGCCCGGCACCGGCTTTTGTTACTTTGATATATCGAGCGTATTGGAAGGGCAGTGCCAATCGGAGCGGGTAGAGCCGCTTGTACCTGTATGGGGCACCGATGAAGTTACCCTTGCGGATAATTTGCGCCGGTATTATGTGCGGTGGACCGAAGAGTACGGATCGCCGGTGGTGGTGCAGGATTGGGATTACAGCGCAATAAAATTGGTGATGGATGGCGGCGTAAGTCAAACACTCTTTGGGTTATTTGACTATCTGAGTGCAATTGATTCGGATAATTCACTGCTTACCTGGATGCCTGGTGATCAGCAAGTAATACTCAACCAACCGGTGTTTTTGAACTGGTTTAACTACTACGGGATTGCAGTAAAGCCGGTTGTAAAGGTGGTTTGGTACAGCATTAATGATAACAGTGCCAGTGCGGCCATTTATCGGTACACTGCAGGTGCCCTTTTTATTGCGGACAAGGAGACGGCCATCATTCCTGTAAGCCCCACAGCGCTTGGTATTGATAACCAGGATGCGGCGTATCGCTACACCGTACAGGTAGGGTTTGATGATCCAGAGGTAAGCGGGTTTTCGTTTACGGCGCTGAGTGCTGAGCGTACTTATTACATCAATCGGGATTATCAGCGTAGTGAGCGGTTTGTGTGTTATTTGAATGCATTTGGCGTGCCGGAAGTATGGCGTTGTACGGGTGCACACGGCAAGAAATTGAATATAGATCGCTCTGTGTCCGAGCGATCGCTTTTACCGGGTTACAATGAATTGGCTACTGAGCGCTTCCAATACGCACAGCAATTTGACAATACATTCACGTATCGAACAGGGTTTGTTAGAAGGGAAGAAGCGGACTCTTTGCAAGAGGTCTTACTTTCCGCTTCTGTGTATGATGTAAGTGTGAAGGGCTATATACCCTTATTGCTTACCAGCAATGATTTTGAAGTGACCGATTCTAATCGGGACTTGCATGCATACCAGTTTAATGCGCGGCCTCGCAGAGATGAGCGCAACTATTCCAACTTTAAACAAAGTGCTTTAATGGCAGCATGGGAAGATCCTGGAGGAAATGCCTGGATGGATACTTTCGCAATGCCATGGCTAACATAAAGATATGGCTAAGGTAGATACGTTTACGCTTCAAACTACGCTTTACAGCGACACCAGGATCCCGTTTCAATTTCGTGGAAATGGTTTGCCAGCCGCACCTAGAGGTGTTGAGTTATCGGTATTGCTTGCATGGATTGAAGCGAATATATCCATCAATGGCGCTGATCCAGTTAGCGCCAGCATCACCACTGGCGCGCCGAGCGTCGCAATACCTGCAGGGAAACTCCTGGAAAAATTTGTGGTAATTGGTGCGGCATCAGGAACGTTTTCGCTCGGCACTACCGTAAGCGGAACCGACCTTTTTGAATCAGAGCCCTATGATACAAATGGGGCCGTTTTCGTAATTGAAAAATACTTCAAAACGGCAGGAAACATCTATTTCAGCGGCTTCACTGGCACATTAACTGTAAAACTTTACTATCGATGAAATTCATACGTTGCTTAATTGCATGTGTTCTTATTGCTATTGCGGCACCTGGTTATACGCAAACGACTACCGCGCAAAAGGTAATCGTAAAAGAAAGGTTGATACTGACCGGTGATACGCTCACCGATGTGATTAAATCCATCAGTAATGCGGCGACGCACTATCAAACACCGACCGGAAAGGCGGTATACGATTGGGTAACCGGCACCTTTTTACAAACCGTTGCAAAAACCACGCGCTTTTCTGGATCCGGCACCACGGGCAGCCCGCTCGAGTTGGCGCAGCAAGGCGCATCCAGCGGCCAGATACTCAAGTGGAATGGTACATCCTGGGCACCTGCTGCGGATGCTACTGGCACAACATTATCAGCCGATAGCCTTATGCGTGCCGTTGGGCTTTATACTGCGAGTAGTGGCACGCTGCCTACGTTTACCCCAAATGCGAATTATGGACCGTTTTGGGCGAAAAATACAACGGATGGGGTGTTTTATAGATACGACCGTTCCACTAGCGCCTGGGTAGTTGATACGTATGCTTTAACGGGTGCCATTACAAAAACTTCCGGTTCTACTGTTACCACATTGGCCAGCAACCAGGTAGACAGTACGCATGTAAAACCGCGCAGCATTGCAGGCGGCGACATAGCACTGGCAACTATTGCAGGGGCAAATATGCAATTAAATTCGCTAGATAGTACGCACGTTAAGCCTAGAAGCCTGGCTGGTTCAGATATACGGCTGGCAACCATTGCTGGCGTTAATATCCAAAGTGCTACAATTGATAGTAATAATATTAAACCACTATCTATACCAAACAGCGACTTGGCTGGTGGTATTACTTTGTCAAAATTAGGCCAGAGCGCAGCCGCAACGGGCCAGGTAATAAAATGGAATGGTAGCGGCTGGGTACCGTCTGCGGATCTAGGCGGCTGGGGGCTAACTGGTAATACTGCAACTGCTGGGAGTGATTTTCTAGGTACGACTAATCTTGTTTCTTTAGCGTTCCGAACCAACAACCTGCAAAGAATGAAAATAGACTCTTTGGGGAATGTAGGTATAGGCGTTAATTTGCCTTTAGCGCGCATGTACGTCGTAGGCGCTGGCTCCACCTCCTCCACATGGACGGCGCAGTTTCATAACTTGACGGGGTCGAATAATGCGCTGCGGATTAGGGATGATGGGGCTGTTTTTGTGCCGGGTGGGATAACCGTTGGGGCTTCCAACTCCATCAACGGGTTATTTATGGGTGATGCTACATCTGGACAGGAAAGCATCATATTAAGGTCTTCTGTGTTTCCCTCAACTACGGGTCTTTCTGACATAGTTTTTGGAAATGGGCAAGGATCACCGACAATAACATCTGGAGTACGCAACTTAGTAGGAATATCAACGGGTTTTGCTCCTACTTCTGGGACCGGGGAATTGCGTTGGTTCAACGTCAGCCCTAATGTAAATCAAACTGGAGGCGCTTCCGGCGCGTCCATCGGATTCCTTGCAAACCCAATTCTCACAAATGCTGCCTCTTGGAGGTCGTTCGAATACCGCAACAATAGCGGATGGGGTATTTATGGAGTAGGCACTGCCAACAACTATTTAAATGGTTGGTTGGGCCTCGGTACTACAACTATGAGCGCTGACCGATTTGATATTCAAGGGACGGCGGTATCTGACGGCCCTGCGACAAGTGGTGAATTGGCCACAACTGCTACCGGAACAGGTTGGACAGGCACTTCGTTTGCCACGGGGTATCAGGACACAGGTGGTGCGGGAACAGGCCCGCTTACGGCTAATTCACTTACAATTGTAAGTGGTGCATTTTATCAGGTTAATTTCACTGTAACAGGCCGTACTGCTGGCTCTTTCGTAGCAACTTTAGGAGGCATAACTTCCGCAGCATTTATAGCAACAGGGCAATTCCCTCAACAACAGACAACCTCAACTGCTACGTTGGTAATTACGCCAACGGCAGACTTTGATGGAACTGTAGTGGTAAGTGTTCGTAGAATCACCGCGGCTACACCATTAATTGCATATAAAAGTAGCAGCGGTGGTATTACGCTTACTGTGCAAAGCAATACAACAAGTAATACAATCATAGGTAACAATAGTGGTCACTTTTCTTCTGTATCAGGAGGAACGGGAATTAAGAAAACACTTTTTGGTTCTAATGCGGGCAATTTAGTTACAACAGCAACGAATGTCAGTTCATTTGGTGCAAATTCAGGGTTTACTAACACTACGGGGACATTTTGGAGCGCGTTTGGTGCTGATGCAGGTTTATCAAACCGTACAGGTTCGCATTGGACAGCGATAGGGGCAAGCGCTGGTCAGGCGGCATTAGGAACAGATTGGACAGCAATAGGTTCTTACTCCGCATATCAGAACACGTCTACCACAGCAAGATGGGTGGCGATGGGGAGATTTGCAGCGGGTTCCAATATTTCCGGTCAAGATTTCGTCGCACTTGGTTACATATCTGGTGGTACAGGTTCTAATTACGCTGCTGTTGGGTATCAGGCTGCGCGTTATAGCGACGCCAACGGGTATGTATCTATAGGTGGTAATTCAGCGCTAAACCACATTAGCGGGAATCAGTTTGTTGCAATTGGTATCGACGCTGGATCGTACACAAATGCGTTAGGAAATTCACAATACTTTGCTAATAGCGTGTACATAGGTGCTGGTGCGCGATCTACTAACGGCACAAGTGGTTCGCCTACATCTAATGAGGTAGTAATTGGAGGCCTAAACGCTCAAAGTTTAGGAACCAACACTACTGTAATAGGCACCAGCGCCACCACACAAACATGGCTGGGTGGAAGCCTTACGCTAGGCACTACAGGGGCACCAGCAGCCCGATTGCATGTGCAAATTGGCACCGCTACCGAGATAGGCTTAATTGTACGCGGCGCAGCCGGGCAAACAGCAAATCTTGCTCAGTTTCAGAACAGCGCAGGAACAGCATTAACATCTATCACCTCGAACGGGTCTATTGTTTTATCTAACTCTACCGACCTAAATTGGAATACATTTTCCAAAATATCATCGGCGGCAAACGGGAATCTTACACTCTATAATAATTCATATAACGGATTCGGTATTCTACAATTTGGCGGTACGGGTCCCACTATGCCAGGATTAAAACGGTTTGCTAACAATACTTTGCAAGTAATCTCTAGTGACGATGCAACAGCGTCTAATTTACTTGTTACTGGGAGTCTGGCTGTAGGCGCAACGAGTGCGGCTGCCAAAGTGCATATTGTGGGCACTGGGGCAACTAGCGCAACGTGGTCCTTGCAAGTACACAACAACGCCACCAATAACGCGCTGATGGTGCGCGACGATGGCCGCACAGGCCTAGGCACGGCCACACTAGCCGCCGCAACGCTAACAATAGCAGCTGGCACAACCAGCACAGCACCGCTTAATATCCCAGCAGGGACCAATACAACCACCATAGCAGCCGGTAATATTGAAAACAACGGCACCGACTTACAATACTCGCCAGACGCATTCTCACGATATGTTTTGATCAAAGGATATAGTGGTACAAGCCCATCTTTAGATTTTCCGGCGATGGCGCAGGGTACAGGCGCCGTATTAACATTCACTGATTCGAATGCAGCATCAGGTGATATCATCACAATAAGCAATCCATTCGCTTCTGGAGGCTCATTTACTTTCACCGCTGGTTGTTCTACTTCAGGAACTATCTGGGTCAATGTTATTAGTTGGGGATCTGGTACTAATGATCCAGGTGCCGCCACATTCAAGTATCGAATCTTAAAATAACGGGGGAACCCATAAACGACAACTATGAAATACCTTTTCTTTTTATTTTTCAGCCTTGTGTACTTAAATATAAGTGCACAATCTCAGGTAGTTTTGGATACTACCTATAATACCTCAAAATCAGGTTTTTTATATACAATAAACCTAGTTCAGTATGCTGATGGATCATATACAGAGCGGGCAACCATACAAGGCGATAGTATCTCTATTTTAAATGACCAAGTGCAAAAAATAGAAACTAGATGTAATATGATCGCAGAAGCCGCTGTAATCGCAATGCAAGCCCGTCAGGCAAGTATTGATTTCGCAAAGATGGATACGCTTTGCATATCACTTACTGCACGATCGCCCGTAAAGCAATTAATGGATGCTTACAGCGCCGAGTTAAGCATAGGGCAATGGGTAATTATAATCAATGGTACAACAACCAATGTAACGTTCCCGGTGCTTTCCACCAACCAAAGAAAGCGATTACTTCCGGCAGGTAGTACTGCTAAAACAATGCTCATTTTTGGCAAAATGATGCGACTCATAAACTATCCAGCGACCGGAATAAACCTCTTATTCCGGGTAAAGGAAGGATTGTGGCAATCAATTGATAAATCGGTCATCTTAAAAAAAATCTAGCATGAAGCACCTATTTACATTGTTTTTTCTGCTTTGCCTGCTACAACTAAGCATCGCACAACAGGCCCCTAATTACCAGTTAGTTCCAAATTTCAATGTACCACCGATCTATCAAGGTATTTACCTCGATAAATCCTTTGATAAAGGCCCATTGGTAGAGCGCCCATATTCTTATCCAGATCCTACCTTCAACTGGAAGCAAGAAGCAAAGCGCACAATCGCCCCTGCATCCCTGGCATTCGCCTCCGGAATATTCGGCGGGCTACACGAAGCCCTGCTATGGCGCAAAGACGTATTTTTCAAACGCTTCCCAAACGCCAATCGCCAATACTGGGACAACTCAATTTCCTGGGAAAACAAATACTGGAGGCGCTGCCCCGTGCAGTTGAGTGATGCATACCACTTCACGGCCAGCGCGCACCATATGTTGCTTTTTTCGGCAGGCGTTACGGCAACCGTACCCATCGCTACCCAGTGGAAAAGGTCTGGCAAATGGTGGTACCCCATTGCCCGCATCGCCATGCAAAGCGCCGCAATAAGTGCCGGGTATTACCTGGGCAGTGAACTTACATTCTCCCAGTTTTTCAAAAGATGATCACCACGCACGAATGCATCACCATCATCTTGCTGGTGGGCAATTTGAGTGGGATATACCATGCATGGCCACGAATAGCGCATAAGAAATGGGCGATCCCTGCAGGAGTAGGGATCGCCCTTATTTCATTGGCAATCGTTTACCGTATTTTCTGCACATGATAGCCTTAAAAACGAATAACAAAGTACTAGAATTGGCAGCAGGAGCATCGCTGTCCATCACGGCAAGCAATCCGGCATTCGATAAGGATTTTGTCGATCGGGTGTTCTCGTTTCCGTTCAAAATCGCGCTTTCTCCTAACAATCTGTACGCCGTAAAGCATTTCAATCGCTTCGACAGCAAGCGGCCAAGCCAGCCCACAGCAACGGTGTATATTGATAATTTCACAGTATCGCCCGGATACTTGAATATCCTGAGCGTTACTGAAACGGAAATTGAAAGTACGTTTCAAAATGAAGCCATCAACTGGCTCAGTACAATAAAGGAATTGAAAATCCGGTCCTTGATGCCGGTAATTACAATACCCCGCGTTGTTGAGGCGCATTGGGTGCTGAGCATCCAGGCAACGCCACCATGTCAATACGCCATTACAATCAACGGGGTACAGTATTCACATTACCATGTACCGGCAGGATTTACAGAGATACCCGCCGCAATGGCCGCTTTAGCCGCGCTCATCAATGCGGATTATCCGGGCGTTGCCAGTTTCCCTGGTAGTTTTGAACTGCATCCGGATGATACGATGTTCCCATTTGTGGTAGAACTGCATACCATGGTGAATTTTTTGCCGAATACCTTTTACACCTACGCCAAACGTAACAACTTCAATCTCCAGGCGCATATTACAACTTTAGAAAGCACACCAGTTGCAACGCATTGCTGGCCGGTTATTCGCAATACGGGGTTTTATACGATTCAAAAGAACCCGTATTATGAAAACTATATTAATTACCGACACGGCGCAACAAAGGGGCAAAATGTGCCGCGTGATGATAAATACTTTAAGTTTAACTACTGCCCGCAGGTGAAAGTCAAGTATGTATTTGACCGCATTGCTGAGCAAATGGGCTTTGCCTGGGAGGGTGATTTTTACAATAGTCCGGAATTCGCCGCATTGTGCATTTATGGTAATTATGCGGGCGATCATACGCTGTTTGAGGGCTACGAAACCGGATTAAAATACCTGAATGGATTCACGGAAACCTACGACCTGGCCAAGCAAGTTCCGGATATTGATGCGCAGACATTTGTACTGCGCATTTTGGATATCCTCAATATTTACCCGGTAATACAGAAAAAGCGGGTAGTACTTAAAAAGCGGCGAGATCAACTCAAAGCCCGCATTTTGAATGCCGATAATGCGGTATCGCCTACAACGATCAAAATGCAAATCGTTACGCCAAAGGGATTTACCATGCAGTTTAAGGAGGAAACCAGCGACACCTACACCGATGCAACCCAGTTAGAGCCACTGGTATTGGGCGCTGGTACCACATTGAAAGAATTTGAAGCAAGGCCACTCAGCGATTTTCAGCCCATCATTGATTACCTGGGCGGTGCCGCATTTCGGGTGGCCGCATTGATTGCCCTGGGCAACAGCGAAGAGGTTGATTTAGGCGTGAAAAATACGGCCGGGTTCAGGCTGTTTTTTTGCTGGGGACTGCACCAGGGAGAATCCTATAATTACATGCTCGGTACCCACTTGAATACCGATTACGCCGGGAATATTCTCGGTGATTTTTCTTTGGAACTCGATGGTGCCGATGGCCTGTACCAGCAACTGCACCAGGGCTGGATTGAACTGGGCGATGGCGCGCCCATGGAGTGTACTGCCGCGCTCACACCTGGCCAACTCACTAAGTTATTCCAATGGACTACACCGATCGTTACTTTTTACCATCGCCTTGGGGTGGTAAAGGCTATCGTGAAATACTTTGAGGTTACGGCCGCTCAGAATGGCCTGAGTACGGTGAAACTTACCATGGTGAAGTTATAGCGTCCTTTCGCGTAGTGGTGGCCGGTCACAACTTTACGGGCGAAACGATTCTATCACTACAAACCATTACCCATGGAAGAAGTACCAGTAACAAAAATTACCATCGAAATAAGCGGCGTAAAACGCGATGTGACCGTTCCATCGTCTTGGAATGACCTGTCGCTGCGCAGTTTGCTCCTATTTTATGAAACCATGTTCACCACGCCGGGTGATGAGTTTACCCAGAGCGCGTTTACCATGGTGAAACTCCTAAGCATGGCTCAGTACATGCTTAAACTAGATAACGCAGCGCTGGCCTCCTGGGAGGCCGATTGTATTAGTAACGCCGCCGCCGATCCCGATGCTTTGGTATCCGGCGAGGACGCTTTTCTCGATGAATTGCACCAGGTATTGCATGCCACGATCAGCGGCTTATTTATCATCGAAAAAACGGAATCGGGCGCTACGACCTATGCGCTGAAGTACAACCGGACCGTCAACCCGTATCCATCGCTACACTACACGCCCAAAGCCGAAAAGGGCACGCGAAAAATGGCCAAAACACAGGTGCTCTATGCACCGGGTGATAGCCTTGGAAACATCACGATATATGAACTTGGCTACACGTTTACCCTGTTCGAAACTTACCTGGAAACACAGGACGAAAGTTTCGCGGATACCTTGATGGCCGTGCTCTATCGCCCATCAAGACCATTAACGAGAAAGGAGAAAGACAGCAACTGGAGCGGAGATCGACGCATGCCATTGCGGGGCTATGAGGCAAAAATTATCGAACGGTCCAAGATGATGAAAACGCTGGATCCGATGTGCCGGCGCGTGATTATGTTTTGGTTCGCGAGCTGCCGGCATGCGATTGTGAGTGCGCATCCAAAGGTTTTCAGCAGCGCCGGGAGTGATAATCAAAAGGAAATCGGCTACGGCTGGGGCGGTGTACTGCTCAGTATTGCCGGTGGACCTGCGCATCTCAATGAGGTCGCAGACCAGCACTACAGTAATGCGCTTACTTGGCTGAGTATGAAGGCCGATCAGAATCAATAACGTTTTAAAATCACATTGATGAAAAAGATCACAAAGGTTGCCCTGGCGCAACTACTTCACGAAAAAACCGGCCACCCATCTACCACTGCACTGGAGGTACTTAATGCGATTGATGACATCATCGCGGCTGAAATGAAAAAGGGCGGAAAAGTTTACTTGGACAACATTGGCACGTTCGAACGGGTTGAAAAGCCCGCTACTCGGAAGTTTAGCCCGACCAAAGGGGAGATTATTGATATTCCAGCGCGCGTGGTCGTGAAACTCAAAGCGTCAAAGACGTTGGTGGATCGCGTGAAGTGAAGCGAGGTTGCTTAGATAGACAATCTTGAAACAATCTGAGTATCTGCTGAAAAAGCCGCACGGACATAATCCGTTGCGGCTTTTTCATTACTAATCGCATATTGTAAAAATATTTTCAAAAAAAGTAAACAATACTATTGACAAGTAAATAAAAGTGTTTACCTTTGTAGGGTCAAAGCAATTAAGCAATGATTTAAAATAGAAGAATATGAAACCCGATTTTATTCCCGCCGAATTAATTGGCAAATTTGAAACAATCACTGAGGCTGCTAATGCCTTGTTAACTTGGAAAAAAGAAAACCGTGGTCCTGGTCGTCCACGTACGCTCGATTCAGGCGTTAAACTATCAATATTGAAGAAATTGTTAAAAACAGTATGAAATCTGGCGAACTGATTGCTGAAATTC
This sequence comes from Alphaproteobacteria bacterium, assembly GCA_027483385.1. GTDB lineage: Bacteria > Pseudomonadota > Alphaproteobacteria > UBA2136 > UBA6156 > JADCGN01. The sequence continues at coordinate 25,716 of JAIXUT010000185.1, forward strand.
GCAAGTTTAGAGGCAAGACACGCCAGGAACTTGCAAGTTTGCTTGGAGTATCGAAGCAACGAATGAGCGCGATAGAAAGTGCATCTGATGTTTCTTTGTCTATGATGCAACGTATCTGTGCGACGCTTGATTTTGAAATAATTGCATTTCCGATTGAATCACGGCCCGCTAAACAATCGGCTGATATAACGCTTTCGGAGCCTGAAAAAGAATGAAAACATAAATCGTTTACACAAAAAATAACTCAACAATGCAAATTACAGAAATAACAGATGAAGCGCTCAAAGCATTGGGTGTAAAATTTGAATACCAATCAAACTATCCTGGTCACGGTGGACGCATAATTGACGCTGGCCCATTTAAGGACTTTAATTTGCGCCCTTCCATTGCAACCAGAACAGGCTTTTGGTATGCCGATATTCCAGATGGCAAAGACAAGGAAATGCAGGAAAAATTTTCAGGGCATTTTTATCGCAGAAATGACGGCCACCCAATTATTTCGGCTGGATTATTGCTCACCACTAAATCTAAATAGCATGCAAGTTTATGTAATAACAGGCCCTTCGCCCAACAAAAACACATTACGGTCAAGTATTTCCAAATGCGAAGACGGTACACTTGATCAATATGTTCCGAATGCTTCTGAAAATTCTCATCCATTAGGGCGCTGCCGAAGATACTATTGCAACAGTAGGCACCAATCGATGCTGTTTATTGCTAGTGATCTACCAATTGATAAAGTTATAAAGCATGCGGTAGAATCTAACATACTGGTATTGGATTCAATGTACGCTTAATTACTTTTACAAAGCCCCGTGCAACACACGGGGCTTTGTAATTTAATGTATTTTATTACTTAAAAGGCTATTTAACATCTTGTCCTTTCTAAATGCCACCTACACGGCCATTTTTGCCAGCATTATGATAGCAATTAAGGACGTATTGGCCCACATGCACGCGGGAAAGCCTTTTAGCCTGCGCGCAGTACGCTACGATAAGCGGCGGCGTGAACGCATTGGGCAAATCATCGAGGTGCCTGAAGCCGTGCTCGTATGGGGCGATGGCGGCAATGATCGCGTTGCACAACTCCCTGAGCAGCGCCAACCCACGGCGCTCGAGCGCTCCTATTTTGCTGCCGAAGAGGCCCCGCGCAAAAATCCCAACCACGAAGCGAACTACACCCGCAACATTCGCATGCTCGTGGATGGCCAGCCAACAGAGTCAATGATGAAAATTCATCCATTGCTCATCATTCAATTCAACGGACAAGTAACCACGCCATGAGTACGCCCAATCAAAACGTCATCACGCTGCACGCTATGCAGATCGGCGATAAAATACAGGTACTGCATGACGGCGTACTTACCCAGGAATATAATGTAACGGGTGCAGGTGCTCAAAAGGCCGATAAAACAACGGCACCGATCCCAACCTGGACGGAAGTCGGCACCCGGTGGGCATATTGGGGTGATAATGACCTGCTGCCCACCGATATGCGCAAAAAGATCGAGGCGGTCCCGATCGCAGGCGCTACGCTGGAAAAGAAGATCAATATGCTCCAGGGTAACGGTATTGTGTATTACAACACGGCCGATATGGCCAAGGGCCCCAATGTGGAGCGGCAATCATTTGCTGAAATCGAGGATTGGTTGGCCGAAAATCGCATCCAGGAGGAATGGTTCGCTGCCCAGTGCGCAGACTATGCGCTGCCTTATAATGCTTTTAGCGAAATGATTATGAGCCGCGACAAAACTAAAGTCACAGGCTTATATCATATCGGTGCTGAAAATGCGCGCTTGAGCAAAGCAAATGCTCGTAACCAGATTGATTTTCTGTTGCATTCTTACCATTTCCCATTTGGTACCGCGCAGGATGATACTACACGGGTAGCAATACCACTGTACAAGTGGTACGATCGCCAAAACTTCCTCGATGGACTCCAGGGCCGCAAATTCGCCTGGCATACACGCTTCCCAACCCCTGGGATGATCTACTATGCGCGCGCCTGGTGGCTCGGATTGTTTAAAAACAAGGGCTGGCTCGATGTTTCGGCGCAAGTGCCGCTGATTGTGCATGGTATGCAGACAAATCAGATCTCGCTAAAGTACATCATTGAAATACCTGAAATTTTCTTCATCATCCGGCATCCGGATTGGACCACTTACGACCAGGCGCAGCGCCAACGGGTAATTGATGAGAAAGTAGCCGAAATCAATACATATCTGGCCGGTCCCGAGGCTGGATTGAAGAGCATCGCTTATGTTTTCAAGGAAAACGAGATCACAGGCAATGCGATGGGTAAAATCAACATCATTCCGGTTGATGATAAGTCAAAAAGCGGCACTTGGGTGCCAGATTCGTATGCTGCCGATGCACAGATCGTGCAAGGCTTCGGCATGGATCCTTCACAGATCGGATTGGCACCAGAAGGCGGAAAAATGGGCTCCGGATCCGGTAGCGATAAGCGAGAATCCTATAATTTGATGATTACGCTCAATACACCCGACCAGCGCCGCATTTTGGAGCCTTTGAACTGGATCAGCCGTTACAATGGTTGGGGCGTGACGTTCGTGGTGGACCACACGGCACACACCACCACCAATCAGCAAGAAAGCGGCCTCAAGCCAACGCCGACAACCACAATAGTAACTCCTAAGTAATCTTAATCCCCCCGTCAAAACATGCAATCTCATGCTAAAATTTCTGAACGATGCGCTTCCCATCCTCACATTTTTGAGTGGGAGCGGAATTATGTACCTCCTGCTTTTCCGGCAGAAATATCGCCGGGCATCCAATCGAATGGTAGAGGACGAATTCATGTCCTTATCGCTGGTGGTCGACAAATCGACCCGCCAAATATCGGAATTGAGCGACCGGCTGCGGGAAATGGAGGAAATGCGGTATCAACTCACTGTGCAGATCAACGAGGCGAAAAAAGTCATTGAGGACCTTAAAAGTGAAAATAACACACTGAAAGCATTGATTGACCAATTAAATAACCATGAAGCAAATGAATCAATTGTTGACAGAAGCCCAAAAGGTAAGCGAACGCGCAAGCGCCCTACTGGCCCAAGCGTACAGCCTTGAAAGTGATATGCGCACACTACTCAATCAACTCCCGCTGCCGACAAAAACGAAGCGGGTAAATATCCAACAGCATGGCAGAGTTATTCAGCACATTCGCTGACTTCAAACAATACGTCGGTGGCCGGGTCAACCAATCGGTTGAACTGGATTCGCTGGCATCCCATATTTACGAGGCAGCACGGCGTCACATTTCGCCGTACTTGGGGCAAGCGCAGTATACAGCGCTGTTGTCCGGTTCACTCAGTGGTGCGCAAACGGCATTGCTGCCATTTATCAAACGCCCGCTTGCATTGCTTACGCTGTATGAGTACAGCAAAGTGGCAGGGGTTGAATTTGGGGAGAGCGGCATGCACCGCATTGAAACACAAGACCGTAAGTCTGCATACCGCTACCAGGAGAAGCAATACCAATTGGATTGCTTGGAGAAAGGGTATGAAGCCCTGGAGATTATGTTGAAGTTCCTTGATGATGGCAAGGCGACCTACACTGACTGGGCAGCCTCGGAAGAGGCTAAGGTCCATCGCACACCCCTACTCAACTATGCCTCGGACTTCCGGCGCCTTACCCATATACAATGTGATCGCTACACCTTTGAGGCCTTACGACCCATCATATCCGAGGTGCAGACCTATGCCGTACAGAAGGCACTGCCATCTACCTTCTGGTCAGCCTTCCAGTCGCGCCACTTGGCAGGCACACTGACCACCGAGGAGAAAGCCTTACGCGAGATCATGCGTAAGGCTATTGCACATAAGGCCATGGAAGAGGCAACCAAGCTACACTGGATCCAGTTAGGTGGTGGCCGTGTATTCGTATCGGAAGAGTTCGGAGAGCAAGCCCAGGTCAATCGCACCATGCCCAATGGATCAGCAGCAGGGCTATACATCCCACGCGCTATCTGGGCTGATCGGCACAGTGAAGCATGGAAAGCATACATCATGGAGAATGCTTCATCGTTCACAACTGTATTCGATACGGCAAGTGGAGGCAGCAACAGCAGCGCCGATGCCTGGCACATCGCCACCACCGATGAAGCCGATGCCGAAGCCATTGCACTCGATGAGGTACGGCGTCGGCCAGTGTTCAGGCTATAACAACCCCATCATAGATCACAACGCGAGGGCGCAATCGAGCAATCGGCTGCGCCCTCGCTGCATATATCCCGGTTTTTGCGATGAATAATCAACCGGCGCGTCAGGCGAAGGCGGGATTCTCGCGTAATTCAAAACCATGGTTGAAAATATTTGACTTCCATAAATACTAACAGCTCAACTCGTTGACATTCAGCAAAATGTATTTTGGTAAATTGTGCTGAATGTGATGCGATTTTACTGTCCTTTTGATTCAAATCGGGCGAATGAATCTTTGTAGCATGGACAATAAGGAAAAGTTTAAGGATTTAAATGATGCCGTATACGACTGGGCCAAACGGCAGCGTAATCTGATGAAAGAACAGGTTGGCCGCATTACACTGCGGGATAAGCATGCCATACAAAAAGCAATATGGGCTGCTCAAAATGACAATGATTATAAGCCATTGAAGACCAGCATTGGCAGTCGGCCAAAGAAAAACTATGGAAATGTATACCGTATAAACTTCCCATTTTCAAAGCAAGGGATTTGGCTTGAACACGGCGTTGGAAAGGGGCGAAAAGTTGGCACATCAAAGGCAAATCCTAAACCCTGGATCGCACCCATTTTAGATGAATCATTACAGGAACTTGCTGATATAATCGCAAAGGAATATGCAGACATTACTGCAGGTGAAATCAAATTCTTTGTACCTGGCATCATTGACCGCCGCATTCAAATAAATAATGGCTAATCAATCACGCCAGGTTTCCATATTTATCAATGGTAGAGAGGTAAATAATACCTTAAAGTCGATTGCTGCTGAACAGAAGAAGGTCAGCAATGAGCTGGCTACGATGACACGTGGCACGGATGAATATGAAGCAAAGTTTAAAGAACTAAAATCTTTAAATGGTATACTAACAGAGCATAGAGAAGGGCTTCGCGGTATCTCCCAAGGTTTAACCTTGGGTAAAATTGGGCTTGATAAGTTTGTGGGCGTAGCGGCTGGTGCGTTTGCAGTTGATGCGGTTTTGAATTATGGGAAAGCCGCGTTTAGCAATGCCACTTCCCTGGAATTGATGGGCAAAAAAGCCCAGAAAGTTTTTGGCGAATACCTTCCACTCGTAACCAAAGAAGCCGAAAAAAATGCGGCAGCGATGGGGCTTACCAATGCCCAGTATTTAGCTGCGGCCGCAGGCATCCAGGACTTGCTGGTACCGATGGGATTCCAGCGCGATACCGCTGCCGGTATTTCTACGCAGTTGGTCAATCTTTCCGGTGCCCTGGCCGAATGGTCCAATGGAGAACGCAGTGCAAAAGAAGTTACAGAAATACTCCAGGCGGCATTGCTCGGAGAACGCGATGCACTCAAAGGCCTGGGTATTGATTTACAGCAGGCGCAAATTGATGCTGAACTGGCAGCGCGCGGATTGAGTAAACTCACTGGCAATGCAAAACAACAAGCCGAAGCAAGTATTACCCTTGATCTCATCCTGCAAAAAAGCCAGGATGCGCAAAAGGCTTACGCCGAAGGATCTGGAAGTATGGCACGGCAAAGCGCTGAACTTACGGCAAAGTTCCAAGAGGTATATGATAAAGTATCTACCCTGCTCATACCAGTATTTCAAGGTCTTTTAACGATTGCTGATCCGGTTATTGGAGCACTTGGCGATATTGCTGGAAGTGTGGTAGATTTGATAAATGCCGCATCAGGGACCGAAGCAAAACAAAACATAACAGATTTATCTAAAGCCTATGATGAACTTACGGCTGCAGTAGATCAGTCAAATAAAATGCAGTTCCGGGCTTCTGATGCTTATGAGGAAAGCCGCGCGGGATCCGTACAACTTACAACTGATTCACAGGAACTTGCAAAAGTAACTGCCAAAATTGGAGCATTACTACCTCAAGTAGTTGAACAGTGGGATGATAATGGGAAAGCCATCTTAATCAATTCAGAGGCGCTTAAAAAATACATTGAGGATCAAAAGAAAGCCGCCGCTGCCGAAAAAGCCGCCGCCGATGCAGCCGCCGCAGCCGCCGCTAAAAAAGCAGCCTATGCAAAAGATGCTGATAAACGCGCCAAAGAAGCCGCCAAATTAATAGAGGATGAAAAGGCGCTGGCTGAAAAAGTCAAACAGTATCGCCTTGACTTACTTTCTCAGCAGTCAAATGATGAAATTCAAATTGCCATCCGCAACGTAGAAAAGAAGTATGATGCGGAAATTAAAAAGGCGGTTGAACTGGAAAAGAAGGGCGTAAAGGATGCCACGGTACAGCGCATTGCACTCGAGGAAATCAAAGGGGAAGAGATCGCATTTGTAATCCGGAAGATTGCTGAAAAAGCCCGGGACGAACAGGAGAAAAAAGCCTATGAAACGGCAAAAGCCGTAGCACAAAAGGAGTTGGATGCTGCGATTGAAACCGAGAAGTTCAAGGAAGAGCGCGATGCATCGAGAAAAAAGGCGCAAGAAGATATAAAAGCCTTCGAACAGGAAGGAACGCTCACTGAACAGGAGCAGCAACTTGCTCAACTGGATACCCAATACCTGGCATTACTTGCTCAGGCAGATGAATTCGGGGTTGATTCTGTAGCAATCACGGCAGCCTATGAGCGCCAAAAAGCCGATATTGTAAAGAAAAGCGCTGAAGAGCGCCTACAATATGAAAAAGACCTCGCCGATGCACAGCGAGACGTAGAAATTGAGAAGTACAACGCGATCGCCGAAGGTGCCGGGTTGGTTAGAGGCTTGCTGGATGAAAGCAATGCCATATCAAAAGCCTTATTTGTAGTTGAAAAAACGGCCGCAATTGCCTCGGTGATCATATCCTTACAAAAAGAAAAGGCGGCGATCCTGGCTGCAGCGCGATTAGGCACGCCATTCGATCCCACCGGTATTGCCGCACTCACTTTGGCGGCTCCACAGCTGGCCAAAGCCAATATCCGTGCGGGAATTTCGGTGGCAACCATTGGCGCCACTGCCATCAAGGCATTCGTGCCGCAAAAATTTGATGGTGGTTATTATGATGTGATTGGGCAAACGGACAAACGGAACTACCGAGCCAGAGGGATTGGTACACCAGTTACCGGATTACTTCCAAATTTCCCGGTGCTGTTTCAATCCGGAGCCACCGGTGGCCCAGTGCTGGCCAGCGAACGTGGCCGTGAATACTTTGTAGCAAATAAAGACCTGGCCAATCCGCGCGTAGCCTCTTACGTGGCCATGATCGACAACATCACCCGTGGGCGCAGCGTTGCGCAATTCGCCACCGGTGGTATCAATCCAACTACGGCAACCTTGCCATCCGCACCCGCGCAGGACCAAATGATGATACGGGAATTTACCAACTCGATTGCAACGCTCAATGCGATTTTGGCGAAAATGCTAAACAATGGCGTGGTGGCCATCGTGCCAGATAAAACTACAGTAGATATTTTTGATCGATTCAATACGATTAATAATGCGTCTGGTGGTTTTTATGAGTAACTAATCACCATCATCTTTTTTAAGATGGTTCATGGGCAGCGAGATATTTAGATCCTTGATGATCGGGTTCACAACGCCCAACCGTTTCACATATCGCTGGAAAACTTCCAGGCTATTTTGCCGGAAATGGTGCATCGCCGAAACAACATCCACACCGGAATCAAGTAGGAAAAGTGCCAGCGTATCTTTCAATGAATATAACTGAAGGCCTTTTGTACTCTGCAAAAGGCCTTCAGTTTGCATTCTCCGGATGGTTACCCGGAACCGTTCGGATAGTGTATTCTCCCCGATCCGGTCGGGCCTCGGAAATAACTCCTTATTGTGCCGCCCTTTTGCCTTCCCGAAAACGTAATACGTTTCCGGATATTCATGCAGATTGAAGGACTTCAAGACTTCAATCAAGTCAGATGGGATCGTGATCGTTGAGTTTCGGCGGTTTTTCGAATCCTTTCCGGCAAAGCGCACAACTCCTGTCGCAAAATCAAATGCCCCGCAGCGCAAATCCCGTTCCTCTCCTGGTCGAATGGCCAGATAACCGAGCAGCAAACTGCACAGGTATAAGCCGCGGTCATGGCGCGCAACATATTGCATGTACTTTTCAAATTCTTGTTTGGAAAATGGGCGACGCTGCGGATCCCCTTCTACCCTGTTTTGAATCTTCTTGCAGAAGTTTTCATCGATATACCCACGTTTTTCGAGTTCGGTGAACAGGCTTCGAAGGTTGTTCTTTCTGGTATTGTGCGTAGTATTGGATACTTTCAACTTAACGATGTTGTAATCGAAGTACCCTTGCACCGTGCTCAATGTCAATTGCTTACAACGCAATGTTTGCAGGCCTGACTTCACCAGGTATTCAGAAAACCACCGCGCAGTCTCGCGGAACGTTTTCATGGTTTTCACCTTATCACTTCTTTTCAGGGAAACAGCCAGTTCGAGGGCGGTAATGAAAAACTCATCACCTGGCTGCATGGGCAGTGGCGAAACTTTCGCCCGGATAGCCTCCAGCATTTTGTTGGCTTCGATCAGCCGTACATCAAGATTTGTTATTGAATTCAATTCGAGGCCGTCTTCAGTTGCGCTTTTTCGAAAGCGTCGGCGCTTACCATCCGATCCAGTGAAGTACCACTGGATGTACCACGTTTTGCCAGTCTTAAGTTGTGGTTGGGAATCTGCTACACGTTTGGACATTTTTTTTTTGGCCTGAACTGGTCTGCCAAGTTATTTGGCAGACCATCAGGGCAAAAAAGGTGTAACTTAATGATCTTTAGGCGTTTAGTTGCCTATATGGTGGCGGAGGCCGGA
>JAIXUT010000085.1 GCA_027483385.1 Alphaproteobacteria bacterium
AGGCTGGGCAGATACGTCACGTTTGCCACGCCACCAATGTTTAGTAGCGCGCACGGAAACTGCTTGGCGCCTTGCCCGGCCAGCATCGCCTGATGAAACAGTGGCACCAGCGGCGCGCCTTCACCGCCTGCCGCCAAATCGCGGCGGCGGAAGTCCATCACCACGGGCACCGGTTGGCCCGCCAGTTGCTGCAGTTTTTCCGCGAGAAAGTTCGGGTCACCCAGCTGCCAGGTCAGGCCCGCATGTGGCAGGTGCCGAATGGTTTGGCCGTGGCAACCGACCACCTGCACGATCTCATCGAGTAACCCACTCGCCTGAATCGCGGCGATGTACTCTTCCGTCACGTCGCGCTCCAGCCGCAGCACCTCGGCCAACGGGATATCAGCCGTGGCCACTTCCTTCAACCGCGCATAGAGCCCGCGCGGGTAGGGGTGGGCGTGGAGCTGCACGGCTTTTATATGGTTGGCGCCATCGGTCACCAATCGCACCACATCCACACCATCCTTGCTGGTACCGCTCATCAGGCCCAGGGCCACCATGGGCTTGAATTTTGCCGAAGGCGTGCGTGATGTTATGGGGGGTTTTTTGAGCAATATTTTGCGGGCAGGGGCGGCTTTACGGGGCATACACAACACAGTATAAGGGTTTAATGGAAAACTCTAGCCCGCTGCTGCACGCCGATGCGCTTATCGCTGAATTTCAAGCCCGCGGGCTGTTTAAGGATGCCACCCCCGGGCTTGCCGCGCACCTGGCCACGCCACGCACCATTTATTGCGGCTTCGACCCCACCGCCGATAGCCTGCACATCGGCAGCCTGGTGCCACTGCTGGCTTTGCGTCGCCTGCAACTGGCAGGGCACCGCGTGATTATTTTGGTGGGTGGTGCTACGGGGATGATTGGTGACCCAAGCTTCAAAGCCGCCGAACGCAAGCTGCTCGATGCCGCAACACTGGCGCATAACGTAGCGGGGATTCAGGCGCAAGTCACCAAGCTGTTTGCCGATGTGCCCGCAGGCCCCTTGGGCAAGCCGCTGGTGCTGAACAATGCCGACTGGACGCAGGGCGTGGGCGTGCTGGAATTCCTGCGCGACATTGGTAAGCACTTTTCTGTGAACCAAATGATTGCCCGCGATAGCGTGAAAAGCCGCCTCGAGCGCGACGACGCGGGGATGAGCTTTACCGAGTTTAGTTACGCGCTGCTGCAGGCCTTCGATTTTCATGAAATGTTCCGCAATGAAGACTTAAAATGCAGCGTGCAAATCGGTGCTTCGGACCAATGGGGCAACATGACAGCCGGCACCGAACTGATTCGGAAAAAGCTGCGCGGTGAGGCCCATGTGCTCACCTTGCCGCTGCTGCTGAAAGCCGATGGCACCAAGTTTGGCAAATCGGAAAGCGGCACAGTATGGCTGGATGCGGCAAAAACTTCGCCCTACGCCTTTTACCAGTTTTGGTTGAATACTTCCGATGCGGATGTGGAAGATTACTTAAAACGGTTTAGTTTTGCGGATTATAGTAAAATTGAGCAATTATTGGCACAACATAACCAAAATCCTTCACACCGTTTGGCGCAGCAGTCGCTTGCGGCAGAACTTACCAAGCTTGTACATGGCCATGAAGCCAATGAGCGCGCATGGAATTTATCAATCAATTTATTTGACAATAATGTGCATGCCTTCTCGGAAGAAGACTTTATACAATTATCGCAGGAGGGCGGTTTACCAGCTGCAAAAAGTGGCTCTTTAGCCTTGATTGATGCATTAATATTGACAGAGCTCGTTACCAGCAAACGCGAAGCCCGCGACTTCCTGAAACAAGGCGCCATTCAGCACAACGGCGTAGTAGTGACCGATGAAGCCCTGGAACTAACGCCTGCCAATGCCAAATACGAGAAATATCACTTGCTCAAGCGTGGCAAAAAGCAGTTTGCCTTATTGGTGCATGGCTAAGATTTAATGAATCTGAATATTAAATAGTGAATTTTATGTATAATATAGTCTATAAATTACGATTTACGACATTGTACCTTGTCGTATTAATTTTTCTACTCTTGGCATTTAAAGAGTTTCCATTACTGTTTGAAATTTCCTCGGGCGTTATGTTCACTCCATGGACGATCGTTTCTGGATTAGTATATGTATTGCGAGATTTTTCTCAGCGTGAAATAAATCACTGGGTATGGCTGCCAATGCTGACGGGGGTTGCTATTTCTTGGTATTTAAGCCCCGAATACGGAATTGCAGTAATCATGGGGGGGCTACTTGGAGCATTTTCCGATTGGCTAATTTATACCTTTGTAAAAAAGCCATTTCATGAACGTATTTTATTGAGTGCAATGGTTTCTGGACCTATGGATACGATTGGTTTTTTCTTGTCATTTGATATGCTGCACGTAATGCCTGGAGTGAGTATTTTTAATTGGCCAACAGTTATAATAGGGAGCCTTTCAAAAATCGTTGCTGGTATAACCCTTTATTACTATTATAGAAAAATTATTTACAAATAATAAAATGCTTATTTTTACTTAATAATCCCCTTAATTACTTGAAAATCATAATTGGTTTGGCGGAATATTCAGGATGCTAGACGGCAAGTGGCCAACGGGCGTTGACTGCCCATTGACTAAGTTTCTGTTGGCATCGCTCTCGAAAGTTGGAACCAGAGCGTTGCGCCCCTGAGGCGTCGGCGCGGAGCGAGGCCGCTTGCGGACCAATCTTTCTCTGCTTGACAAAAATCCTCAAGCTCTTTAACAGCGTAATTGGTTTGGTGGGATACCCAAGTGGCCAACGGGGGCTGACTGTAAATCAGCTGGCATCGCCTTCGAAAGTTCGAATCTTTCTCCCACCACCATAAAAATTTGGCTTATTGCCGAGGAGAAAGAAGAACCGCCCGCCGCAGGCTGCGGGACAATCTTTCTCCCACCACCATTCAGTTTCTAAATCCCTCATATTCTGAGAATCCACCCCGCCAATGGTGGCGTTTGGCGGTGCTTTGGGGGCATCCCCGCTCTTTGAACGATAGTCCTGTAGGTAATATCGCTTTGGTATTGCACGAATATAGTCAGCGCAGGAGCGTGGGCCCCTGCGCTGATGAGCCGTAAAGTTACGCCAAATCGAAGCGGTCGGCGTTCATGACTTTCGTCCAGGCGGCCACGAAGTCCTGCACAAATTTTTCTTTGTTGTCATCTTGCGCGTAGACTTCCGCATAGGCGCGAAGGATCGAGTTTGAGCCGAAGACAAGGTCGACGCGCGTTGCCGTCCAGCGGGCCACGGCGCAAACCAACGCAGCCGCAGCTGTCACTCATTGGCGTTTCCAATTACAGGTAGGACGTGG
>JAIXUT010000172.1 GCA_027483385.1 Alphaproteobacteria bacterium
AAAAAAAGCCGCGTGGGTGGAGAAGCCTCCGTCGAGCAGGCCGTATTCTACCGCTTTATCCACAAACTTTGGTATACCGTCTGGGCCGATGCCCTGATTGATGAATAATTCATTACCTCGGCTATCGCCTTTGATATTACCCGCGTTACAAACATAAATGTCCATGAGCCCGTCGCCGTTTACGTCGGCAAATGTGGCGCCCGTTGACCATGCTTTGGTACCTCCCACGCCAGCGGTTTGGGTTACATCATCAAATTTCCATTGGTCGTTGGCGTTTTTTCCTTTGTTAAGGTAAAGGTGATTTTCTTCAAAATTGGAGGTCACGTATATATCGGCCCATCCATCATTGTTTACATCGCCGATGGCGACGCCCCCCCCGTTGTAAAAGTTACGATAATTGAAAATATTCAGTTCTTTTTTATCCAGTAAACGATTGGTAAAATTAATTCCTGTTTGAGAAGCAGGAAGGGATTCGAACAAATTTTTGTCGGGGTCTTTAGTACAACCCGACATGAACGCCGACAGGAGCAAAATGACTAAAAAGGGTGAATAATTGATTTTGTTCATCATTAGGTTGTGGCAATCACTTGCGGTAAATCTTTTTACAAAATTAACTAAAAAACAAAAGCGAGTGAGTTATTAGACTCACTCGCTTTGTATCAGTTAGCTGATTTAACCTATAACGTTACGTTATAAATTAGTAGCCAGGGTTCTGAGCCAATCCAGGGTTGGCATCACGACGTTGCTGAGGAATTGGGAATAACAATGTCTTTGCAGCTGGTTCTTTCATGAATTTAGAGGTGAATTTACCACCTACTTTGTTGAATTCACCAAAGCGAATCAGGTCATTGCGACGCCATGCTTCCCACGCCAATTCGCGACCGCGCTCGGCCAGAATATTGTCGAGTGTCAATTGAGAAACAGTCCAGGCTGATACACCAGCACGAGCTCTTACGATGTTGAAGTCAGCCAAAGCATCCGCTGTTTTTCCAAGACGGAAAAGGGCTTCTCCGCGCATGAGGTAAACATCGGCCAAACGGAACATTGCCCAGTCGTGAGCGTGATCAGGTACTGTGCTGCCGCGTTGGAGTGCGTAGTGTCCGAGACGCACACCTGCTCCCTGAAACTCAGGGTCAGCCGAAGTCATTTCGTCTTTGGTCATTACGGGATTGAAGTCCAAATCTTTGCCGTTGTCGTCTTTCAACGCTTTGCCATCGGCACCGTACTGAACACCTGAAATCCACATTTTCTTGCGCAGGTCATTGTCTGAAAATGAGTTATAGAATTCAGCAATGGTACAGAATCCATTCCAAGGCTGGCCACTCAAGTTATAAGTGCTTTGGCTTTGGTAGTGCAATGTGCGGTACGTAATGGTCATCCCACCTGCCTGAATACGATCAAAAGGAATAGCCCAAATGTTTTCGGTCGACCCCTCATTTTTTACCGCAAAGTTGGCAAGGAAGTTGGGCTCTAACTTGTATTTTCCTGATTTGATGACGATGTCACACATATCAACGGCTTTTTGCCACTCTGGAGTACCTTTGTATACACCAGCGTTCAAATAAATTTTGGCCAACAATGTTTGAGCCGTCAATTTATTGATACGTCCGTAGTAAGAACCACCAACGTTGTCAGAAAGGTTAGGCAGTGCTTCGGTCAATTCCTTCTCTACAAACGCATAGATTTGCGCCCGGGGAGTGGTGCTTACGGTACCTGAAGTAGATTCTGTAATCAACGGAACGTTACCGAAATAGTCCATGGCAAGGAAATAATAGAAAGCGCGAACCGCTCTCAATTCAGCAATCGCCACTGTGTTGCCAGCTACTTGCGGAATCAGGTTGTTGATGGTGTTGATACCGCTTTCAAAAATCCATCCCCACATGTCGTTGATGGGTCCGTGCGTGGTAGTCCAAGTGTGACGGTTGTAGTTCAACCAGTTACCGCCATCATACCAGTCTTTTCCGCGAGTAGGTACTAAGCCTACGTCAGTAGTTACTTCAGCGTTGTGGGCATTCCATGCATAATCCCGTAATCCAGAGTAAGCAGGACCCAACAACGAAGCCAACTGCTCGGGAGTTGAACCAAAGCCCTCTTTAGGTATAACTCCATACACTGACTCATCCAAATTGGTACAAGAGGCTATCGTAAGCACACCTGCCAATGCAAGGTAAGAGAATGTTTTTTTCATTTTTATTCAGTTAGTTTTTGATGTTACAAGTTGATTGTGTAACAGTATGTTTATGTACGATGTTTAGAGAAATTTAGATTTTTCAAATAGCTCTAAAGTCGTGTTAATTAAAACGATAGGTTAAAGCCAGCTTGGAAACCGCGTGCTTTAGGGAATTGCTGCTTGGTATAGATACCAGCAGTAGCAAAACCTGTGTTCATTTCAGGGTCAACGCCTTTGAATTTGGTCAATACAAACAGGTTGTTTCCTGAAATATATACCTGTGCACGGCTCAATACGCCTTTGCCAGGAATTTGGTAGCCCAGACGGAAGTTAGCCAAACGTACAAAGCTGCCATCTTCTACGAAGTAACTGAATGCACCTGTACGTGTATCACGAACGGGTGAAGTCAACGCTTCGCGAATGGTATTTTCAGCAGGAAGGCGGTTGTTTGGATTGGCATACATCATACGCTCGGCATTGAAGATTTTGTTGCCAAACTGACCATTCAGTAAGAAGCTCAACGAGAATGCTTTGTACGTAAAGTTATTGGTCAAAGAAGCAGTAAACTTAGGAAGTGGACTTCCTTGGAAGTCACGATCTGCATCGTTTTCGCTAATTTTACCGTCGCCGTCGATATCTTTAAAGATGAATTGGCCTTTTTCGTCT
>JAIXUT010000177.1 GCA_027483385.1 Alphaproteobacteria bacterium
AGCTTGCTGCGTCCTTTTTTTATGCAGTCACGGCTGGCTTTTGCAGCACCACAAAGCTGTTCACAATTTCGTTTGTGGGATGAAACACGCCCTTAAAATCCAGCCCCGTGCAGCAACGGCAATCCACTTTGGGGTACAGCAGGCACCGCAGCGCCCGCACCGAACGCACGCCCAAAAACTGCCCCGGGTGCAGCCGCGCTTCCAGCGTATGCAGCAGCTTTTCCTGCTCGTGGCGGCTCTGGCCCAGCACCAATGCACAGAGCCAAATGGCACTGGTGGCGGGCAGCGGTTGCAGGTCACGAATATCGGCGGTGGTGAACTTGATGGGCAAGGTGGTTGGCATGCGGTACAGCCAGCTCTGGGCCAGCGTGTTGGCACGCTCCTCAATATCCAGGCAATGCACCGCCAACCCATGTTCGGCCGCCAAAAAGTAGGCAGTTAAAGGCAACGGCCCGCTGCCGACCAGCAGCACACTGGTAAGGTCTGGTGCGTGCTGGCGCAGCAAGCCAAGCTCGGCCACCACCATTTTTTGGTAATTTTCGTAGTACGGAAACAGCCGCAATTCGGCGGCCACATCGGTGGCCGCGGCCAGGCGCTGGGCCCAGTATACTTCCAACGCTGTTTCGCCCGTGCCGCACAGTTCGCGCAGGCGCCCGAGGCCAATGCGTGCGTCCACTTCGGCCAGCACGGTGGTCACCTGTTCCTCGGGTACGGTGGCCAGCGCAGTATTCACCAAGGCGCCAAAACGCTGATTCACTTCGGCGCTGGGGGCCAAATTTGAAAGGCCCTGCAGGTAGCCGAAGGATTCTTCAATGGTGCGCGTGAGCGTTTGCATTGGCCTGTTGTAAAGGAAATGTTGGCAAGTTCAACCCCAAAATGTTTGGGGGCTTGACAGCTCTGCTAAGCTACTCGCATGAATACAATGATGCAAATTTCTGGCCAAAAAATCCGTAAAACCACCAGCGTGGTCACCATGCTTTCGGTGTTGCCGCATATTCTGTGCTGCGGCATTCCCGCGGTGGCGGCGTTCATTGCCTTGGGCACCACGGTTGGGCTGGCCGCGAGCCTGAGCAGCAACCCGTTTTACATGTTTGTGGATGCCTATCATACCGAGCTGATTGTGCTGGCCGTCTGCAGCGTGGTGTTCAGTGGTATCATGAACCTGATTGCCTACCGCATCGATTGCCGCGAGGCCGCACAGCTAGCCCGCGAAGCCAAGCTGCATGGCCAATTACATGGCAGTTGCACCCATGCCGACTGCACCCCCAAAAAGAGCTTGAGCCTCAAACTCTTTGCCATCAGCTGCGTGCTGCTGTGCCTGGATTTGGCCTGGTTTTACGCCGAAGAACATGTGCTGGGCCTGCATCATCACCACGGCGAAGAAGTAGCTACCACGTCCACCACGGCTACGGCTGCGGCTGCGGTGCACGACCACGCTCACCATTAAATATTATAACGCTGCCAGCGCGGCCTGAAGATCGGCCAGTTGGCTTTGCCAGCCCCAGCTGAGGCGCAGGCCTTCGCCGGCCGCGGTGTCATTGTACCCCATGGCTTGCAGTACGTGGCTGGCCTGCACGCGCCCGCTGCTGCACGCGCTGCCCTGGCTTACGGCAATGCCCGCCAAATCCAGCTGCATCACCAGGTCCTCGCCCTTGCGGCCCGGCACATGCAGCTGCCGCACGTGGGGCACTTTGGGGCTTTGCGGCGCGACCATTTGCACGCCTTGCGGCAGATTTTGTTCCAGATACTTCGCCAACTCCAGCGCCGTGCGGGTTTCAGTTTCAAGATTTTCCAGAGCGGTTTGCAACGCCGCGGCCAGGCCTACCGCGCCCGCCAAATTTTCTGTGCCACCACGGCGGTTGCGTTCCTGCGCCCCTCCTGTTTGCGTGGCCTGCATCAACACTTCGGGTTTTACAATCAGCGCTCCCGCCCCTTTCGGCCCGCCAAACTTGTGGGCAGTCAGGGTCAGCAGGTCGGCGCCCAGCGCATCGGGCTGTACTGCTATGTGCCCCACGGTCTGCACGGCGTCGGTGTGCAGCAAGGCCCCTGCGGCATGCGCCAGTGCAGCGGCTTCCGCCACCGGTTGCAGCACGCCTGTTTCGTTGTTGGCATGCATGAGGGAAACCATCGCCACATCGGCGCGTTGGAGGCGTTGCTTGAGCCAAGCCAACTTCACTCCGCCATCTTCACTAACAGGGATTTCTTCCACCTGCACGCCTGCCTCGCGCAGTGCAAAGGCGGTTTGACGCACGCAGTCGTGTTCAATTGCCGAAACCAGCAACACCCTCCCAGGCGTCATCGCCATCACACCCCGCAGCGCCAAATTATTGGCTTCGGTGCCACCACTGGTAAACACCACCCGCTCGGCGCGCACGCCCATACATTCCCCCACACTGCGGCGGGCGTCATCCAGCAGCAGCCGTGCGGCCTGCCCGTGCTGGTGCACGCTGCTGGGGTTGCCGTAAATCTCCAATGCCTCAAGCACCGCCACCTTGGCCTGTGGCCGTAGGGGCGTGGTGGCGGCGTAGTCGAGGTAGACTCTGGTCACACAGCTGGGCTTGGTTAATTAATCGAAATACGCACAGGCGTGCTGGGCGCCACAGGTGCCAGCAATTGTGGCGCAAAGTTACCATCCAGCACCATTTGCAAAGTCACTTGCCGCATGAACTGCTCCATGTGGCGGCCCAAGGCTGTCCATAAATCGTGGGCGTTGCATTTGGCGCCGTGCACGCAGCCCTTGCCTACACTTGGGCCGCCTGGGGCATGCATCTCGCCGCAGCGGGTAAGGTCGAGATCTTCGTCCACCGCATCAATAATTTGCGCCAAGGTAATGGCATGCGCCGCCCTTGGCAGGCTGTAACCCCCGCCTGGGCCGCGCATGCTGCCCACCACGCCGCCACGCCGCAGCTTGGCAAAGAGTTGTTCCAGATACGACAGCGAAATTTGCTGCCGCTCGGCAATCATCGCCAAGGTCACGGGCTTGCCCAGCTGTGCCATGGAGGCCAAATCGAGCATCGCCATAATGGCGTAACGGCCGCGCGTGGAAAGCTGCATGAAAGAAGGCTCCTGTATTAAGCTATTCCTAGCGTGGCGGGGTTTGGGCGTCAATGGCCCCTAAAAAGAGTCAACAATCATGAATATTCATATTATTCAATATTTAACACGATTTCTCTTGCAAAACCCTTACCCGTTGTGCCATAGGCCGCAGCAGTTTTACAACGAAAGTGTGCCCCCATGCCCGATATTATTTTTCAAGGCCCCGCCGGGCGGTTAGAAGGCAAGTATTTTGCCCAAAAGCAGCCCGAAGTGCCGATTGTGGTGGTGCTGCACCCCCACCCGCTGCACCACGGCACGATGAATAATAAAGTCACCTACCGCATTTTTGAAACGTTTGTGCGCTACGGTTTTAGCGCTTTGCGGTTTAACTTTCGGGGCGTGGGCAACAGCGAAGGCGTGTTCGATAACGGTGTGGGCGAACTCTCCGATGCCGCCGCCGCCTTGGATTGGCTGCATGCCCAGCACCCGCACGCGCCGGAAATCTGGTTGGCGGGCTTCAGTTTTGGCGCCTGGACAACCATGCAGATGCTGATGCGCCGCCCCGACCTCAAGCGCTTTGTGGCGGTCGCGCCGCCGGCTGGGCTGTACGATTTCAGCTTCCTTTCCCCCTGCCCGACCAGCGGGCTGGTGGTGTACGGCAACCACGACGAAATTACCTCGGCCGCCGATACCGAGGCGCTGCTCAAACGCAGCACGCGCCAAAAGGGCATTACCATTTCAGCCGCCAAAATTAACGGCGCCGACCATTTCTTTACCCATCAGCAGGATGAACTGGCGGGGACCATCGGGGCGTACATTCAGCGCGAATTGGGCAAGCGGGGGCGGTAATTAAGAATCAGTGATCTGTGATCAGATTAATGATGAATTACGATTACCGATTACCAATCGCTAATCACTCAAAGACTGGTGCCGGCAGAGAGGATGGAACTCCCGACCTTCGGCCAAAGACTCAAAAATAAAACCGCTGCCAGCGGTTTTGTAAACCGCCGTTATCCATAACTTTATGGTGCCGGCAGAGAGGATTGAACTCCCGACCTTCGGTTTACAAAACCGCTGCACTACCGCTGTGCTATGCCGGCTACCATGCATGCCTTTGCCACAGCCAACGCCTTTTGCCAAGCCAGGACTGCCGAAAATTACGGCTGCGTATAGGCCAAAGTTCGCCCGTGCACCTCGGCCGCACCCCCTGCCTTTAAAGCCCCCGCACAAGCGCCCAAGGTGGCGCCGGTGGTGAAGATATCATCGATGAGCACCACTGTTTTACCGGCCAGCCTAGGGCCACAGGCAAAGCTGCTGCGGGTCAGGCGCAGGCGGCCCGCGCGGGATTGATTATGTTGGGCCTCACCCGCCCGCACGCGCTGCAAGCTTAAACAATCGTGCGGTAGGCCGCTCAGCTTGCTAAGTTCCTGCACCAACAATGCGGCATGGTTGTAGGTACGCTGGCGCAGGCTGCTGGGGTGCATCGGCACGGGTACCAGCACAGTATTGGGCGCGGCGGGCAGGTACGGGTACAGCAGCCGCGCCAGCACGGGCGCAAGGTGCGTGGCATCGGTAAACTTAAACGCCAGCAGAGGCTGCCGCAGGGGCTCGGCATACAACAATGGGGCCTGAAAGCTATTCAGCGCGCGGGGTAGCTTTGGCGGTAACAGCTGCGAAGGGTTCCACCACGGCAACTGGCCATAACAGCTGGCACAGAACCCTCCGTGCGCGGCAGCGGGCAAGTTCGCGTCGCAGCTGGGGCACCGATGCGGCAGCAGCAGGTTCAGGCCCTGCTGCCAAAGCTGCTGCATCGTGCTAAACATGCGTTACTATGGCACAGCTTGCGGAACTTCCCAACTCGGTGGTGGTGCAGGAATTGCAGCGGCGCTTACGGGAGCGGCTGGCGGATGTGAAGGGTGTGCGGGGCAAAATTCTGGACGCCAACGCGCTGCCCCCTGCCCAGCCGCCAAACGGCCAAGCTTACGATGCCCTGCTATTGCCCGGTACCTTAAGCCGCAGCCAGCAGCCGGTGCAGCTGCTGCAGCAATACCTCACCCTGCTGCGGCCCGATGCGGTGGTACTGGGATATGTGTTAGGCGAAGGGAGCTTCCCCGAAGTTCGCCACGCCTGCCACACAGCCGAATTCCCTGCCCCC
>JAIXUT010000112.1 GCA_027483385.1 Alphaproteobacteria bacterium
CATCGTGAGCGACACAGGCACCCAAACCCCCTTGATTTGGTCGCGTAAGGCCCTATCATTTGACACCGTAGGAAAAGGTGGATTGTCGCACGCCCAGAATGACGAAACCAGTAGCAGGGCGCAACAAACAGCCAATATTGGATGAGATATTTTCATGTTTTTCATTCTTTTTCTAATCATTTTGAACCAGTAAAGGATTGCGGTCAATCATGGTTTGCGGTACCAAAAACACCAGCAAACGGCTATTCCAAGGTACATCGTTGCAGTTGCCCAAGGCACAATCTACACCGCTTGGCGAGGCAGGGCGGTCGCCGGGGTTGAGTGGTTGTTTCAGCCTTTTGACATTGTGAATCCGTGTTCCTTCGCTGAAAGTTTCGCGGATAAATTCCGTTCTGATTTCTTCCAATAGATTGGCGGGTGTCGTGGTCAATGCTGGTAAACCTGCCCGCGTACGAACCGCATTTAAGTCAGTCAATGCCAATGCTGTATTGCCTTTGCGTTGGTTCATTTCGGAGCGCATTAATAAAAATTCGGCAGAGCGGAAGAGTACAATGTTGGAATTTACTCCCTGCACAGGCCCTAAATTGGTCGTCCCCAATGAACCCCATTTTCTCGAAAACCAAAGTCGATTGGGGCTGTTCCAAGCCGTTGCGGCGGTTGTAGCCTGCGTGGTGTCTAAGAGGGTTCTGTAACGCAAATCACGCTGACGGTCAAAGTCAGCCAAGGTCTTAAAGCGTTGGCTCATACGTAAGTTAGGCCCCGAAGTAAGGTTGTTGACATTGGCCAATTGAGCCGCAGTATAAACACTTTGAAGGGTGTAGTGCGTACGCAAGGGTGCGCCGTTGGTAGTACGGGAGTTGCGTCCTACTACGTTGACTAATTCAAAAATCACTTCATCGCGATTGGCAGAATTGGTGCTCGGCATAATACCAGTACGCTGGAAAAGTTGTGCCAACATTTGATTACCGGGCACCAACGGAAAACGGTTGGCATTGCCCTGTCCGAGCAGACGGTTACACACTGCCAAACAGCTATCGACATTGTCTTGCTGCCAATAAACCCGCGCCATGAGAGCGAGTGCGGCGTATTTGTTGGCGCGCGGCTGCATATCGGGCAGGTGTTGGGCGGGATTATAATTTTCAGGCAGGAGTCGTTCGGCAATGCGCAAATCGTTCAAAATACTGTCATAAGCGGCTTTAACGCTCAAACGAGGATAGGCCAAATCGCCAAACTCCGACACAGATTTGTAATTTCCGACGGGGCCAGGATGCGAATTGTCGGGGGTATGTCCCCATGGATAACCGATGAGGCGTGTTTGTTCAAAAATACACAGTGCACGTACAAAACGGGCATCGCCTTCGATGCGTCCTTTTTGGAGGTTGATGTCCTTGCGGGGGTCGGCTTCTCCAGGTGTTTGTACTTGATTGCTTTGCAGGATTTCCAGCACGTTGTTGGCATTGTTTAGCCCAAAGGTTGACCATTGTAAAAATTCTGCCTGATACCCATAATCTTCCTCGCGGTGCGTCCAGGTATAAACCCGCGACGAGCGACTTGGGCTATTGCGGTAGTTGACGTTATTGACGGCTACTAAATCACCAAATGTTTCGCCAATAACCAGTGCATTGCCTCCAAAGGCCACTTCCCGAGCGATGCCCGAATAAGCGCCTGTCATCAAAATGTCTAATTCCTGTACCGTGCGCACATTTTGCGCTTGGATGAGGGTTTTGGAAGAAACTTCATCTAAGTATTTATCGCAGGAAACACTGCCGATTGCCACGGCAATTACTCCCAGAATGCTATATGTCTTTTTCATGAGTGCTTGGTTGTCAAATAATTAAAACCCAAAGTTGATGCCGACTAAGAGGGTGCGCACCTGTGGCAAATCATTGTTTGTCACTCCCGGCGAAAGCGTAGCCGTTGAGCCGTCGGCTCCGCCGTTGCGAAATACTTCGGGATCCCAGCCCGTAAATTTGGTAAAGGTGAGCAGGTTTTGTCCAGTCAATGAAATACGCGCCGTGCGGAGACGTAATTTTTGGGCCACCGACGCAGGAAGCGTATAACCGAGCTGTACGTTTTTGAGACGAATAAATGAGCCATCGTGCAAAAAGCGAGATGACTCAAAGCCCCGTGCGTTGGAGTTCCACTGCATTCGGAAAGCTCCTTCGGTTTTGTTGAGTTCATCACGCAGGCTACCGATGCCTGGGCTCTCTGCCCTTAACACCTGACCCGTAGTTGGGTAGCTTTGAACGCGTTGAGCCTGGTCATAAATCCAGTTGCCGTATTGGTAATAAAATAGGAAGTTGAAATCAATTTTACGGAATTGGAAACTGTTGGTCAATCCCCCGAATAGCACTGGATACGGCGTGCGATTTTCGAGTATAAATTGATTATTCCCCGCGTTGTTAGCAATCGTTCCATCCCACAAAGCCCCCGTTTTCACGGTTTGACCAGTATTGTTGAAGACGACCCGGTCGCGTTCGTAAAAGAGTTCGTTACCGGTATTAGGGTCAAAACCCGCAAACTGCGCCATGTAATAATTACCCAAAGGATAGCCCGGTGTAGCAATGCTCGGCCCAGCAATGACTTGGAAAGGGAAATTAAGGAACGGCGCGGTGTAGGTACTCAACACCGTATTTTTGTTGTGGCTGATGTTAAAATCCGTCGTCCATCGGAAGTCCTTTTTCGTAATGTTGCGGGTGGTGACGCTGAATTCTACCCCGCGGTTGCGAACGGAGCCGAGGTTGATGGTCATGGAGTTGTTGATGGTGCCAAACAACGGCCCCAGTGCATAATCCAGCAGCAAGCCTTCAGAGTCTTTGTTGTAGAAATCAAGCGTACCGCTGATGCGTTTGTTCCACAGGGTAAATTCAATCCCTGCATCAAATTGCTTGGTGGACTCCCACGTCAGGGCGGAGTTGCCCGGATTGGTAAATTGTCCTCCCTGTA
>JAIXUT010000042.1 GCA_027483385.1 Alphaproteobacteria bacterium
TCGAAAAACTGTCTTTAATTGGCTCAGGTTGAGGTATAAAAGGACCCACGGGTGAATCACTGATAGCCACGCCAATTCTGAAAATTCCCTCATAATCTTTAGCAGGAAAAAACAAATAGTATTTGCCGTTCTTTTCGTGGGCATCGGGTGCCCACATTTGACGTTCGGCCCACGGCACATCGTTTACGTGCAAGGCTACGCCATTGTCAACGGCTTCGCTCGTGATGGAGTCCATCGAAATCACGTGGTAATCTTCCATGGCAAAGTGACTACCCAAGTCATCGAAGGCTTCGCCGGCATCAACATCGTGCGATGGATAAATGTAGATTTTGCCGTTGAATACGTGCGCCGATGGGTCGGCAGTATAAATATGACGGACAAGCGGCTGAGAAATCGCTCGTCTATTTAAGTCTTTAAAATCAATATGTTGTATGCTATCTTCTGGCATTGTTTGAGCTATTTTAATGATGGGTTATATTCTTCTTTCCTTCAATTCCGCTTCCAACTTCAATTCCATTTTCTTGTTTATCTCATAGAATGCCAAGAGCCCCACGGCGATCAAAAAGGGGATAGCAGGGAATATACTTACCAGCATTTTGATGCCATTGATAGTTTCGGCCGACTGTGCTATTTCGGTTTGTGGTTTATAATTAAATATCCCTAAAATTAAGGTAAGTAAAGAACTTCCGATGCTCAAACCTCCCTTTAAGCCCACCATCATGGCTGAAAAAATAATGGCCGTAGCCCGACGATTGTTTTTCCATTCGGAGTAGTCGGCAACATCGGCAATCATGGTCCAAAGAATGGGCGTACTGATGCCATAAAAAAACATGTGCAGAATCTGAGAGCCAAACATAAGACCCACGGATTGAGGCGGATAAAAATAGAACAGGATGATAAAAAGGGTGGAAACAAACAGCGAAGCCCCGAAAACGTTTCTCTTTCCATATTTGTCTGCCAATTGTTTGGAAAGCATAATACCAATCAGACCAATCAATATTCCGCCGCCGTTAAACACGCCCAATCCCATCGAGATGTCATTTTCGAAGGCAGGCAAGAAAGATTTCATTGGTTCCAAGAAAGCAGTAAGCTGCACTTTGTCCACGTAGTTTTCAAAGTAATATACATAAGAACCACCTTTCATGGCCAAGGTAATAAATACCAAAGTGGTGACGGTGAGCATGATAATCCACGGAATATTCTTAAACAAATCGCCAAGGTCTTCTTTTAACGACGATTTTTGCTCAGGTTTAGGTACAATGCGCTCTTTGGTAGTAAAGAAAGTAATCAAAAGCATAAGCGTACCGATGATGGCCAAAATGGTCATTACTTTTTCTATCCCTACTGCTTTGTTACCATCCCCTGCTTTTAGGATAAGATTGTACATAAATACCTGCACAAAAAACTGAGAAAACATCACCGCTACGAAACGATAGGCCGACATGCTATTACGTTCGGCCATGTCGCCTGTAATGACGCCGCTCAGTGCCGAATAAGGTAAATTGTTGGCGGCATACAGCAACAACAACAAACTGTACGTAATGACAGCGTAAATAACTTTGCCTTGGTAAGAAAAATCGGGCGTACTGAAAGCCAATAAGGCGGTAACCCCCAGCGGCACGGCCGTCCACAGTATCCACGGCCTGAATTTTCCCCACCGGGTAGTTGTTCTGTCGGCGATTGCCCCCATCAAGGGGTTGAATACAAAGGCCGCAAATAACCCTACGAAGAGGGTGACCAATGTGGCATCTTCGGTTTTTAAGCCATAAATGTCGGTATAGAAATACGCCAAATATGTAACCAGCGTCTGAAAAACCAAATTAGCGGCCAAGTCGCCGAGGCTGTAACCGATTTTCTCAAGGACGGATAGTTTTTGTGAGGTTTGGTTCATTAAAAGAAGATTTAGGAAGATTGAAAAAAGTTGTAACACAGAGTTTCACTGAGATATTTTATACTTTGTGGAACTCTGTGTAATACTCAGTGTACCTCCGTGTCATAAAAACATTGTCGCCTTATTTTGCCGCTTTTAGCTCCAATACTGACTTATATGCCAATTTCGGCTTAAATTCTCGGTCAAAAAGCAATGGGTAATTGGTTCTTCCTCTAATGGGAAAACCGTTCAGCCACGAATGCCCATCGTTTACCCCCCAAAAAGTCACCCGACTGATTTTATCCTTGTGTTTAAGAAACAGTTTGAAAAGATCTTCGTATTTCTGCGCCAAAGTGACCTGCACTGAGTCAGGCAATCCAGCCGTGTAAGGATTCATTTTAGGGCTTCCTTCAAAGTTTTGATTTACATCGGCTCCTCGCAAATCCCAAGGATTTGGCAAAACCGTAAGGTCGAGTTCGGTAAAAGCTACTTTTAAGCCTAATTGAGAAAATTCAACGATAGCGTCCTCGATTACTTTGAGGTTCAAGGTGTTGATACTCCAATGCCCCTGTATGCCCACGCCATCTATTTTTGTGCCGCTTGCTTGTAGTTTTTTGATGAGTTCGATTGCTCCTTTGCGCTTAGCGGGTTGTTCGATGTTGTAATCGTTGTAGTACAATGCGGCTTTGGGGTCGGCTTTGGCCGCCAAATCAAAAGCTTCTTTGAGGTAACCTTCCCCCAACGTGTTGAGGAATACGGATTTGCGAAGGGTGCCATCTTCGTTGAGTGCTTCGTTGACTACATCCCAGCTGTTGATTTTTCCTGCATATCTGCCCGCTACGGTTTTAATGTGCTCGGTCATAAACAGACGCACCGAATCAGGGCTATTGATTTTACTGACAAACCGAGGTAATTGCGAATGCCAAACCAAGGTATGCCCCACGATATACATGTTATTTTTCTGACCGTATTCGACAAATTTATCGGCAGGGTCAAAATTGTAACGATTGATTTCGGGGTGTATCACTTCCGATTTCATGATGTTTTCGGGCGTGATGGCGTTGAATTCACGCTTAATGAGCTGGTTAGCCGTTTCATTTTTTTCCTCAATGTGTGAGGTGCCCAGCGCCGTCCCTATCAGGAAATCTTTTTGATAGGCTGACTTCAGGGAGGTCTGACTGTAAGCAGAATAACTCATTCCCAAAGCAATTGCCGCCCAAGAAAGTGATTTTAGTCGATTTTGACGTCTCATAATGAATTGATTAGTAAATATTTTTTTGAAATTAAAATTCAGTCGAATTCTGCAAAAATTCGAACAGATTTTCGTGCCCCAAACCACCTAAAAAAACTAAAAGTACCATTTAATTGACTGTTTTTAGAGCAATTAAATGGCACCATTTTCTTACTGCTTGGCAAGCTTCATCTCACCACGCTCATTCTTTAAAACTATTTCTTTGTCAGAAACTAACTCGCCAGTGTAGCTTATTTTACGGTCGCCAAGAGAAATACTAAACGAAATCTTTTTGTCATCAACAGTACCTTCCTCAATGGGGGACTCTCCTCTTTGAGTTTTCCAAATTCCTGTTAATTTTTTGCCTTCTACCTTAAAGGTGTAGTTTACTTCAAAAGTGCCGTTTGGGGTTTCACGGCTGCCTTTCCAGTTGCCATCAATTGGATTTTGTGCAAATGCCACTAAGCTGGCAATTGATAAGAATAAAGAAAAAAATAACGTTTTCATTGTGAAAAATTGGGGGTTTTGTTTGAATATTTATTTAAAAAGTAATTGAGAAAACTCGAACAAATCGTGTCGCCAAACGGGCCACGAATGCCCGCCAGCATACTCGCTGTATTTGTATTTAATGCCCATTTCGTCAAATTTCTTCATCATGATTTGGCAATTTTGATGAGCAATATCTTCTTTTCCACCCATCGAAATCCAAAAGTTTTTTAGGTTGCCGTTGATGGTTGACGCATTATTTTTCATGAACTCATACTGTGGGTCAGAGAGTTTTGGGTTATTTGCCCACCATCCCGAACTGAACACGCCCAACGACGAGAACATAGAGGTGTTTTTTATACCTGCATACAGCGTTTGCAAACCGCCCATCGAAAGACCCGCCAAGGCGCGGTTTTGGGCATCGGTCTCTACCCGAAAATTGCTTTCTACGAATGGAATAGCAGCATTTTTGAGCTCGTTTTCAAACGCTCTGAGTTGTGGTTCGCCAAAGCCAGCTACACCGCCGCCATTTCCATAAAAATTACCATCAAGCATGGCAATAATCATCGGCTTGGCTTTTTGTTCAGCAATAAGATTATCCAAAATCAAATCCGTGCGACCTTGTGTAGCCCAGCCGCGCTGGTCTTCGCCACCACCATGAAGAAGATACAAAACAGGGTATTTTTCGCTTGATTTGTCATAGCCCGGTGGCGTATAAACGTACATTTCTCGCCAAGTATTGGTGGCTTTGGAGAGATACTTTTTGATGCGAATGTCGCCATGAGGAACATCTTTCAAGGCATAAAAACCACCTTCTTTGTAAGGAATTTCGATGCCGCTTGCCATACGCCCCATGCCGTAGAAAGTCTCACTGGCAGGGTCGGCGAGTGCTACGCCGTCAATAATCAACGAATAATAATGAAAACCTCGGCTAATAACGTCAGTAGTAACGTTCCAGAAGCCCGCCGTGTCTTTCACCATGTCGTATTTTTTACCCAAATCCACTTGAACTTTTTGAGCATCAGGGGCTTTCACTTTGAAAACCACTCGGTTGTCGGGTAAAATTTGGGGGTATTTGGCATTGCGAACATTGGAAGAAGCGGGCGTTCCCAACACCGTGTATTGTTCTAATGAGGTATTATCGACGGGTTTGAACAAAAACTGAGAGAACATGTACAAACCGTTTTTCCAAACTTTAAAATCGTGCCCGCCCGCTTCCAAATAATAAATGTGCGGAACGTCGTTTTGGTACAGATAATCGTGGGTGCGTTTGCTGAATCCAATGAGTCCGTCGGCATCGCCGCACGAAATAAAGAGCAGTCTTAATTTTTGCTTGGCAGCTTCTATATCTGGCACCAATTCCTGCGGCACTTTGGTATTGGGGGCCGAAGAAAA
>JAIXUT010000182.1 GCA_027483385.1 Alphaproteobacteria bacterium
GATGCCCAGCAACGGATAACGGTGGTTGATGGTCGTTTGTAAACTGTCAGAGTTGTAATAATTGATTTTGCCCGTAAGTTTGGATGCCCCGCTTTCTACACGAATACCGGGCGTTACAGCCCAGTTTTGGTTCAATTGAAACTTATTTTCGGCAAAAAAGGCGATATTTTGTGTTTTAAGGTGCATATCGCGGCCGAAACCAGGCGTAACCAAACTTAAATCGTAATCCGATCCGGTGGTGCCTTTGCCTTGTTGCCTACGGTTCAAATCGTTGTTGATGTACTGCACCCCGGCCGACAAACTGGATTGCTGATTTAGCAAGGGGTATTGGTGCAGGATTCTCAACTCGGTGGTTTTGCTGTTGAAATTGTCGATATCCACCTGTCGATTGGCATATTGCAAGGTAACCGGGTCAATTTTATCCACGGTCGTAACCGGTCTGTCAAACATCACACTGTTCCGGGTGCCAAACACCCCCGAAATGGTCCATTTAATCTGGGTATGCGGACTAAGTTTCCAGTCTGCTGTAAAAGAAGGCACATAAATTTCAGGGCTGTAATAATTGCGGGATCGAGAAGCCTGTCTTGGATCTTCCCGAAACATGCTGTCGTTGAGCATGCCTGCAAGATGAATCTGGTAATAGGAACGTCCAAGCGTAACGTTCAGGTTCAATTTAGGGTTAACCGCATAGTTGAGCACGACGCCCTGTGCATCAAATTTGGAGTCGTTGTTTTCGCGGTATCCGCCGGAGTTGCGCCGATTGTAATAAGCGTAATAGGAAAACTTGCCAATCTTACCGCTGATGGCATTGTACGTACTCAAAACGCCGTACGAACCCACGGCATTTACCGTTTCTAATCCGAGGGTGCGGGTGCTGTCGGGTTTGCGCAGCACATAATTGAGCATGCCGCCAAATTGTGCGCCGTACTGCAAGGCGCCGGTCCCGCGCACCAGTTCCACCCGCTCAACTGCTTCCATGGGCACACTAAAATGACTGGCCGGATACCCATACATATCCGAATTGGTGATCACGTTATTGGCACGGATATTAAATTCCCAGCCCCGGTGTGGATCGAGGCCGCGGGTGGAGATATTGATTTGATTGCCGGAGCCGTCCATGTCGTACACGAAAACACCCGGTATTTTGGCAAAAATCTGGCGCGGCACCCGTTCGGTCAGGTTCGCATCCAGGCCTTGTACATTAATGACCTCGTTTTTTTTGCCCGACCATAAATAGCCGTCTTTCATATCCGGGAGGCGTTCAATATTACTTTTTTGGGCAGCAATCATCACCTGTTTCAAGGTTTTCGATAGGGTTGTGTCCGGGGAGGTTTGCCCGTAAAGCGTAATTGTGCCCAAAACTGCAAGTACAACAAGGTTGATTTTCATAAATATTTGATTATTGAGCAGGTTTCAAATCTGCTGATTTGTTTATTGTCGTAACCGCTTTTAATGAATCCTTGTCATATACAGCTTCAAAGAACAAACTGCCTTCCGGTGTCCATTTTTGCAATAAGCCGTCTTTTTTACCATCTTTAAAGGTTACGATAAACTGTGGTTTGCCTGTGGGATAAAACAAGGTGTCACCTCCTTGCTTCAACCCGGCCACAAACCATTGAGTTTCTTTTAGTTTGCCATCGGGATAAAATAGACGGTTGGTACCGTCTTCTTGTCCGTTTTTAAAATGCCGCACCAGTTTTATTTTACCATCTTCGTAATATTCAGTCATCTCGCCTTCAATTTTATCGTTAATGGTGAAATAGCGCCGCATAACCGCCTTGCTATCCTTGTAATACAGCACACGTTCTTTCGGTTCACTGGGGTTTTGGCAAGCAAAAAAGGCAGAAAACGCCATTAAAATTCCACCTGTAGTAAAAAAAAGATACTTCATGTTTTGTGTCATAAACGGGTGTAAAGAAAAAGAGACCATCCGAATGGATGGCCTCTTTCGGCTTAAAATACGATTAAAAGCCTATTAAAATGCACTTAAAATTACTTTTTCCATTTGATTTGGTTCACCTTGCGGCCGCAGCGGTAGCCCAGGTTTACACCTTGCTCGCAGTCCATACGGAAGTGAACACCCAGTGGAACACGTGACCATGCATTTTCAACCGCCATTTCGTAGAAGGTGTTGAAATAACGCGGTTTGCCTTCAAAGTCTGTGCGGTTTGCATGGCAGTTATCCGACATTGGGAAGTAAATGCCAAAAATATCGGTCAGTACTTCAGCCGCAGCAGCGCCCATGGTAGAGTGGCCAGATGGGTATGCAGGGAAAGAAGGGGTGTTACCATTCTGGTTGGTCAACGGGTTGAACAACAAAGGCTCCCAGTTTGGATCAATTACACGTTGAATGTAAGATTCTGGACGTTCAACATTGTAATAGTATTTAGAATGCCAGCAAGCAACGGCAGCGTCATTCAAAGACAAACCTACTTTTGCATTGGCATACAATGCTTTTTCGAGGTTGGATTTGTCCAGGAAATAAGCCTGATCCGCAATGGCCAACCAACGTGGGCCAGGGCTGAAGGTCAGGTTAATCAAGTCATCGCTCCAGTATTCACCAATCCAAACGCCTTCGTATGTAGCGTTTACGGTATTGGCGTACACTTCCATACCTTGGTTAAAGAAGGCAGAGTTGGTGTTTTCGCTGTAAGGAATTGGCGGCGGGCACAATTTGTCGGCCTCACTGATCGCAAAAACGCGTGTTTTACCCCAGTTGCCAAACATGGGTTTGCCAGGACCTGGATTGGTAGGTACCCAGTCACCAGGACCGTCGTAGTGTTCATTCCAGTCGTAATCTTTGAATGGATCAAGGTAGGCATCGTGGCCAATTACGTCTGTTTTGGAGTAGTTCCATACCGCAGATGCAACATCCTGACCGTATGATTTGGAACGGGTAAGGATTTCTTCGCTTGCATTAGATGCATACAATGCATTGTTTTGGCTTTCCAAAGCACCGATTTTTGCATATAAATCAGCATTTACAGAAGCAAAAAAGCGACGGAACAGATAAGCGGTTGTGGAGTTTACTACTGTTGGCCAGTGGTATTCCAGTCCAGATTGGACTTTTGGAATATCAAGACCTGGGTAGCTTGCTGCAATCGAGTTGTATGTCGGCATACCAGAGATACAAGCTTCATAAGCAGCGAGACCTGTGTAGGCCAAGGCACGTGGTGCAGGACCAGGACGGTAACCGGCAGCATAACGCTCGATTTCCAGGAAAAGATTGTTCCA
>JAIXUT010000197.1 GCA_027483385.1 Alphaproteobacteria bacterium
GGGGCGGGTACAAAAATTGAAGAACCTTTACAACCACTTGCTGTGCAATTTACCGTTCGAAGCATCGTGGTTTGCCAAAGCGGGGCTGCCCACCACCTATGTGGGCCACTCGATGGTTGAAGCCTTGGCCGAGGTGAAAATCCCCGCCCACCCCGCCCTGCAACTGGCGCTGTTGCCGGGCAGCCGCCGCGCCGAGCTTGGCTTTCATTGGCCGACCATGCTGGCCACGTACCGCCGCTTAAAAGCCCTGCTGCCAAGCCTGCAAGCCCTGCTGGTGCTGCCCGATACCGCCACTGTTGCCACCTGCCAACGGCTGGCACCGTGGGGCGCCACCGAGGGCATTGAAGTGGTGCATGGTGACGCCCGCTTTGCCGCCCTGGCCAATTGCACCACCGCGCTGGCCAAGAGTGGCACCAATAACCTCGAAATGGCGTTGCTGAACTTGCCTGCCGTGGTGTGCTACAAAATGCACCCACTTACCCACTGGCTGGCCAAAAGGCTTATCAAGGTTGGAAATATAAGCCTGCCGAATTTAATTTTATCGCCGCCTGGCGCGCCGGGGCAGGGCGTGGTGTACCCCGAGTTTTTGCAAGCCGCCGCCAAGCCCGAAAACCTGGCGCGGGCCCTCTATCCGCTACTGAATAACCCCAAGGCCGCCGCCGCCCAGCGGTTAAAGCTGAAGCAGGTCGCCGCCGCGATGATTACACCCGTGCCTGCCGCCCAAACGGCCGCCACAGTGGTGCTGGGGTATTTGCCACCCCTTGCCAAACCCTAAGCCTTTGGGCATAGGGGAAGGCAGGTAGGGGAGTAGCTCAGCTGGTAGAGTACCGGTCTCCAAAACCGAGGGTCGCAGGTTCGATCCCTGTCTCCCCTGCCAATTAATTCAAATACTTAATTTGAATTTAAGTTAAGTTTTATCTCCGAATTACGCCATTGGTGCCCCAAAAGCCCCTTCTGGCACGGGCTGTGCATAGTTAAGCCCATGAGCAACCTCACCAACGCCTTGCGCATCGGCACCACGGGCATGAATATTGCCCAAACCAGCCTGGCCACCGTTTCGCACAACGTGGTGAACGCCAATACGCCGGGCTTCAGTCGCCAGATTGTGCAAGCCGGTGCGGCCTCCATTAACGGCTTCGGCAACGGCGTGCAGCTGGCCAGCATTCAGCGCGTGGCCGATCGCTTCATTAACCTGCGTGCCACCGCCGCCCAGAGCGAACTTCAGTACGCCCAGACGCGTAAAACGTACTTGGATACCCTCGAAGGGGTGGTGGCGGGCGCCAGTTCCAGTGGGGGCCTCGAAACTGTGGCGGCCGAGGTGTTTAAAAGCATCAGCGAGCTGGCCAACGAGCCCAACAACAGTGCCTTAAAACGCAATGTGGTGCAGCAACTGGAAACCTTTGCCCGCACCGTGCGCGATGTCGATACCGACCTGAATACCACTGCTACCGATGCCGACCAGCAAGTCACTGCCGAGCTTGAAAATACCAACCAGCTGCTGCGCGATATTGGCGCGATTAACGTGCAGATTGCCGCGCTTAATAACAGCCAGCAGGCCAATGGTGCCAACGCCAATGACTTGCGCGATTTACGGGCGACCAAAATTGATGACTTGGCCAAGCTGTTTAAACTGCAAATTACCGAAAATGGTGAAAATGGGTCGGTGCGGATTAGCCTTGAAAATGGTCGCCGCATGGTGGATGACGCGGGCGTGGTGCAGCTTAAGCGCTCGGCGGGCAGCCCCTACCAAGGGCTGGTGGTGCAAAGCGTGCTGGTTGATGGCAGCCTTTCCAATACCGAACTGCCGATTGTGCCCAGCACCCTTTCTAGCGGTAAAATCAAGGCGTTGTTTGAAGTACGCGATACTGTCGTTCCCAACCTGAAAGCCCAGCTGGAGGTGCTGACCGATACCTTCCGCACCGAGTTTAACAAGGTGGCCAGCCTGGGCAGCAGTGTGCCCCCTATCCGTACCCTGACCAGTGGTACCACGCTGGAAACCCTGCCTGCCACCACCACCGACCTGTTCAGCCTGCCCGAGTATGCGGGCATGGCGGGTGGAACGCTGCATCTCTCCATCACCAACAGCTTGGGCCAGCCTGCCTTAACCACCCAGCCTGCGCTGGCGATTACGCTGCCTGCTGTCGGGCCCTTTAGCCTGAACGACCTGGCAACCTTAATCAATAACGACCCAACCGTGGGCAACGGCGCCTTGGGTGGCCTGAACGGCGTGATTGCCACCGCGCAAGTAAACCCCAGTGGCCGCCCGTTTTTGCAATTGCAAGCGGCCAATCCCAACCAGCGCGTGGTGCTGGCCAATGCTGGCACAGCCGATATTTTGGGCGCTTTGGGGATGAACAATGTTCTGGTAGGTACCACCGCGGCCGATTTTGATATCGATGCCAAGTTTATTGCCAACCCCGAACTGTTGCCCACCGCCCGCATGCGCCCAACCGATGGCGGACTTTCCAACCTCGATAACCGCAACGCGCTGGCCTTGGCGCAATTGGCCGACGTAAAATTTGCCATTGCCGCCGCCGGCGGCCTGGGCGCGCAAAATACCACGATAGCGGGCTACAGCAGCCAGATGGTGAGCAACCTGAGCGTGGTAATTAACGACGCCAAAGACCGCATTACCTTTACCAGCAACGTCAGCACCCAACTCGAGCAATTAAAGAGTGAAATCAGTGGCGTGAATATTAACGAAGAACTGGCCCAGATGCTGGTGTACCAAAACAGCTTTCAGGCGGCGGCGCGGATTATTTCAGTCACCGACCAGCTGCTGGAAGAACTGGTCAACATCATTCGTTAACCCCTGCTTGAAAGCCCTTTCCCCATGAGCCGCATTGCCACCTACTACCAAAATCAAACCACGCTGCGCACGTTACAAAACGCCAGCCAAGGGTTGGCGTTGGCCAGCTACCAGGTCAGTACGGGCCTGAAAGCCCAACGAATGAGCGATTTTGACGCCGAAACCAACCGCGTGCTGACGCTGCGCGACGTGAAAGACCGCACCGATATTTATATTAACAACCTTACCAACGCCAACAATACGGTACGGGCCACCGAAGGCGCTTTGCAACAGCTGACCGACCTGCTCAGCGATGCCACCAGCACCGCCACCTTGGGCCGCAACGAAAATAGCGCCACCACCCGCCAAACCCTTGCCCCCAAAGCCCAAAGCCTGGCCGAAAGTTTTTATACGCTTTTCAAAACACAGTACAACGGTGTGTATCTGTTTAGTGGCAGTAACGGCCAAAGCAGCCCCACCAGCCAAAGCGCTGCCGCGAATGCTTTTCCAGGTGCCCCCGTGCCGACCACCTACTATCAGGGCGATACGCAACGCCAAGCGATCATGACTGGCAACGGCACCACCCTCGAGTTTGGCGTGCTGGGGAATGACCCCGCCTTTGCAAATCTGAAGGCTGGTCTCGAAGCGCTCTGGAACGGCCTGCAAACCAACAACGTGACGGAAATTGATAATGCCGTGAGCGCTCTGAATCAGGCCAAAACAGGCGTGGCCAGCTTGCTCGGGCAGGTGGGGGGGCAGATGAATTCGCTCGAACTGATTCAACAACGCCATGAAACCCAGCAGTCCTTCCTGACCGAACAGTTGGATGGCCTGGAAAAGGTGGATGTGAGCGAAGCCATCACCCGCTTCAGCCAGCAGCAGGCCACGCTGGAGGCTTCGTCGGCCCTCATTACCCGCATCAACAGCCTGACGCTGCTTGATTTCATTCGTTAGTTAACAACTGCAAGAATGCCTGCGGTTTAGGCCTTCGACTATACCAACGAACTGGACACTTTGCCACATCAAGTGGCATATTTGCGTACATGCTCCTCATCACGCGCCGCGAAAATGAAGCCATTGTGGTGAATGGCACCATTGAAGTACGGGTGCTGGAAATTCGGGGGGGGCGGGTAAAACTGGGCTTTGAATACCCCCCTGGCAACACGGTGTTTCGGCAGGAATTGTTTGAAAAAATTCAGGCCGAAAACCAGGCCGCTGCGGCGAATTTGCAAGGCAGCAACCTGGCCTTGCAGGCTGCGCTGGGGAAGCTGGGCAGCCACAAACTTGGCACAGGCTCTGCAACTGAGCAGGGCAACCAGGAGCCCCATAACAATGAGCACAACCATGCCAACGCAGGCAGCCACCCCCGCCGCCGTTCAACCGACCAATGAACCAAAAACTGAAACCATCGCCAGCGCCATGACCTCTCTCCATACCGATGAAAACCCCGCCGCCGAACAGCTGACGTTCACCACCCGTTTTGGTGAAGTGGCGCTGCGGGCCGACCGCCTGTTAAGCTTCCCGCAGGGCCTGTTTGGCTTCCGTGAATGCACCCAGTTTGGCTTGGCCAAACTGCCCAATGTGGAAGGCAGCCCGCTGCTGCTGATGCAGTGCGTGAACCAGCCCGCCATTGCCTTTCTGGTGGCCGACCCAGAAGCTCTGGGCATGACCCTGACCACCGACGACAAGGCCGAAGCCTTGGCCGAAACCAAACTGGCCACGGGCAGTACCCAGTTCCTGACAATTTTAACCCTGTATGATGCAGGCGAGAACTATTACCTTACGGCCAACCTTAAGGCGCCCGTGCTGATTGATAGCGCCGCCAAAACTGGGATGCAGTTCATTCTTTCAAATAAGTCGTATTCCACGCAGCATAAAGTCTAAGTTTGGTTATTTAAGCTGGCCCTGCGGGGCCAGTTTTTTAGTGAAATAAAGAAACGCGTTGCAGGCAGGCTGCTTGAGAATGAACTGATTTACCGTTAGACTAAGAAAAAGTAAGAACATTATGCAAGAACGCCAGGAACTCATTCTTTCGCCGCAGGAAAAACTGTTGGCAGCACCGCTGTTAAACTGGCTGACGCCCGATAAAATTACTGGTAACAAGGAACTGGTGATTAACCGCCCTGGCCAGCTGGGCTTTGAAGCCTTTAACGGCACCTGGAGTTTTTACGAAGACCCGACCCTCGACATTACGGCGCTTAATAACATCATGAACCTGTTGGCCGAGCGCACGGGCCAGACGTATAACATGGCCAACCCGATTTTAAGCGTGAAGCTGCCGGGCGGGCACCGGGCGCAGTTTGTCTGCGGGCAGCAAAACGCGCGGTTTTTTTCGCTTTGTGTGCGCTTGGCCAACGTACGGGAGTGGGATTTAACGGGCTACATGATGGATGACGCCGAGCGCCAACAGCTGATAGAAACCATCATCGGTCAGCAAACCATTCTCATTTCGGGCGGAACAGGCACGGGGAAAACCAGCTTCATGAATGCCTGCATGAAGCATATCCCGCTGCACGAGCGGCTGGTGGTGTTAGAAGACGTGCCCGAACTGAAGTACCCCCAAGATAACGTCTGCCACTTTCTGTTTGCCAACTTTAGCAAGGGGCAGGAGCAGGCTGGCGGGCGCGTGCAGGCGGTGAACGACCTGCTCAACGCCACATTACGCTTACGCCCCGACCGCATCATTATGGGTGAAATCCGGAAAGAAAACGCTTTTACCTTTTGCAGCGCCATTAACACGGGCCACGCTGGCAGCATGGCGACCATCCACGCCAACAACCCGGCCGCCGCAATTGACGCCGTGATTAACCGCGTGATGCTGAACGGTGATACGGCCGAAAGCGCGATGCAGATTCTGCGCCGCCAGCTGGAAAGCGATATTTTTGGGGTGGCGCAGCTGGAGCGCCGCACAGGCGCCGTGCACGCGCGGTTTCATCGGTTGAAGTAAGTGTTGGCGTTAGCCGTTATTTTTTTGGTTTTAACTTACTGTTGGCCCAGCCCTCTCGTGCTGTTTGGCTGCACGTCCCAAACCATTCGCACCCGATACAGCCAAGCCGTGAGACGCCCAAGCCAAACACGTGTCGCAACCTTTCGATATCGGCCTGCGTAAACTGGATGATACGGGGCGGGAAGCACCACCGCCGTAATATCAAACTGGTGGCAATGAATCCCTGCAAATCACGCCACATAATGCGCGGTTGGTGGCAGTGGCAAGTTGGTTCACCCAGCATTGGCTGGCAGATGCTATCGGGCCGCCAAGTCAGGGTTGCGGCTTCCCCTGCCGAAAGGCGGGCACAAAGTGCATCAAAATTCTGGACAAACACAGGAGTATAACCGTTGCTGCTGTAGTTTAAAAAACATAACAGATGGTGCCCGCGCAGCGTGATGGGCCGATTCGCCGTCATATCGGTCATCAATTAGAACGGCATCCGCGACTTAATTTTAAACACATGGTTCAGGCTGCTGCTCCGGATTTCGGCGTCGTAGTCGGCGGTGAGATCGGTGCCGCCGGCAGTGGCCAGCAGTAGCCCCGCACCAAGTACCACGGCACTGCTTTCGGTCTCGGCCCCGGGGGTTTTAAAGGCCGCGCCGCCGCCTCTGAACTGGCTGGTGGAGTTTAAGGCCTTATCACCCGTGCGGTTTACCACACTGGCCCGCAGCATGGGGCGTACGGTGCTGCCATCGGCCAGGGCTACGGTGTAGGCGGCGCGCACGCCGGCCGATGCGTCAACGGTGGCCATCGCTTCGGGCTTCACCGTTAACCCTGCTGTACCACCACCCGTTTCGGTGTAGCCGTCCACATTCAGGTACGTCCCTTGTGCCCCGATTACCGGTGTTACTGTTAGGTTACCCAGCAAAATATCAATCCCCAGTTCGGCCTTGGCATTGCCTTGCCAGCCGCTGGTGGTGGCGGTGGCCTTGCCCACGCCTGCGCCGATGGTGCGGGTAAGGTCGTACTCGTTCCAGCCCGCGCCCAGCTGGGTGTGCAGGAAAATGCCAGTGTCATACACCGTGCTAGCATAAAGTGTCCCTAGAAAACTGGTCACATCGGCGTTCGATTGATTCCCGCTGTTGCCTGTCACTGTTCCCATGCCGTAGCTGAAGGCAATTCCAGTATTCAGGCCGTCAATGAAATCGTCCGAATCAAACCCCAAGGAAATCCCGTAACCGTTGGCCTCGTAGCCCGGGCCGGTATTTAGGTCATCTTGAGTTTGCGCATTGCCAAAGCCTTCCAGCCACATGTGGTTGCTGCTCAGGCCCATGCCCGTGGCCACGCCATAGGTGCCGGCATATTGCGTGTTATTTAAGCTGGCCAAGCGGTTGGAAATTTGTACCCCCGTGGCCCGCACCATCCCTAAAGTTGCCGCGCCCAGGCCATCGATAGCCGGCGTGAGCGACTCGGCCAGTTTGTCCACTTGGTCGGCAGTGGTGGCGTTGGTAATGGCGTTTTGCACCGTGAAAAGCTCATCGGGCGCAGCGTTGCCCATCACTTCAAGCGCATCAGCGGCGTTTTTGCCGCCAATGTCACCGACCAGGCTACTGGTCGAAACGCGGCTGATCACCAGTTCAATATCGTTGCCACTATCGGCTGTACGGAGGCTAAACCCATGGACACCTTGTTGGCCCTGATTGGTCAGGCTGTTGGCCGCAAGTGTGCTTGCTGAAACTGCATCAACCAAAGTCACAGTCGTACCGCTGGTAATATACCCCGCGCCTTGCAAATTAATGGTGTAGCTGGCGGCAGTTATCCCGCCACCCGTAAGCCGTAATTGGCCAAAGTTGGCCGCGCTGTTTACATCCACCAGCAGGCGCCCGCCATTGGTAAAATCAGCTGTATTGGCACTAAAGTTAGTACCCGCGGCAAG
Organism: Alphaproteobacteria bacterium; assembly: GCA_027483385.1. Lineage (GTDB taxonomy): Bacteria > Pseudomonadota > Alphaproteobacteria > UBA2136 > UBA6156 > JADCGN01. The sequence continues at coordinate 7,654 of JAIXUT010000197.1, forward strand.
GTGCAGCGTGCCGCGATTCACCAGACTGCTGCTTCCACCAAGCGCTTGGGTGATACTGCTGGTTACGGTGCTGTTGGCACTGATCCGTAAATTTCCAATATTATTAATGGCATGTCGCAGGTTAACGCGGGTCGCAGAAATATTGAATTCATCTGCATCAATAATACTGCCACGGGTCGTAAAGGCCTGCGTACCAGAAATGCTTAAGCGGTCTCCAACCCCGCTACCCATGTCGATGGAGCCACTGACGGAGGCATCGGTCAGGATGAGAATATTATTGTCATCGTTACCCATCAGGATGCTGCCGTTTAAAGTGCTGCTGATAATAGTCCCAATGTTCGACCCATTGCCCATGTTAAGCTGACCCGTCACCAGCCCGCCATTGCTGAGGGTGAAGTTATCACTGTCAACACCGGTGACGATATTACCCGTCACGGCACCACCGTTAATGTCGATTGAGTTAAAGCCATTGCCCAGATTAATCCCGCCAACAATCACCCCAGCGTTGTTGGTGACTACATCGTTGCCTTCACCCGTATTAATGTTCCCGATAATGCTGCCGGTGTTGTTTACGGTTACATTCACGGGGTTGCCATTGGCATTGCTGGCAGTTGCCGAAATCGCCGAGCTGGCGGCAATGTTGATAATGCTGCCACTGTTATTAATGGTCACGCCTGTAAGGCCATTAAAGCCGCGCGTGACAATTGTCCCGGTGGTGGCTGAACTGCTGACAATCCCGCCAGCCTGAATGTTAATTACCGCGGGGCCCGTGTTGGAAATTTCAACAGCAGGGCCGGTGTCAACTGCCCAGCGCGCTGTCCCTGTAAAGTTTTGAATGCGACTGGCAGGTTCGCTGTTGCTGGTGAATACCGGGGCAATTCCGGCGCCCGTGTTTCCCTGTTGCGCGGCAACTTGGCTTGCTATAGCCAGCAAGCTCGCCATCAGCATCACAATAAAATTTAAGCGCTCACGAATCATGATTTCAGCTTTAGGAAGCAGCTTCCTGCTGTCAAATCGGCTGGTTTCCGTTATCATCGCGGTAACCCATGAAAAGCATGCATTTTCAAGATTGTGCCAACCATTACCTCCGAGTAATATGTATCGCACTCTGTGGCGTTTTGGTCGCATGCCAACCGAATCTGCCTAGAATTGAGGCATTGCTCGGCCCCCAAACCTTGTGGGTGCCAAGTCAGGCATCCATTGGCGGCGCACCTATCCAGGTTTTAACCAAAGCAGGACAGGGGCAGCTTCGGGTTTACATCGAAGGCGATGGTAACGCGTTTTCGGCGCAAGGGTTGCCGAGTCTGAACCCAACGCCACACACCCCAGTAGGTTTAAATCTGGCCATAGCCGATACCACCGAACAGCCCCTGGTTTACCTGGGCCGCCCCTGCCAGTGGGTAAGCCTAACTGCAGCCTGCACCAAACCTGTCTGGACTTCAGAGCGCTTTACACCTGAAGTTTTGCGCGATTACACCAGCCTAGTTGCATCTCTCGCGCAAGGTCAAGAAGTTGAACTGGTGGGCTTCAGTGGCGGCGCATTTGTGGCTTACGGGGTAGGTCGCGCTTTGTCCAATGTGGTGAGGGTGACAACGGTGGCAGGGAATTTGAACCCAAATTTCATTAACCAGCATCACCGCGTGCCGAGCCTATTGGTCGCGCCGCTGCCACCGTTGCAACACCCCTTACACCTGCAGATGTTGTGGGGGGCGCGGGATAACGTCATCCCTGCCGCCCTGGGCACCACCATGGCCGCTGAAGCTGATGCAAGCTGCAAGGCAAGCCACATGATTCCTGGCACGACGCATGTGAAGGGGTGGGTGGGGTGGTGGAATGAGAATGTTGAGATGATAAAAAGTATCTGTCATTCAGAGGCTTTAGCCGAAGAATCCAGGTCTTAAAAACTTTAAAAGACCTGGATTCTTCGCTGCGCTCTGAATGACAATCACAACAAATTTTAATATAATAACTTTGGGTTATGAACCCACCAATGGCCGGATGGTGAAGTGGCCAAGCAAATCTAGGCTCACAGCGGTTTGCAAAACTAACAACTTTGGGTTATGAACCCACTCATGGCCGGATGGTGAAGTGGCTTAACACAGCGGTTTGCAAAACCGTGATTCGTGGGTTCAAATCCCACTCCGGCCTCCAAATTTAAGACCACGAATACGGTTTTGCAGCGCCTGCGGCGGTTTGCAATTCCAAGTAAGGGGCGTGATTCGTGGGTTCAAATCCTAACGAAGACCTCCAAAGTTTTGCAAGTCTTCATCGTTTATGCCATAAACCAGCATTATGACTGAAAGCAAAGGCCCGCCCCCCATCTGTGAAAACCGCCGCGCGCGGTATAACTACGAGTTGCTGGAATTTTACGAAGGTGGGTTGGTTTTAAGTGGCCCGGAAGTAAAAAGCCTGCGGGCGGGCGGTGGACAATTGCACGAAGCCTACGCCAGCTTTAGCAAAGGCGAACTGTGGCTGGTGGGGGCGCATATTGCGCCCTATCGGCACGCCAACGTGCAGGGCGCGGTGGGCTACGATGAACGCCGCAGCCGCAAAATTTTAATGCACGCCAGCGAACTTAAAAAGCTGAAACAGGCCCGCGAAACCCAGGGCCTGACTTTGGTGCCACTCAAATTGTATTGGCGCCACGGTGTGGTAAAAGTTGGGCTGGCGTTGGCCAAGGGCAAAAATACTGTAGATAAGCGCGAGACCATTAAACGCCGCGAGAATGAACGCGCCACCCGCCGTATTTTTAAAGGTGCCCGCGGCTAACCATGGCCGACCAGCCCGCCGCCCGCGTGGTGCGCAGCCGCAGCAGTCTGGCAATGGCTATTGCGCAGTGGCCGCAAGGGGCCGCAGGTGGCACCACCTGGGCGCTGGTGGCGGTGGGGGAGGTGCCAAGCGCGCCCGAGCTGGCGGCCCTGCGCCACGCCGCCAAGGTGTGCGATTGTGTTGCGGCCGTCGTCATACCAAAAATTGCCGATGCGGCGGCTCAGACCCTGCCGGCCCTGCCTAGCGTCCTGCGGGCAGCAGGGTGTGACGTGGCCTATATACCCGCCGCCGAAAAGGGCCTGTTAAGCCTGCACGCCCAAGATGGCAGCAGCCTGAAACTGCTGCTGCAGGCCCTGCTGGCGGTGCTGCCCAGCGTGGTGGTGGTGAGTAAGGCCGATGCCATCCGCGCCCGCCAATGGCGGTTGCTGGAAGCTGAATTTGGTGGGGTGGTAGAGATTATGATGGTTTGACGGTCTGTACTGCCTGGGTTAATAGCGTATCCAAGATTCACCTTGCCTAGGAGGCTAATATGTTCCGTTTTCGCGGCGCCCTAGTATTTTCACAAGCCCAGCTGCTGTTGCTTGGCGCGAGTATCGGCTGGGCGTTTTACAAATCGGTGTCACAACCCGAATTTTTTATTCACCTTTTGGCCGCCTCAATGCTGGGGAGCCATGTGGCGCTCGATGCCATGCGGCTGCAGTATCCCTACTGCAAGAAAATCCTGTTGGGTAAGTAAGGCGTTTGGATTTCGGGACTTTTTGTCCTTGGTATTGTTCGCGAGCTAACGCTGCATGCAAGCAAGAGTTTTTCGCATTCCACCCAGATGGATTTTATTGTAACCATCTTTATGATTGGGTGCCTTGCTATCTTGTTGGCAAACGCCAACAGGCAAACGAGCGACTTGTTACAGCTTCATCGGCGCTACGCTTAAAGCTCTTGAATCTGCGAACTGTGGCCTCCCTGCGTAGGGAGGTCACTTCTTTTGGCACCTGTGGGTGCAAGCCCCTTGCAAGTTTTTGGCGGCGTGGCATAAGGTTGGCCCAACAAGGTTGCCAACAAGGTTTAAGCAATGGAAAACACCCCGAATAACCACCCGCCAAGCAGTCTTCTCGATGATGACGCACCGATAGGCAACCCCGCAGCCGAGCGCCGTCAGCTGCTGATTAACACCACCACCGCCTTTGCGGTGGCAGGTGCTGCCTGTGTGGCGGTGCCATTTTTGCGCACCATGTCGCCCAGCCGCGCCACCGAAGCACTGGCGACAGTGGATATTAATTTGGCCGAAGTGCCCCTGGGCAGTATGAAAACCTTTTTGTGGCAAGGCAAGCCCGTGTTTGTGTGGCACCGTACCCCCGCGCAAATCGCTACCGCCAAGGCCCAAGATGCCACCAGCACCATGCAGGCCCAGCCCGACGCCGAACGCGTACAAAAGCCCGAGTGGTTGGTGGTGCTAGGGATTTGCAGCCACCTTGGCTGCGTACCAATGCAGGGCGGCAAGAGTGACGGCTGGCTCTGCCCCTGCCACGGCAGCCAGTTCGATTTAAGTGGCCGCGTGACCCAAGGCCCAGCAGGTAAAAACCTAGATGTGCCACCCTATCAATTTCTCAACGAGACCACCATTCGGGTTGGCTAACGGAAGCATTCAGCATGGCCCATTCGCTTAAACCCCAAAAAGTTGAAAACGATATTCGTAATTTTGGCCAGTGGTTTGAAGACCGTTTGCCGCTGGGGAGTTTTATCAAGGATGGCCTGGCCGATTACCCGACCCCGCGTAACTTGAACTATATGTGGAATTTCGGTAGCCTCGCAGGCATTGCGCTGGTGCTGCAGATTGTGACGGGTCTGTTTTTGGCGATGCATTACAAACCCGATATTCACCTCGCCTTCGATAGCATCCAGATAATCATGCGCGATATTCATTGGGGCTGGCTGGTGCGGAATCTGCACATGGTGGGCGCCAGCTTCTTTTTTATTGTGGTGTACATTCATATTGCGCGCGGGCTCTATTACGGCAGTTACAAATCGCCGCGCGAAGTGCTGTGGGGCCTTGGGATTATTATCTTTTTGCTCATGATGGCCACTGCCTTTATGGGCTACGTGCTGCCATGGGGCCAGATGAGCTATTGGGGCGCGACCGTGATTACCAACCTGCTCTCGGTCATCCCGTTCTTTGGCCCCGAGATTGTGATCTGGCTCTGGGGCGGTTACAGCGTGGGTGATCCAACCTTAAGCCGCTTCTACGCCATTCACTTTGTATTGCCGTTTGTAATTGTGGCGGTAGTGTTCCTTCACCTGTGGGCGCTGCATCATCACAAAAGCAATAACCCGCAGGGCATCGATTTATCCAAGGCCGACGATTTCATCCCCTTCCATCCGTACTACACGGTCAAGGATATTTTTGGGCTGGGGGTGTACCTCATCCCGTTCACCTTCATGGTGTTCTTTTTGCCCGATGCGCTGGGCCACCCCGATAACTACATTCCCGCCAACCCATTGGTGACGCCCGCGCACATTGTGCCCGAATGGTACTTCCTGCCGTTCTATGCCATTTTGCGCGCGATTCCAATCAAGGAGCTTGGCGTGCTTGCGATGTTTGCCAGCATTCTCATCCTGTTCATTTTGCCGTGGCTGGATAGAAGCCCCGTGCGCAGTGCGCGCTTTCGGCCCTTGTTCCGGCCGCTCTTGGTACTATTTTATGCCAACTTCCTGTTTTTGGGCTACCTTGGCGCGATGCCTGCCGAAGCGCCCTACACCACGCTTTCGGCGCTGGCGACGGCGGTATACTTCGGCTTCTTTGCCGCACTGCCAGTGTTGGCGATAATAGAAAAACCCAAACCCGTGCCGTTAACGATTTAAAGGGAAGCCACACCATGAAATTATTGTTGGCGGCCCTAGCTCTGGTAGCTCCTTTCACCTACGCGGCTGGCGGCGTGGAATTGCCTCACCGCAAGGACTGGAGCTTTGAAGGCCTGCGTGCGGGCTGGGATAAGGACGAACTTTACCGTGGTTACACCGTGGCCACGCAAGTGTGTATGGCGTGCCACAGCTTTAAGTATGTCAGCCACCGCGA
>JAIXUT010000014.1 GCA_027483385.1 Alphaproteobacteria bacterium
GGATAAACCAATGTAAAAGCTAACTATGAGCGATGTGCAAAATTTCATACTGTTCTTTTTAAAACTTCATTTTTGGAATTTCGGCATTTACATATTCCAGCCAATCCTGTTTCGTTTTGAATTGCGGTGCTTTGCTCCAACCGGCTCCTACGTAATAGGTAATGGGCCGGCCAGATTGAGCTTTTACCAATACATATTTTTCTTTTTCGTAATCGGCAAATGCTTTAAAATCAGCAGGGTTTACCCTAACTGTTGTACCTAACTCACCGTTTTCAAGTTGAAAAGTTTCCCATAACGTAAGGGTGCCTTTTTTTGCGTCACTGATTATTTCGGGCTTGTTGGTATATGAAATTCCCAGAGCTATTGTTAAAGGTTCTTTGGAATTGGTGGTAAACGTGCTGACCACCTTGCAGAAGTTCGTCCCCATTTTCAAACTGATTACTTTTTTCTCGCTAACCTTGATACCGTCTGCGTCCCAAGAATCAAAATTGAGTTCAAAAGCGATTTCTTCTTCGGTATTTTTCAAAATTCTGTGCGTAGCATAAGGCTGAGAGATAAAAGGTTTGCTGTTGCGCCAAACAGCCGTGCCGCCTAAACCTCTTCCGTACGCTACATGGTAGAAATCGTTGCCTTCGCCGTGATTTTCGTGGTACGATTTGCCCATGTTATTGTCGTTGTACCATTTGGAAATGATGGGATAATCCACCGATTTGGTCCAAATATCAATACCGCTGCTCACCCGGTGTTTGACGGGCGGGCCATACACCCGAAAGGCAACGCGGTCGTTTTCCCAGCAAATATTTTCGTTGGCTTCGGGCATGTATCTGACGTAGGCCTGCGGTTTCATAGGTTTGTTAAAATCGGTCACGTAACAGCCTATGCTTTTGGCGGGGGTAATTTCTTTGATACCCATTTTGGCGGCCTGCGTAAAGGCCAACACCACCGGACCAAACGCGTGAATATCGTTGAGTTTCCATGCGTGTTTGATGTAATCCTTTTTTGTGCCTTTGCCGGGGCATAAACAGCCTATCGTAACGTTGCTGATGGAGCCATCGGGCGTGATGTAAGATGTGTAACCGCTCAATCCTTTGATGAATTGCGGCAAATAAGTTTTATCAAGGATGCCTTTTTCGAGACAAATTCCCAATCCAAAGAGCATCAGTCCGCTACCTGAAGTTTCGACAAAAGAGGTGTGTTCGGTCATTTCCTGATTCCACAAACCTTCCTGATTTTGATATTTTAAAATGGCCGTAAAGAAGTTTTTGGCAAGGTCGTTTACTTCTTTTTTCCGAGGGTGGGTATCGGGCAAATCCCGTACCAAAAACGCCAATGCAAAAGCGCCCCAGCCATTTCCCCGACTCCAGTTGTCTTCCGAAATCTTTCCCAATCCCTGAAAGCCCCGCCCTTGGTGAATCAGGCCGTTGGGGTCTTTGAGGATTTTAAACATTTCTAAGGTCTCAAAAACGGCCAGATCAAGATATTCGGGCCTGTTCATGCTCAGACCAGCGTAGAGCATGTAAGGGGTCACGGCAAAGGCACAATCGATCATGAATTGGTCGAGACTGTCTTTTAGCCACGGGGCGGTCATCAATCCTTCGGAAGTACGTTTTTGATTTTTGAACATTTTGTCGGCATACTCCTCAGCCTGTTCTTTCAGTTTGTCCGACTTTTTCAAATAATTTAGATAGGCCACGCCGCTGCCGCCGGCTTCGTAACTGATAAAACTCCCGCGTCCTTTGATTTCTTTGGTTTTGAATTTACCAAACAGCTCAATAGCTCGGTTCAGGTTTTTGGGGTCTTTTTGCAGCACCGCCAATTCACTCAAGCCGTGCATAAAGAGCGTACCTCCATAAATACCCAAGTCAATTTCTTTCAAACCACGCTCAACGGCAAGTTCAGCAATGGCTTCGGTGCCAATGGGTTTTGTTTGGGCAATAGACTTTAAATCACTCAGCCATAGGCCAATGAACAGTAAAAAAAGAGGTTTATAAGCAGATTGTTTCATGGATTATTTCAAAATTTCTACAACCGATGTTGTCAGGTTTTCTTTACTCGGCAGATTCATTTTCTTATCTCCTCGGTACCAGTTTCGCCATTTTTCACCCTGACTTTTCAATCGTTGACCTTCTCTTATTACCGAGAAGCACTCCAATGCTTTTTGCATGTGGATTTTTGTCTTTGTTAGATTGTGTTCATCGGCGGCGATTTTGGCTTCAAGGCAGTTTTCAAGCCACGCGTTCAGGCCTAGCATAATCTTTAAATGGGCCGCAAAATCAGTCAAGAAAAACGCGTTATTCTCGATTTGCTGCGCCATGTTTTCGGCTTTTAACAACCCATTTTTCTGACGGATCACCCTTTGTAATAATTCTTTGTTGGTCAAATTACCCGATAGCATATCGCCAATGGCAGATTTTATCCATTTACTTTCATCCGTTTCTTGGTGTTTCTTTTTTAATAAGGCCTGATACTGTACAGAATCTGTCAATTGCCACTTTAATTCACTCAAAATTCCGGCAGCTAAACCATTGATCTGACCATCCATTAAGATGGGCGTTCCAGTTTTGTCATTTACCTCAAAGCTTTCAAAATAGGCCTGATAAACCTGTTGGGCTATCTTTGAAGAATTACCGAATCGCTCTTTAAACCATTGAGCATTAAACGCTTGTACATTGAAGTTTTTGAAATCTACAAGCATGGCAGCAGAAGCCGCAATCCCCA
>JAIXUT010000233.1 GCA_027483385.1 Alphaproteobacteria bacterium
AAATTTCGCGGGACTTTCGGCGGGCGTTTACAACATCAAACTCGACTGCTTCACGCATATTTTGTACAGCAATAATATCACCGTCACGGCAAACGCGGTAGGCACAAAAGTACTCGAAGTCGCCGACCGTGGCGACGTGTTCGGCTACGACTACGCGGAGGCGGGACTTACGCAGCGCATCCGTTTGCAGATGCACGCGCACTTTCCGAAGGGGCGAACGCTTGAAAACCGATCGAAACTGCTATCAGGGGAGTACCGTCGTACGGTAACGGCCATTGAACGCACGCGTGAACTGCAAGTGCCCGCGCAGGATGAATACTATCATGCTGTCATGCGACTATGGCTCAAACACTCTCACGTCTGGATTGACGGAGAAGCGTTTTATGTCGAGGGCGAGTATTCGGAGGCAAGCGTTCCGAATTGGCAAAAAACATGGAACGCGACCGCAACTTTGGTCGAAATTGACGACCGCAACAATAAGGGTCGGTACGTGCTACCGTCCTATCTTCCAACGGGTTACGGGCGGGTCATACTGACGGGTTTTTGGTACGGCTTGGAAGTAATATTGGTTTCTAGCGAAATTCAGGCACTTATTAAGGGAAAAGAGGGCGCATTGCCCGCCGGAGAGTACGAACTAACCATTTGGAACGACGGCGATAAGCGCAAAGTAAGGGCAGGAATTGAGGCGTTTTTGGGAGAGGATGCGGCAAGGGTTCCGAGTCGGTCAGTCGCAAGGTGGAGGAGATGGATAAGAATTGAACCGAGTTTGACGACGTTCATTCATTGTGAGAGACTGACCGACGACCTTTCTATTACCTACGAAAACGCGCCTGCCGATTCAGCACTAGAAGTAACGGCATTTGACACAGAATATGGTATCAGTCACGACTATAACAACGACTACAACGACGACCACAACACGTAAGTTCTGGATGGTGCTACTGTTTGCAGTAGCCCTGACCGCCAACGCGTGCGCTCAAATCATCAACGAGGCGACCATGCGGCAGTACATCAACAACACGATTACCACCAACAACAATAAGCAAATTACGGGGGCGCTGCATCGAGCATTGATGCAGCGCCTTGTTACATTCATAACGGGCGGCGCGGCGGGCGTTAGCGCGGATTCGCTTGCAGCCGCCAATTATATTCCGTTTTTCAAGACAACGGGCGTGCTTGATAAATCCAATTTGTTCCTGAGTTCGGGAAAGATTGGATTAGGGACTACTACGCCAAACTATCCGCTGCACGTAATTGGCGCAGCAAGCGCAAGTGCTTATCGAATCGGGGCAACGGTGTTTGCTGATACCACCTCAACGGACGTAAGGATATACCGCAAAAATGGAAAGGTTGGTATCAAGCTAGGAGCGAGTAATTCTACTACCTACTACGAAAACTATAATCACATATTTAGGCTGCAAGATTCGGGGGAGGAACTTGGGAGACTGGGTTACGGGATAGGGTTTCAGATTCGCAGTTACGGCAACGTTACTAATATTCAAGGCAACTTTATCACCACAACTGACACGCTTGGAAGTTTTATTCCGCTTAGTTTTTGGTCTAGGGAATTTGCCTTTGCTACTGACCCAACCAACAACTTTCCGACTACTCGAATGGTCATAAAAACCAACGGATTGGTCGGAATCGGCAGAACTTCACCCGTATACGGCCTTGACGTAGCCCGCTCATTTCGTGCTGATTCATCGGCATATTTGGCAACCATTGCCGCAAACCGCGTGGGGATTGGCAATACGTCGGCATCTTACAAATTGGATGTTACGGGGGATATTCGCTCGACCTTGGGGGCCAATTTCGCAACATCAAGCGGCAGCGTCGGCATTGGCAATACCTCACCCGTTTACAAATTGGATGTAACTGGAGATTTGAGGGGCACGACAAATGCATATTTCGCTACGAGTTCGGGCAATGTAGGAATTGGAGTTGCAAGTGCCGCACACAAACTTGTGGTGAAAACAGGAACAAACCAAAACTTTCAGTTTCGGCCTTATGCCTTTGGTTCGGCTGGCGTGCTATTGTCTGCTTCCAACGATGCCGACACTGCGCCTGTTCCTTTCGAGTTCAATGGGCTATTTTACGCCTTTATGAATGGTAACTTAGGCGTTAATACCACCGCCCCAACCTCCAAACTTCACGTTGTGGGCCTACCTGAATACGCCGACAACGCCGCTGCTGTAACGGCAGGGCTTACCATTGGGGCATTTTATCGAACTGGCGACCTTTTAAAAGTGGTACACTAATGGCCTACGAACAACTAGCATACATCATCGACGGAGCGTTTGCGGGTAGCGAATCGGTACAAGTTATGTCCGTTCGCGCCAACGGCTCTGTTGTGCTAGTGTACGACAATATCATCAACGAGGACGGAGGTTTTAACGAACTTGGTTCGGGGACACTTTCGGGAAACGTGGCAACCGTGGCACTTAGCCGGCCGCTTATCAAAAACGAGGCAATCAGTGCCTATGTCGCTGATTTCGGCCAAAACAACGGCGGTTCGGTCGTGGTGGGTGATAACGGCACAATTCCAACAGGTTGGAAAATTCCGACTGAGGTAAGCGTAGGAGGAGGCG
>JAIXUT010000098.1 GCA_027483385.1 Alphaproteobacteria bacterium
AGCTCTTTACCATCGCGCAGGGCTTGGTGAACCGCGCCATTACGCCCGAGACCAAAATTGATGCCCGCTTCCCGCTGCAAATCGGCCGCTTCACCATCCGCGATTACCGCGCCAAAAAAGCGATCCTGACGGCCGAAGAGGTGCTGCGCTACAGCTCCAACATCGGCGCAGCTAAAATTGCCGATTTGGGCGGCCCCAAAGCGCAGGAAGAATTTTTAGGCAAGCTTGGATTGTTGGAACCCCTGGAAGCCGGCATTGCCGAAGTGGGCCGCGTGCGCGCCCCCACCAATTGGGGCCGCGTGCAAACCTTTACCATCGCCTTCGGCCACGGCATGAGCGTGACCCCCCTGCACATGGCCGCTGCCACCGCCACACTGGCCGATGGCCTGTACCTTCCGCCAAGTGTCCTGAAAGGCGGCGTGGCCCCCAGTGGCCAGCAGATTACCGCGCGGATGGTGATTTCCAACACCCAAATATTGGATGAGATCCACATGCTGATGCGCGATGTGGTGCTCAATGGCAGCGGCCGCAGTTCACAGCTCGCAGGCTACGATATCGGCGGCAAAACCGGCACGGCCGAAAAAATTGGCCCCAGCGGCGGGTACTTGAAAGATAAAAACCTGGTCAGCTTTGTCGCCGCCATCCCCATGAAAGACCCGGCTTACGTGGCGCTGATTATGGTGGATGAACCCATCAAGGGTTACGAAACGGGCGGGCGGATTGCCGCCCCGGCCGTCGGGGCGTTTTTCCGCGACCTTACCCAAGTGATTGCCCTGCCACCCTACATGCCCGAAATCGAAACCTTCCGCCGCACGCTGGCCCGCGCCAAGCGCACCGAAAGCGACCCTTACGCCGCGTATATCCTTACCGACCTCCGCACCCGCAGTGGCCTGGCTGCAGGCGTGCGCAATATCCCCGTTGAAGATACTGGACACGACTGATGGAACGCTGGCTGACCGAAATACTGGCCACCATCGGCACCCGCACGGTGCGCGAGCACACCCGCCTGCTGCAACCAGGCGAGGTGCTGGTGTGGGATAGCCGCATTGCCCCCAACAAAACTGCCGCCGTGCTGGCCGATGCCGCTGCGCACGGCGTGGGGCTCATCATTTCCGATGTGACGGGGCCAGGGATTGTAAAGGTTCCCGATGCTGGCCTGGTACTGGCAACGTGGGCCAAGCAGCAGGCGCCGTTGCAACCCAAAATTCTGGTGGGCGTCACGGGCACCAGCGGCAAAACCAGCGTGGCCTGGTTTGCCCGCCAACTGGCGGCGGGGTGTGGGGTAAGCAGTGCCAGCATCGGCACGCTGGGCGTGATGCGCACCGACAGCGACTACGACCATGATTACACCGGCTTCACCAGCCCAACGGCCCTCAAATTACACCCAATCTTGCAGCAGTTGCACGCGCAAGGCATGGGCTTTTGCGCGATGGAAATTTCTTCCCACGCGCTGGCCTTGCGCCGCGCCGATGGCGCCACTTTCAGCGCCGCAGGCTACACCAATTTCAGCCAAGACCACCTGGATTTTCATGGCAACCTGGCCGAATATTTTCAGGCCAAATTGCGGCTGTTTACGGAAGTTTTGCCAAGTGGCGCCACGGCGGTCATCAACAGCAACCGCGAAGAGCTGTGGCCAGTGCTTGGGGTGGTGAAGCAACGCGGTAACCCGCTCCTAAGTGTTGGCACCCGCAACGCCGAACTGGTGGCGGAAATTGTACAAGCCAACGCCCACGGTCTGCAGCTGAATTTAAAATACGGCCCCGCGCCGGAACCACTCAACCTCCCGCTACTCGGCAGCTTTCAGGCCGAAAATTTGGCGATGGCACTGGGGCTTTGTGTGGCCGCTGGCCTGCCCTGGGAACAACTGAAAGCCGCCGCGCACCAGGTCACGGGTGTGCCAGGCCGCATGGAACTGGTACGTGGCAATGCAGCCGAAGCGGCCAAGCAACCTGCCGTTGTGGTGGATTACGCCCACAAACCCGACGCACTCGAAAAGGCCCTGCAAGCCCTGCGGCCCGTGGTGCCGCAGGGCGGCAAACTGCATGTGGTATTCGGCTGCGGTGGGGATAGGGACGCCACCAAGCGGCCCCTCATGGGGCGGATTGCCGCTGCGCTGGCCGACAGCGTCATCATCACCGACGACAACCCACGCACCGAAGATGCCGCCGCCATCCGCGCCCAGGTACACGCGGGTACGGGCGGCCACGCCGCAGTGCAAAACATTGCCGACCGCCGCATAGCGATTGAAACCGCCCTGACCGCCGCCAGCCCGCACGATGTGATATTAGTGGCGGGCAAAGGCCACGAACAGGGCCAGATTATTGGCCGCGAGGTGCTGCCCTTCGATGACCGCAACGAAGTACGGCGCGTGCTAAAGGAGCTGAAATGAGTAACCCCACCACCAAAACTTACCAAAACCCTCTGGGCGCCGAACGCTTCTGGGAAAAGGAACAAAAACCAGCTGCCGAACGTAACGCCAGCGTGTGGCAGTTTATGGATAGATTAAATTTAAAGGGGCAGGTTGTGCTTGATGTAGGTTGCGGGTTTGGCCGCGATGTTGGCGAACTACGCCGCCGCGGCGCGGAAGCCTATGGTATCGATGTCAGCCCTGGGCTTTTATCTATTGCTACCAAGGACTACGGCCCTTACTTTGCCGAGGCCGATTTTTTTAATTCTCCTGCGCTGCCGTTTAATCTAACAAAGCTAGATATGGTGTGGTCGGTGGCCATGTTTGTGCATGTACCACCTAAAGAAATA
>JAIXUT010000119.1 GCA_027483385.1 Alphaproteobacteria bacterium
GATTGCCGACCAGTTCAGCGACGCGCAAACCCTGCTGGAACTTGGCGCCACTGAAGCCGACGCGGCCAGTACGCAGGAAGCCGAAGCCCTGCTTGCCGTGTTGCTACCGCAAGCGCAACGCCTCGAAACCCAGTGCTTGCTGGGCGGCGAACTGGACGGCGCGGCATGTTTTATGGAAATTCATGCCGGCGCGGGCGGCACCGAAAGCTGCGACTGGGCCGCAATGCTGGCCCGCATGTACAGCCGCTGGGCCGAGCGCAGCGGCTTTACGGTAAGCCTGCTCGATGAGGCGCTGGGCGACCAGGTGGGAATCAAATCGACCACGCTCAAATTTGAAGGGCTGTTTGCCTACGGCCTGGCCAAAACCGAAAGTGGCGTGCACCGCCTGGTGCGGATTAGCCCCTTTGATAGCAATGCGCGGCGCCACACCAGCTTTGCCAGTGTCTTTGTCTACCCCGAAGTGGATGAAAGTATTGAAATTAATATCGATATGAGTGAAGTGCGCGTGGATACCTACCGCAGCAGCGGCGCGGGCGGCCAGCACGTGAACAAGACCGACAGCGCCATACGCCTCACCCACCTGCCGACCAACACGGTTGTTGCCTGCCAGCAGGATCGAAGCCAACACCGCAACCGCGAGATTGCACTAAACTTGCTCAAAGCCAAACTGTACGAACTGGAGCTGCAAAAGCAGCAGGCGGCCCGAGATAAACTTTCGGCCAGCAAAACCGAGATTGGCTGGGGCCACCAAATTCGGAGCTATGTGCTGCAACCCTACCAAATGGTGAAGGACTTGCGCACAGGCGTTGAAACCAGCAACACGGTGGCGGTACTGGACGGCGACCTGGATGATTTCATTCGGGCGGCTTTGGCGGCACGGGTGGGGTAAAAATCTTGACGTGTCATCCCTGCGAAGGCAGGGATCTCCTCGGGTAGGTTGTCAACTTCATGAGCAAGGCGATCAATTTATCCGTGATCCCTGCCTTCGCAGGGATGACACAAAACTTAATAGCTCTATTCCCCTACTTTTAATGGGGTTGAGCGCCGCAGCCAAAAGCTCTACACAGCCTTATGGAAGAAGAACTGACAATCCGCACCGAAAAAACGCCCAATCCGCAGTCGTTGAAGTACAACGTCGGGCGGCTTTTAATTCCAGGCGGCTCGGCCAATTTCCCCACCCCCGAAAGTGCCGAAGAACGCAGCCCACTGGCGCGGCGGATGTTTCGGGCCAAGGGGGTGGTGGCGGTGTTTGTGGGCAGCGATTTTTTTACAATTACCCGGCAAGAAGGCCTCAGTTGGCAGGAAATTAACGAAGCCTTGGTGCCGGTGCTGGAAGAATTTTTTAAAAGTGGTGACCCTGTGCTTCAGGGCAAAGCCCCTGCTGCCGCCCCGATGCTGGGCGACAGCAGCGCCGACCCTGCCCTGCTGGCCCGCATTGAGGAGCTGCTGGAAGAAAAGGTGCGGCCCGCCGTGGCGCAAGATGGCGGCGATATTGTCTTTCGGGGCTTTGAGAACGGGATTGTGTACCTGGAAATGCACGGCGCTTGCAGCAGCTGCCCCAGCAGTACGGCAACTCTGAAAGCGGGCGTTGAAACCATGCTGCGGCAGTATCTGCCCGAAGTGCAGGAAGTGCAGGCAGTTTAAAAATTAGGCCGAAGGCAGTTCGCTGCTACGCTGCTGATTACTTTGGTAAAGCTTGGCCAGCTCGGCACACAGCACCTCGGCGTCGTTAATTTCATTCAGCATCATGCGCAGTTCACGCCCACCCACCAAGCCTTTGGTGTAGCCGGCAATATGCTTGCGCATGTGGTGGATGCCGCTAAACTCGCCGTACAATTCCACAGCCAAGGCCACGTGTTCGCGCACAATTTCGTACTGCTGGTGCAAATCGGGCGCGGGCAAGTGTTCGCCCGTTTTAAAATAATGGGCCACCTGCCCTAAAAGCCACGGTTTGCCGTAGGTGGCGCGGCCAATCATCACGCCGTCGCAGCCCGAAAGTTCGAGGGCTTTCACGGCATCTTCGGGGGTTTCAATATCGCCGTTCACCAGCACCGGAATGTTCACGGCTTCCTTAATTTTCCGCACCGCAGCCCAGTCGGCGCTGCCCGTGTACATCTGGGCGCGCGTGCGGCCATGGATGGCCAGCAGCTGCACGCCGCAATCTTCGGCAATTTTGGCAATTTCGGGGCCGTTTTTGCGGGCTTCATCCCAGCCGAGGCGGGTTTTCAGGGTCACGGGCACTTTCACCGTATCCACGATGCGGCTGACAATTTCGCGCACCAGGTTGGGCTCCTTCATGAGGTAACTGCCCGCCATGCAGTTCACCACTTTTTTGACGGGGCAGCCCAGGTTTATATCAATCACTTCGGCCCCTGCCAGTTCGTTGGTGCGGGCGGCGGCGGCCATATTTACTGGGTTTGCCCCTGCCAGTTGCACGCTATGGATGCCCTGGCGGGGGTCGAAAGTGGCCTTTTGCGCAGCGACCGTGGCACCACGTACCACCCCTTCGGCGGCAATCATTTCGCTGACGACCAACCCCGCGCCAAAGCGTTTATTCAATAAGCGGGTGGGCCGATCGGTAATCTCGGTCATTGGCGCCAGCACCACGTTGTTTTCCAGCGTATGGGCGCCAATTTTGATGCGTGGCAAGGGCACATGCGCCGCAACCGGCGGCGGCGGGGTAAGTTCTTTTACGGTAAGATGGCCTTGCAGCATGGGGGTGGTGTGGAGTTTTTAGGTTATTTCGTCAAGAGTTATTGCAACTACGGTTAGTTTAGTATACAAACATATTAATTTTACCGTTTCTTTAAGGAGCCCACCATGGCCACCCCTTCCCCTGCAACCGAACTCACACTGTTCGGCCACCCGGTTAGCCGGATTGTCTATGACCTCGGCATCCAAGTCACCGCCGATATCTTAAAGTTCTTGTTTTTTGCCATTGTGGTGGTGCTGGTGTGGGGCACCGCACGGCACTACCTGGAACGCTGGCGCCGCAAGGATAGCCGGAACGTGACGTTTACCGTCAACTACTTGGATACGGACGGATTTTTGTGCATCCGGCCCATCGGGCGGCAAATTCCGGTCGAGTATCTGTTCCCCGACCCCGTTATGCGACGCGCCTTTGTGGCATCTTCCAAACGCACGGGTCAGGTGCCCAACTACCCGATCATGGAGTTCCCCGACCCCGTCATGCGGCGCGAAATCATGAGCCACCTTAGAAGCTGGGTGACGGATGAATTCAAGGAGGGCTACCTGATGGCAGCCGCTGGGCTGCCGACAGTGCGTAAGCGTTACATCGTCATGCCGGTGTACGAACAGTACCCGCTCATGACGAAGGAGCAAATTCGGGTGGTTGCCACCGAAATCAACCTGATTGAAGGCCTGCAGCCCGACCCGAACACCGTGAAATTCGAAAATCCCAAGCATCGTTACCGCTTGGCCACAATCGCGGAAATCGCCACCTTTTGGCGCTTTTGCGAAGAAGACAACAAACGCATTTATGTTGTCGATATCGAATTTCCGCGCAGCTGGGTGGAATGACCTAGCTGCTCGTTGCGAAAAAATCCCCGCCATTCGTGGCGGGGATAACATTTTTATATCTCCAACAACTCTTTTAACTCCGCCGCCCGCATCGCCGCCTCCACCCCACTATAAGGTTTGGGCTGCGCATGGCCCCAGACGGGTTTGGGCCAGGCTTCATCGGTTTCAAAGCGGGCAATGATGTGAATATGCAGCTGCGGCACCATGTTGCCAATGGCGCCCACGTTCATTTTGGTGGGCTTGCTCAGGGCCTTTAACTTATCGTGCACAAAGGCCACTTCATCCATCACCAAGGGGTAATCCATCGGCGGCAAGTCGGTGAGGTCGCGGCAGCCGGTGCGCATGGGCACCAAAATCAGCCACGGAAACTGCGAAAACTGGGCATTCAGCAACACGCGGCAGATGGGGAGATCGCCGACCACGTGGCAATCGGCGGCAAGTTGGGGGTGCAAGGAGAAGGTCATCCTGAACTTTAACTTGAAATGAAGGGATTGTCATCCTGAGCAACGCGAAGGACCCAGGTCTTTTAAAAAAAAGATTAAAAGGCTGCGTTGTGCCTAACATGCACGCGCGAAGCATCACACCTGGCTCCTTCGCTGCGCTCAGGATGACACCGCTTTTTGACTGAGTGGCAATTCCCAAAAAACCCACCCCGTTTGGTGTTTTTATTTCTTTCAAAATATGTCATGGAAAGACCATGCAACAGGCCCCACAAATCCGTGAAGAACTGCAAGAAACGCTCCAGACCCTGGAAGAGCTTGGCAGTGGCTACAAATACGGCTTTGAAACGGCGATTGAAAGTGAGACCGCACCCCCTGGTTTAAGCGCCGAAACCGTGCGGTTTTTAAGTGCCAAAAAGGCCGAGCCTGCATGGCTGCTGAACTGGCGTCTGAAGGCCCTGCAGCAATGGCAAAATATGCCTGTGCCCACCTGGCAAAAGGCCGAAGTGCCGCCTATCGATTTCCAAGCCATTTCCTATTACTCCGTACCCAAAAGCATGGCCGATGGGCCGCAAAGCCTGGCCGATATCGACCCCGAAATTCTGCGGACTTATGAAAAACTGGGCATCCCGCTGGCCGAGCAGGAAATTCTGGCGGGCGTGAAAACGGGCACCCCCGCCAGCAGCCGCATTGCGGTCGATGCGGTGTTCGACAGTGTCAGTGTCGCCACCACGTTTCGGGAAGAATTGGCCAAAGCAGGGGTGATTTTCTGCCCAATTTCTGAAGCGGTGAAAAGCTACCCCGAACTGGTGCAGAAGTATTTGGGCAGCGTGGTGCCCGTGGCAGATAACTACTACGCGGCGCTGAACAGCGCGGTGTTTACCGATGGCAGCTTTGTGTACGTGCCCAAAGGGGTGCGTTGCCCGATGGAGCTTTCCACCTATTTCCGTATCAATGCGCGCAACACGGGGCAGTTCGAGCGCACCCTAATTATTGCCGAGGAAGGCAGCTATGTTTCCTACCTTGAAGGCTGCACCGCCCCCCAGCGCGATGAAAACCAGCTGCACGCGGCGGTGGTGGAACTCATCGCCCACGAACGCGCCGAAATTAAATATTCCACCGTCCAAAACTGGTATCCGGGCGACTCCAACGGCAAGGGCGGGATTTACAATTTCGTGACCAAGCGGGCCTTGTGCGCGGGTAAAAAAAGCAAGGTTAGCTGGACACAAGTCGAAACCGGCAGCGCGATTACCTGGAAGTACCCCAGCTGCATTTTGCAGGGCGATGACAGCGTGGGCGAATTTTACAGTGTGGCCCTGACGCGCAACAAACAGGCCGCCGATACGGGCACCAAAATGATTCACCGCGGCGCCCGCACGCGCAGCATCATCATCAGCAAGGGCATCAGTGCCGACAGCGGCGACAACACCTACCGTGGGCTGGTGGATATCGGCGCGGGCGCCCACCACAGCCGTAATTTTACCCAGTGCGATAGCCTGCTGATTGGCGACCAATGCGGC
The DNA here is from genome assembly GCA_027483385.1 of Alphaproteobacteria bacterium. Classification (GTDB taxonomy): domain Bacteria; phylum Pseudomonadota; class Alphaproteobacteria; order UBA2136; family UBA6156; genus JADCGN01. The sequence continues at coordinate 5,501 of JAIXUT010000119.1, forward strand.
GCCCATACCATCCCCTACATTACGGTGAAAAACGCCACCAGCACCGCCGAACACGAAGCCACCACCAGCAAGATTAGCGACGACCAACTGTTTTACTGCAGCCAGCGCGGCCTTTCCGAACAAGATGCCGTGAGCATGATTGTGAACGGCTTTGCCAAGGAAGTGTTGCAGCAACTGCCGATGGAGTTTGCCGTGGAAGCGCAAAAGCTGTTGGCCATTTCGCTTGAGGGGAGTGTGGGGTAGTGCACGGGAATGTGTCATTGCGAGGAGAGCCCAAGTTGGGCGCAGGCAGCGTACCTCAAGCGACGCGCCAATCCCCAACAACGCAGGCGGTAAAAATTTCGGGCCCGCGCTTGCGCGCGAGCCTCTTTGTTCGTCATTCGCCCTTCGGCATGAACGCCGCCAGCGGCGTGGCGAGCGGCAGCGGGCGTGCCACCACCAACGGTGTGGCAGGCGGAAGCTTGAAGTGCCCTTCCATCTCCCTCCGCCAGTTCGCTTGGAGTTCCAAAATGAA
>JAIXUT010000050.1 GCA_027483385.1 Alphaproteobacteria bacterium
ATACAAAAATTTATTATGCCCCTCAAAGGCCGGTTGTAAAAGGTTTTTATCAAACCCCAGATTGTCTACCGCACTTTCCCAAATCTTTACCTGTGGAAAACCCGGAAGTACAAAAGGCTGGCCAGCGCCATCAAACCATATCGCGGTAAGGTCATCGCTCAAAATAGCGTGTTCTTGCTGTGCAAATGCCGACAAAGTAGTTGATTTTCCCGCACCAGGGCGGCCAATAAATACGGTTGCCTTTGCACCTACCTGCACTGCGCTTCCGTGTAATAAAAAAAGATTCCGCTGAAACAACACCACTCCCAGGGCTTCGCTGAGGGCAAAAAGTCTGAATACATCTTCATCATCCGGCAATTTTTCATATTCCAACACCCTTCCGCCTGTCATTTTAAAATTAGCCAATTCTGGCCAATGCAGGAATATACACGTGTCATTTTGACCAACTTGGGCGCGTACTCCTTTTCTATAAATCAAGGTTTGATGCAATTTTGGCAAGGTGAACTGCGTTTCTTTCAACACAATATCTACTTCCCCTTTTGCCGCAGGCAACTGAAGATCTATATCTGAATCAATGGTTAAATCATATGCCCGATAAAGCATTTTGCAATTGGTTTGTAACGAGTAAAAAATGGGTTGCAAGTTTAGAATAAATCTAGATTTACCTTATACTTCACCCTTTTGAATTTTATGTTGATAATTATGTTTAATTCCAATCCCACAGCGGAACGTAACTCACGTTCGGCACGTCGCCAATGACAATTTTCCCTTCTTTTTCAACCCACGCATGGGCACTGAATTGTTGCACCGGATTAGCCACACCGATTTTCAAAACAAAGCAGTCATCGCCTCGTAAAAAAAATTTTACCGCCAATGCTTGAGGAAGGCACAATATAGATAGCGGAAGCGCGGAGCTAACCACACTTATGCTCCAAACCAACTGTTGTATGTATGATGTTGGGTAGTTTTTGGCAGCAGGGTTAGCAATGCAATGCGCATAAACTGTTTTGAAAGTTTTGAAAGATAACAGCTTAAGGCCTAATTTTATCAATAATAAAACTGCTGTTGCCTGAAGCAGAAGCCACTTATCCGAGTTCGGAAGAGCAAGCCATTTTTTAAAACGTCTCCACCAGTTTTTCATCCATCAATTGCATTAGGAGCGACTTGATATCATTCTCGCAAGTAGCCTCTTCTACCTCAAATTCTTCCAAGACAGCATTTTTAAGTTCTGCAAGTGTTGAAGGTTTTTGTTGGAGTTGCTCCCATATAAAGGTTCCTACCTCATTAAGATCATAATAAATCCCCGCATCATGATTCAAGATAATAGTCTCATTGTCAAGGCTAGAAGATACCTGACGGGGGGAAAGCTTAAAGGTTTGATTTGCATCAAAATTCATGACTAAAGATAATTACGGCAATAAGCCCAGTTAAAATGTAATTGTAACGTATTAAATTAAAGCAAAACTTCTGATAAGCCCAATTCCTCTTTATTATTTCCTGGATTCCTATTTCAAACGTATGCTGGCTTTCAAGGCTGGTTTGAGAACCTGCTTGTACGTTACGCCGTTACAATACATTTTTCAGTTTCTCGGTTTTACATTTCTCGGTTTTCAGCTACTAAGCCTCTTTCTGAATCAATATGTTATTTAGATATAACATCAAAAGATAGTCTTTCTGAAAGTCGATGCCAAAGGGAATAAACAGAGAAGATAAGCTGTGGTAAGTGCGAGTTCCGTCAAATTTTTCAACCAATTTATGGATCAATGGGGAAACAACCACGTGGGTACCTGAGGATAAATAACGAATGTCACCCTCTTTTGTGGTCTCAGTGTCTATTTTGCGATTATAAATTAAAAATTCAGGAATGTCAGGAACTTGAAACTGGGTTTTTGAATGCGTCAATTTTGCCAAATATATTTGGTGATTTACCCCCATGATGCGTTCAAAAGTATCTAAATCAAGTTGAGAAATAATCTCGTAACAAGCCGCATAAAGTTGTTCTTCCCGACCTGTCCACTTTCCCCAAAGTGCCGCATAATGTTCCTCATTGATTTCACCTAATGGATTGTCTATTAATATGTTTCGACAATCAGGCTTCTCCAACAATAGCTTATCAGCCTCCCAACCCAACTGATACAAAGCATACTTAGACAATTCTTTTTCGACTAGAATTAGGTAATCATTCAATAACGACCAAAATTGTTTTCCTTTTTTTCCTCCCACTGAAAAACAAAAATGGGTAGAACAACAGTGCTCTCTATACGCCCATACCGTACACTGCCCTTTGTCATAAAAGGGGCACCGGAGCGCCTCGACCTCCATCTGAGTCCAACCTGTATCGGTAGGATGCAAAGAGCGCAATTCTTGATCCAACAAATCGTATCCCTTGGGGCGAATCAGGCCGTAGGGAGTAACCCCTTTTCGTGATTTTATCAACGCACTCATGCGTTTTTTTCCCTCAGTCCATCCTGAATCCTGTAATAAACCCCCAATGAGGTAATTAGACATTTGGGGATAATAGGTACAGCATTTGGTATTAATGAAGGGGTTTGGAGATTGTCGACACAACATACAATCATCGCAGGTGGCGATGGTTTCAGCAGGAATTTCGCTCTCAATAAAATCCGGAAAAAAGCGATAATATAACGAAGGAAGCTTAGAAGAGACGGTGGTGTTCATTATTAGTAGGGAAAACTACTCATTTAGACCAGCGCTAATTAACAGATAAATTTAGCAATTAACGCTGGTCATTAGCACAGTAAATTAGTCCATCATTGCCATCCCTCC
>JAIXUT010000142.1 GCA_027483385.1 Alphaproteobacteria bacterium
ATTGCTCTTTTTGGGCAATGGGTCATGTACGGTTACACCAATGTGCCTTACGCAGATGACTGGAAAATCCCTTTTTTCTTTGTTTTAGGGGCGGTTTTTGTGTGGGAAGTAAACCGCATCGGGATTATTTATTCACGCCGAAAATTTCCAGAACTCATTCATACCCGCCAACGTATTTTGTATCAAGCTGTTTGGTTTACCATTGGCTCTTTTGCGGTTCGGGTGGTACAAACGTATTTTTATCAACTGTTTGCTGTGTGGGACTATGTAGATTATACCCATTTCAAGCCCTATTTTTTCAATGCTTTGGTGTCATTAGTCGGCACGATTCAGATTGCTACGGTTTTTGAGGGCTTTTATTTGTATCGTTTATGGCAGGTTTCTTACAAAGAAGCACAGGAATTAAAAAAGGCCAATTTACAAAGCCAACTTGATTCGTTGAAGGCCCAGATTAACCCACATTTTTTGTTTAACAGTTTAAATTCTATTTCGTCTCTGGTGCATTCAAGTCCAGAAAAAGCCAGTGACTTTATCGACGAACTTTCGTCGGTTTATCGCTATTTACTGCGGGAAAACAACCGTGAATTGTGTGCTTTGGAGGAAGAAATAGCGTTTATAAAAGCGTATTTTAATCTTCTCAAAACCCGTCACGGAAAAGGGATTGAACTTAGTATTGATATTCCAAAACAGTATTCGTACTTTCTTATTCCACCCTTGACGCTTCAATTATTGTTTGAAAATGCCGTAAAACACAATATTGTTTCTGCTTCCAAACCTCTGCATATTCGGATTTATGCGGCTGAAAATACTTTGTGTGTTGAGAATAACCTTCAAAAAAAGCGTCTAGCTGTTGCTTCAAATAAAATTGGTCTCAATAATATCATGGCGAAGTATCAACTTCTGAATCAGCCCGCCGTTTCGGTGTTTCAGGAAGAAACCAAGTTTCAGGTGATACTTCCGCTTATTGAACCTAATTTCGCGTATGAACTTGTTCACCGATGATTCGGTATGATTTATTTTTTTTAGTTTTATATCGTTATTATTCCGTTTTTATATTAAAAACATATCAAACAACTGTTTTCTATCTTATTTGAAGAATAAAACGCTTTGCGACTTTGCGTGAGTACCTATCTAGTCAGGCATTTTGTTTAGATAGTCTTTCTCCGTTTGTTTTTTTATATAAAACTGAGTGGTTTCAAACAACTCATGCCTTAAATGCCGCTGAACGTGAATCGGTTCAACACCTTTTTCAATCAACAATTGCCCCACCGTATGACGCAAACTATGAGCCGAAATTTTTGGTCTTTTCAGTCCCAGAGCTTTCAAGTATTTATCGACCCGATAGCGAATTTGTGCAGTTTTTAAATCTGGAAAAAGGGGGGTATTTTTGGTGGCTTGTTTGCCTATATACATACTATATTGGCGCAGCGCCTCTGCACAAGTTTCAAAGAGTTTAATGACTTTTTTGGTATGTTTTCCTTTTCCTAATACCCACAATTGACCGCGCTCCAAATCAAAATCACCAACCTGCAACCTACATACCTCGACCGTTCGGAGGCCTTCGATACCCAATAACGCAACAATGGCACGGTCGGTGGGATTTTCGATGGAGGCAAGCAAGTCCGCACGCTCGGTTTCGTTCAAACTTTCCTTGTAGAAACCCCGCTCAATTCTCAGTCCACGGATACCCGAAATTTCGTGTAAGTCTTCCAATTGTTCCAGCGACAGCCCCAACCGAGAGCGATTTTTGATGACCCAAACCGTCAATTGTTTAATCACCGATAAATAAAAATTGATGGTAAAAGCAGATAAGTTTTTGGTCCGCAGAAAGTTAACGTATTGCCCAACGGTCCGACTGGAAAAAGAGGCAGGCCGACCAGACATGGTTTCTGTTTCGATGTATTCAAAAAAAGCGTTTAGGGCTTTGGTATAGTTTTCCCGACTTTGGTCACCGCGCAAATGGATGGCATCGTTGAGATAACCCAAAATCAGTTCGTTGGCAGCCGGCGAAATTTTACTCGTAGTGGGCGGGTCCAAGACAACTTGCGGCTGGCCTTGTTCGGCATAAAACTTCAAAAACTTACGAACGGGCGAAACCAGATTCCCTTTTTTTCCAGCAGCGTAAAAACTAAGGCTGACGGCATCCATGCCAAAGTGATTGTGTAGGCAATACTCAACATAGGCACGGGCAATGCGCGGGTAGTTGTTGGGCTTTTTTAAAGAAGCCTCAAAATAATTAATCAATTGACTGACAGTTAACACCACTGTACCCACTGACGGCGTTATCTCTTGCCTAGGCGAAATCTGTTGAAGCTTCATGGATTTGATTCAATCATTTTAAAGATATGTATATTTTCAACGTTGTACAAATGATGTTTTGCGTTAATTGTTGAAAATTAACTATTTTTATCAAACCATTTCAACAGCGGATAGATTTATAGAGGTACAGCTACCCTGAAAATCAAATTCCACGATTTTTAGCAAATCCCCCGTAGCCATTCGGCCTTACTACCCATGAGGGACAAAGCACTACTTAAAAAAATATTTTTGAATTATTAGAAAAAATTTCCCGACTTACAGACCTATTCGATTATTGGGGGTATCCATTCATACTCTGCAAGTTACGCATCACTCAGATAGTCAATAGCTTACGTTAACCTTTTAACGAAAACGTTTGCGTAAGCAACACCCTCTCACTCATTCAACCCATAATAGAAAATGCCAGTAAGTAGAGAAAAACAAGCCCCTTCTTTAAAAAAAT
>JAIXUT010000152.1 GCA_027483385.1 Alphaproteobacteria bacterium
TTGGGCGACGGGCGCATTTTATTCATCCAACGCAAAGGAGAAATTCGACTTTATAACACCAAAACAAAGCAACTCAAAACCATTGCCAAGCTCGACGTAAACACTAAGTATACCAGCAAAGAAGGAAAAGTTTCGGAAGGCGAAGATGGCGTTTTGGGTTTGAGTAAAGACCCTAATTTCGCCCAAAATCACTGGATTTACCTCTATTATTCTCCCGCGGGTGGTGAGCCCAAAAACATCTTAACCCGTTACGAATTACGCGGTGACGAGTTAGTTATGAGTTCAAAAAAGGTAATCTTGGAAGTAGCCACCCAACGCGAAGAATGTTGCCACACAGGTGGCTCCATCGCTTGGGATAAAGCGGGGAATCTATACTTATCAACGGGCGACAATACCAATCCCCATGGCTCCAACGGTTTCAGCCCTAGCGACGAGCGCCCAGGCCGTGAATCTTGGGACGCCCAAAAATCATCGGCCAATACCAATGATTTACGTGGAAAAATCATTCGCATCAAACCACAACCTGACGGTAGCTACACCATTCCCGAAGGAAATTTATTCCCCAAGGGGACACCGCAAACCCGCCCCGAAATCTATACCATGGGCCACCGTAACCCATTCCGCATTTCAGTAGACCAAAAAACAGGTTTTGTGTATTGGGGCGAAGTTGGTCCTGACGCCAACAAACCCGCCGACGACCGAGGCCCTGCAGGGCACGACGAAGTGGGTCAGGCCCGCAAAGCAGGTAACTTTGGATGGCCACACTTCGTGGGCGACAACAAAGCCTACAACAGATTTGATTTTGTAAATAATAAATCGGGTGAAAAATGGGACGCGACCAAGCCCATCAATACCTCTCCCAACAACACTGGCTTAAAAGAACTACCACCCGCCCAAAAAGCCTTCATTTGGTATCCTTACGGCGAATCTCCCGAGTTTCCGATGGTGGGAAGTGGCGGTCGCAATGCCATGGCAGGCCCCGTATTTTACAGCGAAGATTTCAAAAATGCCGCTCGTGCGTTTCCTAAATATTATGATGGCAAAATACTGACCTACGACTGGATGCGCGGCTGGATTATGGCCGTTACGATGGATAAAGACGGCAACTATGTTTCGATGGACCGCTTTATGCCAAGCTATAAATTCAGCAATCCGATGGATATGGAGTTTGATGCCAATGGCGATTTGTACATGCTCGAATACGGCTCGGGCTGGTTTACGGCCAACGATGACGCGCGTTTGATACGAATTGAATACAACGGCGGAAACAGAAAACCCATTGTACAGGTAGCCGCCGACAAAATGGGTGGCTCGGTTCCCTTCAAAGTAAACCTCTCATCAAAAGGAACAACCGATGCAGATGGTGATGCGCTGAAGTATTCTTGGAAAATTACCTCCAAAGACGGTTTTAACAAAGTTGTAAACCAAGCAAATCCAACGTTGGCGCTGGCCAAAGCGGGAGTTTATAAAGCCACGTTAACCGTGACCGATGCAAAAGGTGCTTCTAATTCTCAATCGTTGGAATTGACCGCTGGCAACGAGCCGCCAGTATTGACCTTTGACTTACCCAAAAGCAACAAGACTTTCTTTTTCGCCAACAAATCGTTTGATTATGAGGTAAAAGTAAGCGACAAAGAAGACGGAAGCCTCGCCAACGGAAAAATCAAGCCCGAACAAGTAGCCGTAAGCATTGACTATTTGGCCGAAGGATATGACAAAATAGCCATTGCCCAAGGCCACCGCTCAGCGGATGCGACTGCAGGTTTTGCTACTGGCAAAAAACTCATTGCTGCCAGCGACTGCCAGGCCTGTCATAGCATTGACAAAAAATCCATCGGGCCCATGTACAGCGCCATTGCCCAAAAATACAAAGGCGATGCCAGTGCCATCGAAAAACTCGCAAAAAAAGTCATCTCAGGCGGTAGCGGCGTTTGGGGCGAAACGCCCATGGCGGGCCACCCGCAACTTTCAGCCGCTGATGCAGGCGACATGGTGAAATATATTTTGAGTCTTTCTAACCAAAAAACCAATACAAATTCATTGCCAGTAGCAGGTTCCTACACGACCAAAGTACCAGCTGGGGATAAAGGACAAGGGGTTTTCATTCTACGGGCGTCTTACGAAGACCAAGGTAACAAAGGACTGCCCTCGCTTGCCTCAGAACAAACCTATACCCTTCGGAATGCTAAAATAAGTCCGCACGGTTTTGACAAATATGAGTCGGTCAACAAAATGTCATTTGGTGGAAATGACCTCGTGATTCCCAGCAAATCTGGCGCTTACATCGGACTCAACCAGGCTGATTTAACAGGTATTCAGCGAGTAGAATTAGTCGTTGCTACTCCCAAAGCCCAGTTAAATGCACAAGGCGGTAACATTGAGCTTCGTTTAGGCTCACCTACGGGTAAACTCATCGGCGAATCTGGATTTATTGAAGCCACCGACAAAGGAGGTTTTGGAGGAAATGCCGCAAAAATCAACCTTACCCCCACCGAAGGCATTCATGATGTTTATCTGGTTTTCCAAAATCCAAA
>JAIXUT010000004.1 GCA_027483385.1 Alphaproteobacteria bacterium
CAGCATCACCTGCGGCGTGGCTTCAGCCACCGATTTGTTGTTCGGCAGGCTCACCACTTCGGCGCGCTGTAAACTCTTGCTGCGGCAGTAGTAGAGCGTTTTGATGCCGCGCTTCCAGGCCATGTAGTGCAGCATGTGCAGGTCGCGCTTGTGCACGTCGGCGGGCAGGAACACGTTCAGGCTTTGCGCTTGGCAAATGTAGGGCGTGCGGTCGGCGGCATGTTCAATCAGCCAGCGCTGGTCAAGTTCAAACGCGGTTTTAAACACATCACGCTCGGCGTCGCTTAAAAACTCCAGGTGCATTACGCTGCCGCCATTGACGGTGATGCTCGTCCAGGTGTCTTCATCATCGCGGCCATATTTGGCCAGCACCTTTTTCAGGTGCTTGTTACGCACGTTAAAGGTGCCTTCCAGCGTTTTGTGGTTGTAACTGTTGCTGGGGTAGGGCTCGATACCAGGGCTGGCATTGCCGCAGTAAATGCTACTGCTCGCGTTGGGCGCAATCGCAATTTTATGGCTGAAGCGGTCCATCACCAGCGCCTCGGCAGCATCGGGGTTGGGCCCGCGCTCGTGCGCCAGTTTAATGCTCGCGGCATCGGCGCCATCCTTCAGGTGCTTGAACATTTTCTTATTCCACACCTTGGCCATCACGCTTTCAAAGGCAATGCCCTTCATTTGCAAGAAGCTGTGGTAGCCCATGGCACCTAAGCCCACAGCCCGTTCGCGCATCGCACTGTAGCGGGCGCGGTCCATGCTATCGGGGGCACGGTCGATGAAGTCTTGCAAAATATTATCCAGGTACGCCATCAAGTCTTCAATAAACTGTGGTTCTTTGCTCCATTCTTCAAAGCTTTCCAGATTGACCGAAGACAGACAACACACGGCGGTGCGCTCCTTGCCGTATTGGTCGGGGCCGGTGGCGAGCACAATTTCACTGCACAGGTTGCTCATCCGCACCGAAAGGCCAGCTTTTTTCTGGTACTCGGGCAGGTGCTTGTTGATGTTATCGATGAACAGAATGTACGGCTCACCGGTTTCAATCCGGCTGGTCAGGATCCGAATCCAGACATCCCGCGCCTTCACCTGCTTAATCGTGGCGTTGGTTTTGGGGCTGCGCAGGTCATACAGCGCGTCTTGCTCCACGGCCTGCATGAACAGGTCGTCAATCACCACTGCGTTGTGGAGGTACAGCGCCTTGCGCTTGTGGTCACCACCCGTCGGGCGCCGAATTTCAATGAACTCTTCCATTTCCGGGTGCCAGACGTTCAGGTACACGGCCGCTGCCCCACGGCGCTGGCTGCCTTGGTCGATGGCGCGGGTCATGGCGTCCTGCACCACAATGAACGGGACAATCCCGGTGGTCTTGCCGTTAATTCCTACTTTTTCGCCAATGCTGCGCACGCTGGCCCAGCTGGTCCCAATCCCGCCACCATTGGAAGAAATGGCAATATTCTCGTTCCAGGTTTTGGTGATGCCATCCATGCTGTCGGAGACTTCATTCAAAAAGCAGGAAATTGGTAACGCACGGGTGGCACCGCCGTTGGCCAACACGGGCGTGGAAGGCACGAACCACAGGCGGCTCATGTAATCGTACAGCCGCTGGGCGTGGGCCGCATCGCTGGCGTAGGCCTTGGCCACGCGCGCAAAAGCGTCCTGGGGGCCTTCGCCTGGCAGCAGGTAACGGTCTTTCAGGGTCGAAAGACCAAAATCGGTCAGCAGGCTATCGCGGCTGTAATCAATCTGAACATCGTAATTCTTGTTCATGGCGTCCTGCTCCTTGTTCGTTAAACCGCGCGACCGACAGTAAAGCTCACGCACGACAGTTGTCATGTGCAAGGCCGACCGGTAATCCCGGGGTGAGGCAAGTGCCGCCAAAACCTGTTGGCACCTGCGTAGAACTTTACAATGCGCCCGCCCAAGGCCTGGCGGCAAGAGCGCGTAACCCTCGCCACTTCCGTCAAGACACTGAAACTGTGTGATGAACTGCCTCTTTTTTTAGCACCCATTCACCCCCTTCAACTACCACCCCCTGTGGCAGTTTTGCGCACTACCTACTATATATAGTGTGTATGCCTCTTACCCCCCAGATATAGGAAAGGCCCCAGTAAGGGGCCCTAGGGGTGGTAAGGTTGGCTTTTAACTTTTGCGACAGACGAACATCGCACAACTAAAATGGAAGTCGGCACTGCGGGTGATAAACTCATCGGTTAAGATCTGGTGCACCACCAAATCGCCCGCATCATTCACGTAGGCAAACTGTTCAATCGTAAACCCGTTGGCCGCCAACAGCCGCTGCATCCGTGGCAGGCCGTACACCCGCTGGGCGTTAAACTCCAGCCGCTCGCGCCCAAACGGCGTGGCGAAGTAAAAGCGCCCGCCCGTTTCTGTCAGGGCTGCCAACGTGGCCAAGGCTTTTTCATCGCCCAGTGGGTCGAGCGGGTCGCCGTAGCGGCCCAAGCCCATGTGTTCGAGGGTATGCAGGCAGCTCACGCTCGGGTACGTCCCCAGCGCCGCCACCGTACTGGCCAAGTCCATTAAATCCAGCTGCACGAAGGCAATATTAGGGTGCTGGCTCACAACGGGCCGAATATCCCCCACCTGCACTGGCATACTCGTGGCCAAATGCGCCACAAAGCCATCGATGCGGCTGCCCACATCGAGATGCTTGGCAGGCCCCGCCGCGACCACCTGCTGGGCCATAAACAAATCCATATGAAAGTAATGTCCGCGCATCGCGCCCGCACTTTCCGTACGGTCGGTCATGATCGGGAACACACGCCCTAAACGCCACCCGTTGGGGGCAACTTGCCATAATTGTTTAAACTGCCGCAGTTCCTGCACAAAGCGGGGTAAGCCGCCTAGCTGCCGTAAGGCAGTCAGGCCATCAATGCCGAAACTTACCAGCGTGGTATGGATCAGGCCAAGAGTCCGTTTAAGCCCCATCTTTAGCCCTATTTACACATCCAGGTTATTTACGGCCAGCGCGTTGCTCACAATAAAATCCTTGCGGGGTTCCACCACGTCCCCCATCAAGGTGGTAAACAACCCGTCGGCGGCAATGGCGTCGGCCACTTCCACCTGCAACAAAATGCGGTTGTCGGGGTTTAAGGTAGTATCCCAGAGCTGCTCGGCGTTCATTTCTCCTAAACCCTTGTAACGCTGAATTTGTAAGCCCTTGCGGCCTTCAGCCAAGACAGCCGCATGCAGCATCCCAGGGGTGGCCCAGGCGTGCACCGAATCCTTCAAGGTTAACGTGCCACCGGCCAACAGCGGCAGCAAGTCGGGGCGCAGCTGCAACAGCTGGCGGAAGGCTGTGGCATGCAGCATGGCTTTATCTAAAGTACGGCGCTCCGGCACACCCGCCACCGTGCGTTGCAACTGAATCCGCGGCTGGCCTTCCATGCCCGGCACCAAGGCCAGGGCCCAGGGGGTGGAATTTTCAGCGACCGTGGCATTCACCACCTTTTCCAACCGTGCCAGCAGCGCCGCCGCACTGGCATCGTCATCGAGCGCACTGACCGATGCATCGGCCGCCAGCAAATCCCACGCCAGAAAATCTGGCAACGCTTGCTGGCGTGCCAGTTGTGCTACATAACTGCTCGCGCGCGCTGCCAAGGCGCACGTGGCTGCCAAGTCGGCGCCAAAGCGCTGCTCGCCATTGTTCAGCTGAACTTTGGCACCATCCAGCACCGCACTGGTCAGGTAGGCTTCCAACGCCGTGTCATCTTTCAGGTAAATCTCGCTCTTGCCTTTGGCCACGCGGTAGAGCGGCGGCTGGGCAATGTACAAATGCCCGCCCGCAATCAGTTCGGGCATGTTGCGGTAAAAGAACGTCAACAACAGGGTGCGGATGTGCGAACCGTCCACGTCGGCGTCGGTCATCATCACAATCTTGTGATAGCGCAGTTTTTCTAAGTTAAAATCATCGCGGCCAATCCCCGTGCCTAACGCTTTAATCAGCGTGCCAACTTCCGCACTCGCCAGCATACGGTCAAAGCGCACGCGCTCGACGTTCAAAATTTTGCCTTTCAGCGGCAAAATGGCCTGAATTTTACGGTCGCGCCCCTGCTTGGCACTGCCGCCCGCGCTATCGCCTTCCACAATAAACAGTTCGCACTTGGCGGGGTCTTTTTCGCTGCAATCGGCCAACTTGCCTGGCAGGCTCGCCACTTCCAGCGGGCTTTTGCGCCGCGCCAGTTCCCGCGCCTTGCGCGCCGCATCGCGGGCAATCGCACTTTCAATCACTTTGTTAATTACGGCCTTGGCGGCAGCGGGGTTTTCCTCAAAAAAGGCACCCAAGCGTTCGTTCACCACCTGTTCCACCACGGGGCGAACCTCGCTGCTCACCAGCTTATCCTTGGTCTGGCTGCTAAATTTGGGGTCGGGCACCTTCACGCTTAACACGCAGGTCAGGCCCTCGCGGGCGTCATCGCCCGTCAGGCCACTTTCCATTTTGGCTTTTTTGAGCAGCCCACTTTCCGTGGCGTAGCTGTTAATAATCCGGGTGAGCGC
>JAIXUT010000107.1 GCA_027483385.1 Alphaproteobacteria bacterium
AAAAACCTTGACTTTGATATTGGTCATAGGTTATGTTGTTTTGAATCGTAATCATTGCCATTATATTTAGGAACCAAGTTCATACAGCATGATGAAAAAGACAGCTCTGATTTATATTCTCGTTCTCTCGTTCTCGCATCCCATTTTTAGCCAAACTGTTATCAAGGATGTAAATGAAGCGATTGAATTGGCCAAAAAAAATAATCTTGACCTTCAAATTTCACGACGAACCGCTCAGGTACAGCAGTGGAATGTGACGGCGGCTAAAGGCGCCCGGTTGCCGCAGTTAAAATTGACGACGGCCTTTGATTATAATTTTGTCTTACCTACGCAGTTGATTCCCGCGCAGTTTTTTGGTGGTAGAGAAGGGGAGTTTCGCAGTATTCAATTCGGCGTTCCGTTCAACCTCACGGCAGGTCTGGAAGGAAATGTTCCCCTTTGGAATGCGGGCTTAAAACAGGAGGTAGAGATTGCCAAAGCCAACCAAAAAATCGGTATTTTACAAACCCTAGTCTTGCAAGACGACCTCAGCACGCAAGTCGCACGGTTGTATTTTGCGACGGTTTTTACCCAACAATACATTACCATTACCCAACAAAATCTTGCCAATACTGACAGCATTGCTCGTATAGTTGCGGAGCGCAAAGAAAAAGGCCTGATTGACCAACTCGAATACAATCGTGTGCGCTCCACGCGTTTGGCCATCGAAGACGTACTTCATCAAAATGAAATGGCGTATCAAAAGAATCTGAATCAGTTAAGGGTGGTTGTAGGCGATTCCTCTGTGATTGCCTCATCCTCTGCCCTTCTACTACTATCAGGAGAAGGGAGTACACTCCAAAAAGAGCCCCCCTTCTCCTTAGACAAGGAGAAGGGGTTGGGGGATGAGGTGGCTGTTCCCCGTCTTCAACTCCGGGCGGCGCAGTTTTCGTTGGCCAAAGAGCAGGTTAAAAAAGAGCAAAAGCTCCGATTGCCCACGCTTTCAGCCTACGCCCGTTATTCTGAACAGGCGCAGCGAAACCAATTGAATTTTCTGAATTTCAATGAAAAATGGTTTGGAATTGGCGTAGCGGGGCTGCGTTTTGAAGCACCGATTTACAGCGGACGGATTCGGGAAAGCGGCATTGCCCGCGCTCGGGTCAACGCTGACATTGCACAAATGCAACTTGACAACGAAAAACGCAAATATGAATCTGAAACGCAGGATTTGCTCATTACTTACAATCAATCGCTTAACTCGCTGAAAATTAACCGGGAGGCGTATCAATTGAATGAGGAAAACATGCAATTAGTGCTCATTAAGTACAAAGGCGGTATCCTGAGTTATGACCAATACCTGAATGTGTTCAATGAAGTGCTCAACGCCCAAAATAAATACCTCCGCACGTTGGCCGATGTAATGATCAATGGCAAACTGCTGGAAATCAGAAATTCCTATTAATGACAGATTGGAGATTATTAGACCTCATAGCAATGGAAAAGACAGTTATTCGCTTATACACTTATTTACTCATTCTCTCTTTATTTTTTGTGGGTTGTCAACCAAAGTCCGAAACGACCTCGCCCGCTTATAAAGACCTTACCGAAGCAGTCTACGCTTCGGGGAATGTGTTTCCGAAAAATGAGTACAAAGTCGTGGCCAATGCCGACGGGTATTTGCAGCAGCAGTCGGTCAATGAAGGAGATGTGGTGAAAGGGAATCAACTGCTGTTTTCGCTCGAAAGTCTCTCGCAGGATGCCCGGGCCGAGGCGGCCGCCAATATTTACCGCCAGGCCGAAGCCAATTATGCGGATGGCTCACCGATTTTAGCCGAGTTGGAAGCGGCCCTGCGCAGCGCCCGTACTAAGTTGGAAAATGACTCGGTCAATTACTTTCGTTATAAGGCGCTGTACGACCAAAATGCCACGTCTAAGGCCGATTTGGAACGCGTGGAATTGGCTTATCGTACGGCCAAAAATGATGTGTCGGCGCGTCAGAAAGCCCTGGCCAGGACCAAAAGCCAATTGTATGTCGACTTACAGAACACACGTTCCAATTTTCGGGTAAATGCCCGTGAAGGCGATAATTATCGGATTCGGAGCATCGAGGCGGCGCGGGTGTATGAAGTGTATAAAAAAGTGGGAGAATTGGTCCGTAAAGGCGAAGCCATTGCGCTGTTGGGAAATCCCAACGAAGTATATCTGCAATTGGCGGTGGACGAAACGGATTTTTCCAAACTCAAAGAAGGGCAGGATGTATTGATTAAAATGGATGCTTATGGCGACAAAGTGTTTAAAGCCAAAGTCACCAAGATTTATCCAAAACTCAACAAAGTAGACCAGTCGTTTAGGGTTGATGCCGATTTTGTGGGCGAAAGTCCCTCGGCCTATTACGGCCTGACGGTTGAAGCCAACATCGTAATTTCTAAAAACCCTAAAGCATTGACCATTCCCAAGGCCTATTTGGTGGGAAAAGACAGCGTGTGGATTGAAGAAGGCAAAGAAAAGAAAAAGATAAAAGTGCTAAAAGGGGCCGAAAACTTTGAATTGGTAGAGGTTAAAGCAGGGCTGACGGAGAAAAGTGTATTGGTAAAAGAGTAAAAACAACGGATGCTATGCCCGACTATGCACAAATCTTTGATGGAGACTGTCCCATCACCAAACCTGAATTTGAGGCCTGGCACCAACGCACGGTACTGGAAATGCTCATCGAAATGCCGAATTTATCCGTGGGGTGGGCCGCTAAAGTGCTGAATTATTTTTTAAAAACTACAGTCAACGTAGCCGGTTTCGGGCGTCCCGATCTGTTCAAATGGATTCACCCGGTGGTCGACAAGGGCTTATGGGAAGGAATCGAAGATGCTTACAAAGACCGCCGGGATATTTTGGCAAAGACCCATTATCGCCAAAAAGTAGCAGACATTATCACGTATAACGACTACAGAACCATCATCGAGG
>JAIXUT010000227.1 GCA_027483385.1 Alphaproteobacteria bacterium
ATTACTAAGCACTTATTGGTAATCCTTTTCGGCAGCACCATGTAGAGATTTCCCTAAACTTTACGCCGAAGCAGAAAAATTCGTGGATGGCGGCCTACGCCGCCATGACCGGTTGAGAGTTTCATGGTTATACCAGTATTTTCTTGCCTTTATAAATAATTTCAGCCACAAGCAAGCCATGAAACCGCCCCCCGCCCTGCCCAAAATTGCCATTCTGGGGCGGCCCAATGTGGGCAAGAGCACGCTGTTTAACGTGTTGGCCATCGGGCGGGATAACAAAGCAATTGCCCACGACCTGGCTGGCACCACGCGCGATATTCGGCGCACACCCGCGCAAATTTTGGGCCGCCCGTTCATGCTGCTCGATACCGCGGGCGTGGAGTTGGCTAAAACCCGCGAGGCTGCGCACGATTTGCAACGCCAGATGAACGCGCTCTCCCTTGCGGCAGCCCAGGAAGCCGATGTACTGCTGCTGATAATCGATGGCAGCGCCGCCCTTTCGCCCGCCGACCGCGCGCTGGCCGCCGACCTGCGCAAGCTGAACAAGCCGCTGTTTGTGGTGGTGAACAAGGCCGACCTCAAGATTGCCGCCGCAACCGTGAACGAAGCCGAAAGCTTAGGCCTCGGCCACGTGATTGCCCTTTCTGCCGCCCACCGTGAAGGCTTTGGCCCGCTGGCCGAGGCGCTGGAAGACTATCTGCCCCCTGCCGCACCACTGCCAAGTGTGGATGATGATGTCGAACTTGATGAATTGGAACTGACGGAACTGACCGAAGACCCCCTCATTATCATTGACGACAGCACCGAGGCAGCGCCCGCCAAGCTGCAGGCCAAGCCCCTGCCCGTGCCCCTTAAAATTGCCGTACTGGGCCGCCCGAATGTGGGGAAATCCACGCTGGTGAACGCCCTGTTGCGCAACGACGCCATGCTGACTGGCCCCACGGCTGGCCTGACGCGTGAAGCCATCACCCACCCCTTCAGTGCCATGGGTCACGAGTTTGCGCTGATTGATACCCCAGGGTTGCGCAAAAAGGGCAAGATTGATGACGCCACGGTGGAGTATTTAAGTGTTGGCCAGGCGCTTGCCACCTTGCAACACGCCCATGTGCTGTTGCTGGTGATTGACGCTTCTGTGCACAACGAAGCCCGTGGCAACTGGCAGGTATTCGAGCAGCAAGATGCCGCGATTGCGCAAACGGCATTAAGGGCGCAAAAACCGATTATCGTGGTGCTGAACAAATGGGACGCCGTGACCGATAAAGTGGCCTGTAAGGCCGATGTGCTGGCCCAGCTGCGCGCCAAGCTGCATGGCATCCATACCCCCCTGGCGCTGCCGATTTCCGCCACCAAACAGCAGGGCCTTGGCGTGTTGCTGAAAACCGTACTGGAGCTGCAAACCACCTACGGCAAGGCGTTTAATACCGCGAAGCTTAACCGCACGCTGGCGGCCATTTTGGCCAAGCGCTCGCCGCCTCTGATTAATGGGCAAACGATTAGCCTCAAATTTCTGCGCCAGATTGTGGCGGGCCCGCCTGTCTTTGCGCTCTGGGGCAACCGTGTGGATAAAATTACCGGGCATTATTTGCAGTTTTTGAAGCACCAACTTAGTGAAAACCTGGGCCTGACGGCGCTGCCGATTACCCTGCACCTGCGCGCCAACAAAAACCCCTACAGCTTCCGCGCCAAAACCCGTGATGGCTTCAACAGCAGCGCCAGACAGGAAAAGGCCGTGCTGGCCCGTGGCAAGGAAAAGGCCAAAAACAAAGCCAAAAAAAGTGCCGATACCTACAAAAAGAAAAAGGTGAAAACGCCCGCCACCGGGTCGGCCTTCAAGGTAAAATCCGTGCGGCCTAAAAAATAGCCAATGGCGCCACCCAAGGCGCGATTAGTTTTCCCCAATCACTCCCGCCAGCCTGGCACATCGGGTATGCTTCTTGCATGAAGCTTGGGCCCGCCCTCATCCAAAGCCAGAAGCAAGAGCTGGCCATGACGCCCGAGCTGCAGCAAGCCATTGCGCTGCTGATCCTTTCCGCCACCGAGCTGCAGGATTACGTGGGCCAGGAAGTGGCCGACAACCCCTGCTTGGAATACGAAGACAGCGCCGAGGCCTTGGGCCAGCCGAACGCCCCCGAAGCCGCAGCGGCGGAAGGCTGGGAAGACAGTTGGGACGCCTGGGCGACAACAGAGGAAGGTGCGAACGGGCCGGTGGGTGAGATGTACAGCCAAGGCCAGGGGGCAGCCAGCTTAAGTGAAGACGAGAGTGGCGACTGGTTGAACAATCAGGCCCGCGAGGATTCCTTGCAGGATTACCTCATGCGCCAGTTTGAGGAAGTAACAGATAGCCCAAAACTGCGCCTCGCCGCCCGGTTTTTGATTGATGGGCTGGATGACGCGGGCTACTTGCGCTTGGATTTGGCCGCCGTGGCCGCCCAGCTGCGCTTGCCCGAAGAGGTGATTGACGACGCCCGCGCGATTCTGCAAACCCTTGAACCCGCCGGGATCGCCGCCCGCGACCTTGCCGAATGTTTGCGGTTGCAGCTGCATGCGCGCGGGCAGTTGGAAGTGGTGTGCGAAGTGTGTGTGGGCAACCTGGATTTGGTCGCCAGCCGCGACTATGCCAAATTAATGAAGCTCGCCCGTGCGGCTGGCGAAGCGGCCACCGAGGAAGAAGATATTGTCCTGGCCATCGCCGAGCTGCAGCAGTGCAACCCGAAACCTGCCACCGCCTTGGGGTTGGGTTCGGCACGGATTGAAAGCGTGGTGCCGGACGTGGTTGTCAGCCGTGGCAGTGCGGGCTGGGAGGTAAGCCTGAACGGTGCGGCGTTCCCCAAACTGCTGACCACCCTGCCCTCGGGCTTGGGGGTGCAAGGGGCGGCGTCAAGTTCCGCCGACAGTGCCAAAAAATATGTGAACGAACGCTTGGGCCGCGCCAAGTGGCTAATTGGGGCGCTGGAACAACGCGCCAAAAGCACCCTGGCCGTGGCCCGCGCAATCGTGGCCGCCCAGCCAACTTTTTTTGATGCAGGCGCCGATTTTTTGGTGCCGCTTACGCTCCGCACCGTGGCCGAAACGGTGGGGCTGCACGAAAGCACGGTCAGCCGCGTGGTGAGTGGCAAGTTCATGCAGACGCCGTTTGGCGTGCTGCCGCTGCGGCAATTCTTTGCCAGCGGTGTGGCCAGCAGCGGCGGGACAGTGGGGGTGGCGGCGGGCAGTGTCCAGAGCATGATCAGCAAACTGGTGCGCGCCGAAGACCCGCAAAAGCCCCTTTCCGATGAGGCCATTGTGGCCAAGCTCAAAGCCGAAGGCGTGGTGCTGGCGCGCCGCACGGTGGCCAAGTATCGTGGCATTTTAAACATTCCGGGCACCGCCGAACGGCGGGTACGCTAGACGGCATAAGGCGTTTGCCGTAGGCTTCTTTTTATGTACGCCCTCATTAAACCCGATGAACCCTTCACCCGCCGCGCTGGCCAGAAACTGGTTTACTTAGGTGGGCAATGCCGTGGGCGCGACTGGCGCCTCGATGTGTTCTCGCGTTTTGAAGGCAGCAATCTGGGGTTTATTTCTCCACGGCGGGAAAGTTTTATTGACCCCGAAATGGACCCCGCCGGCCACGCCAAGCAAGTGGCCTGGGAAAGGGAAGCCATTGAGCAGGCCGATATATGCCTGTTCTGGCTGGGCGAAGGCCTGAACAACCAAGCGGCGCGGGTAGAAATTGGCTTTGCGCTAGGCCTTAAAAAGCCTGTATTGCTTGGTGCCCAGCCTGGCTTTATGGGGGTTGAGCACCTGACTGGCTTCAGCGGGCTGGTAGTGGCCAGCAGCCTGGATGGATTGCTGGCCCGCTTTGGCAGCGTGCTGGAATAAAAGTCCGCGTTATTCCATTTCATTTCCTATAACAAAGCCCCCGGCATGGGGGCTTGTGTGTAGGTGTGTTAATTACCCCCCATGCCGCCCACTAAAACCGGCCATGCCATCGAAGGTATAAAGGTTTTCGGTTTTCACCCATTCAATGCCGAGGCCTTCCAAATTCGCCAGCACCTGGCGGACATCGTGGTTGGAAATGTTTTCGCCGGAAAAGCGGCAGGCCCAGAGGTCGGTTACGGCCTCGGTTTCCGGCGCTTTGGTAGGCTGTTTGGGGTCGAACATCGCAAGGCCCCGGCTGCTTAATAAATCAAGCTTCAGGGCTGGCACACTGGCCATATTCACCTTGGCCCCAAGCTCCAGCGCCTTGGCATGGGCGGCATCGATGAACACATCCACGCCCACCAAGGCCTTGGTGCGGCTGCTTTGGGTGGTGGCCTGCGCGCTGGGCATTTTCACCGCCTTGCCGCTGCCAGTAGAGAAAGCTTTGAGTTTGCTGGGTGCCTTGCCCAAGTTGCCAATCACTGCCTGGCCAAACTGGCTGGTGGAAAGAGCCTTGGCCTTGTCGACGGCAATATCGCCCGTATGTTGTCCAGCTTCGAGGGTGTACAGCAAGGCGTTGCCAATTTTGGCGGCCACCTCGCCTTGGCCAATGTGGTAAAGCATCAGCACTGCCGCGTTGATGAGGCCACTGGGGTTGGCAATGCCTTTGCCAGCAATATCGGGCGCACTGCCGTGCACCGCTTCAAACATCGCACACCCCTCGCCCAGGTTCATGCTGCCTGCCAGCCCCACGCTGCCCGCCACTTGGCTCGCGATATCACTCACAATATCGCCGTACAGGTTTTCGGTCACAATCACATCAAACTTTTCGGGCGTGTCGGCCACGCGGGCCATCCCGATATCCACAATCATGCTGTCTTTTATCAGGTCGGGGTATTCGGCGCCGACCAAATCGAACACCTGATGGAACAATCCATCGGTAATTTTCATGATGTTATCTTTGATTAAACACGTCACGCGCTTGCGGCCATTGGCGCGGGCATATTCAAAGGCGTAGCGCACAATCAGTTCGGTACCTGTGCGGGAAACGAGCTTGACCCCATGGCAGGTATCGCGCGTCTGGCGGTATTCAATCCCCGCGTACAGGCTTTCCTCATTTTCGCGCACGATCACCATATCCACGCCTTGGTGTTTGCTGGGCACGAAGCCATCGAAGGTGCGCACCGGCCGTACATTGGCAAACTGGCCAAACGCCTTGCGCATGGTTACGTTCACGCTCTTGTAGCCGCCGCCTTGGGGGGTGGTAATGGGGCTTTTTAACAACAGGCGGTTGGTGCGGATGCTCTCCCAGGCGGCAGGGTCGATGCCGTTCATAATCCCGCGCTTGAAGACCTGTTCGCCCAATTCAACATACTCATATTCCAACGCCGCCCCTGCGGCCTGCAGAACTTCTAAGGTCGCGGCCATAATTTCAGGGCCAATGCCATCGCCTTTGGCGACACTGATTTTAACTTTATTCGCGCACATACGGGGGGGCTTTCGTTGTTATTGTGGGTGGCAGCCTAATCGGGGTTTATAAAAAAAGGAAGCCCCCAACCTTGCGGTGGGGGCTTTGAGTGGGCGACTTGCGAGCAACTTGGTTAAAACACTTTCACCAAGGCAATGCAGGTCATGACGCCGTGCTGCTCGTAGGTTTCTGGGAAGGCGTACCACGTGTTGCCGTCCAGATCGTTGCCCAAAAGCACGAGGGTTTGCTCTTCAAAACCTTCCTCGCTCAAGGGGTAGGCAACCCAGAGCGCCCCGTTCTCCCGCCAGCCGTAATACGATTCCCCCTTGGCAATCTTAAGCAGGACGTCATCGGTGGTTGTACGGCTTAACACCACCCGAGGAACGGCATCGAACCGCGTGGGGTAGATTTCGCCATCGGCTTTTCCTGCCAGATGTCGTTCGAGTGCAAGCCGAACCTCAAGAGCGTGGGTCAGACCAACTTCACGCAGTTGCGTCGCATCAAACGTAATCGCCATGGTTGCCTCCTGTGGCTGGCGGGTAGATATTTTAAGGTTACGCAAATCGCAGCTGGTGCAACGTAATCACCAGTTTGCCTTGGGGGTTTAGCCACGGGCGCGGCGCAAAAAAGCAGGTTTTACCCACGCGTTCGAACAGTGTCAAATGTTTGAGTTGATACTTTTCCTGCCGCCCTCTGTTCGCGGTAAGAGACACCGCCACCAACTGTTCGGTAAAGTAGTGCACGCGGCGCCACTGGTATTCAATTTTACCATGGGTTTGGTAACGCGTCTCCCAAACCGCATCATGGCAAATAAGGAATTGCGCTTCCACCATGGCGTTGGTGAGCTTGGGCCACTCGCCCAGCCATTCCAGCAGCTCCATACGGTCTGGCTCGCGGTACACACCACAAATGACTGCGGGCAGATGTTCCTGATAGGGTACAAGTTGGTTGTCGGGCACGGTGACCTCCTGACGAGAAAACGGGGAACTTTGATTACGTGATGTGTACGCAATACAAAGCGGCTTTACAAGCCCTGCCCTTCATCTTCAAACCGAATCACGTTGCCGCGGGTATCTATGGGTTCCGCTTTGGGGATAAATTTCAGCTGCGGCAGGCCACGGGTGGGGGCAAAGCGTTGGTCGGCAGCGGGAGCAGCGGTGGGGGCCGCTGGCGGCACTGCCACAGCTGGTGCGGGGCTTTGCAGTGGCGCAATTTGTAAGCTGGGCGAAGCCACGGTACTTAAGGGCAATGCACTGGGGCTTACGCCACGGTTTTCGGCCAGGGCACGGGCTTCAATTGCAGCGGTTAACTGCTCGGCCTCGTTGTAGGCACTGAAGTTACTGGGGGCGGCGGGGCGGTTGTTCACCAGCGGTTCAGCGGGGGGGATTAACTCAGCGGCCACGGGTGGCGGCGGGCTGATGGGCTGCAGGCTTTCAGGCGCGGGGGCAGTTTCGAGGCGGCGTAAGTCGGCAGCTGGCGGCAGCGGCGCGCTGGGGCTGTTAAGCGCCGAAATTCCGGTAAGGCCACGCATGGTTTCGGTGGCACTTTGTAAAAAGCTTTTGGGCGCGGCGCCGCGTGCGGGCCCAGCAGGAGCGTTGACGGGCACTTGCAGGGGGGCTTCACGGCGTAAGCCTTCTTGGGGGATAAGGGCAGGACTAGGCAATTGCACCGGGGCTTGCGGCGTGGCAGGAGTGAAGTTAGGTGCTGGTACTGGTGTCTCGGCGGGCTTTAACAGGCCAGTGCTTTGGGCGGTGTTTTGCGCGGGGGCAGCCGGCGCTTCGCGCCACGGCTGCGGAATCATTGGCATCGTGCCAAAATTTAGGCTGCTCGTTTGCGTTTGCGGGCGTTCAATCAGCAACCAACGTTGCACAAAGCCGTTGCCCTCCTCGTAGGTGGCACGCACACGCGTACCGCCCGATTTCCAAGCCCCCTTGCCGCGCCAGAAACCTTCTCGGGCCTCGGGGGCAATGTCGGCTGGCACGTAGCGGTTCAAAATATACTGCAAAAATTGTTCGGCCACTGCCGCTTCGCCCGCGGTGGGGTTCACGGCAGGGTCCCAGTCGCGGTAGCCCAAACGGATGCTGCCCAGCGTATTTTCCGTGAAGCCACGGGCGTTCATGAGGAGCGTGACAGTGCCCCACGTGCCGCCTTTGCAGGAATAATCGAAGTACCCGCTGCCGCTGCTGGGGCCCGTACGGCCGCCCATACTTACCCACTTGCAGGGTAAATTCTGGCCAATTTGCTGGGTTTCAAGCTGAAACGGGTTGGCTTCGGCCAACACAGTGGGCGCGGCCGCGCCAAGCAGCAACGCGCCAACCCAGCAGAAAGAACCCATACGCTTCATTGCCCCAAGACTAGCTTTGCCTTTGCCGCTTGGCCCGAAAAAAGTTTGCAGGGTTATGCCTTCAAGCAGGCGGCTGTGGCAAAGCGGCAAATCTTCAGGCAAATATGTTATAAAACGGCAACAAATAAGAAATTATCAAAAAAATTGGGCTGGGAATTTCTTCCCAGCCCTCTGTTGCGCAGCTTGACGCTGTTCAGGCTGCCGTACCCTGCACACGTGGCCGGGTGGGCTGCGGAATCTCCGGCTTGCGCAGCTCGCGGTTCAGGTCATCGACGCCGCGCTGCATGCCGTTGAGTGTGTCGTTCATGCGCGACGTAGCCCGGGTGAGCGAGTCGAGTGCCTGCTGCGCTTCCTGAATCAGCTGCCTCTCATAGTTGAAGCAGGCCTGCTTCCGCGCTTCAGGCTGCGGCCCGACACATGGGAACGTTGTGGTATCACTTGCCTTGGCCGACGAAACGGCCATTGCCAGCATTGCGCCCATGGCAAGCATGGGCAGTTTCAAACGGGACATTTGGTTCTCCTCTGTCTTGACTCGAAGTGAGTCTAAGCAATCTGATAATACAAGTTTATTAACAATAAAAAAAGGGCCCAAAGGCCCTTTGTTAACTTTAAGGTAGTTACTTAGTCAGCTGAATAAACGCCACATCGGCGGTATCGCCCACGCGGTGGCCAGCCCGTACCACGCGGGTGTAACCACCGGGGGTGCCGACAAACTTGGGGGCCACTTCTTCGAACAACTTTTTCAGCAGCACCGGGTTGGTGATGGTTTTGGCCACTTCGCGGCGGGCAGCCACGGTGTTTTCACGCGCGCGGGTAATAATGGGCTCAATCACGGGGCGCAGGCTCTTGGCCTTGGCCAAAGTGGTTTTGATGGTGCCGTGCTCGATTAAGTTCATGCACAGGCCGCGCAACAAAGCCTTGCGGGCGGTGGTGTCGCGGGTAAATTTGCGGTGGCTGATACCGTGGCTCATGGAATAATTCCTTTAACTTATATTAATGACTTGAAGTTAGCTCTTCAATTTTTCTTCTTTAAACACCACGTGCATCCGCACCCGTGGGTCGTACTTACGGAACTCGAGCTTGCGGTCGGCCGTGTTCAGGCTGCGCGGGTTCTTTTTGGTCACGTAGTAATAGCCGGTCTTGCGGCCATCGGGCAGTGTGGCCGTGCTGACCAACTTGATAAAAATTGCATTGCCACCACGTTTGGC
>JAIXUT010000203.1 GCA_027483385.1 Alphaproteobacteria bacterium
GAACATAGTTCAGGCCTACAACTGCATTTCATTTTTGAACCGAAAATACAAAGGGCCCTGGCGAAAGCGCCAGGGATTCGACTCTAACTTTTCATGTTAAGCATCGCCGGGTGATGCAAGATTGCCCGGCTTTTTTTCAAAATATTCAATCAAAACAGTAATGGGAAATATTGTAAGACATCCTGATCTATCCAAGATCAGTGATAAAATGCTCGAAACAGAGGTGAAATACCTGTTTGATAACCTCCATTTGCTCAATAAAAAGTTGGGAATGGCTTTGGTTGATCGAATGAATGGAGTAGAAATGCCAGTGCCAGAATGGAGATTTCTGGAAGATATTAAAATATCGGTGGATAGACTTGTCGCAGTTATTGACGAGATCAACTACAGGGTGATACCGTAGTCCTTTTACACAGACCAAATCAGAAAGAACTTCGCAATCCAACTTCCAGCGACATGACGAATAATAAAGCATTCATATCCCCCGATGACCGGGCCAATATTGACCAATACGCAGCTGATACGGCAGATGTCGCATCACGATATAACACTGAAGTTGCGAAGAAGAAAAACAACAAAGTTGTATATACTTGCCCAGCATGCACCGCCAAAGAAGGCTTAGAAATCGTAACAAGCGGCTCTAAAAAAGGCATCTTCAAATGCTTTCACTGCGATGCCGGTGGCAAAGGTGGTGCATCCTACTTGCAAGTAATGCACGGTATGGATTGGCGCAAAGCCTATGAATGGCTGGCCAGTACTTACAACGTAGAATTGCAGCGCCCATCGGAAAATATCGCCGAATTACAGGCAAAACATGCACCTAATCGCATCACATTCCGCGATTTGCAACTGAAACATAGCGGTTTGATTGCTGCAGATCAGGTAATAACCATCAAACTGCACGATGGTAAATCCATTGAGCAACAGCGATATTCAGCAGGTACCATCAACGAGCATGGCGATTACACTGCCAATGGCAATGATATGGTACTATGGTATGTTGACCTCGATGGCAAATACCTGATGTATAAGCCCAAAAACGGCGGCAAATTGAAACCGTACATTCGAGTGCGTTATCAGCACCCCGATTTGCACCTGGATAAAGAGGGCAAGCCCGTAAAGTATCGATCTCCATACGGCAGCGGTAACCAGTTATGGATACCTAATTATATGCTTGCGGCTTATGCCAAAGGGGAGCAAATTACCAGGCTGTGTGTAGTAGAAGGGGAGAAAAAGGCCGATAAAATGTGTTTGCATGGCATTCCATCGGTAGGTATTGCGGGTATTCATAACCTTGCTTATGGTAGTGATGCCATGCCGCGCGCCTTCGAAATGCTGATTACCCGGTGCCAGGTGCAGGAAGTTGTGTTTGTGATCGACTCCGACTGGCAGCGCATCAGCATCCACCCAGGTAAACCGGTCGATCAGCGCCCGCGCACGTTCATGCGCGCAGTCCAGAAGTTTCGCGAATACTTCTACGGTTTCCGCACCGGTGGTATTGATCTGCGCATTTTCATGGCAGCAGGACGCGATGAGAAGCAAAAAGGCATGGATGATCTATTGCTCGTATCCCAAGATGAAGGGAATGAGCAGAACTATCAGCCTGGCGCCATTGCTGCTGATATGGACGTAGCCATCACGGATCCGAAAGGGAATGGCAAGCACATTTTTGCGATGAATATCCATCCACTGCGGGTACCTGAGCAAAAACTGTTGGAGCAATGGCATTTGGATGATGCTAGCATATTTTTCGAAGTACACAAAGACGTACTGAAGGACATAGGGGAGTTTCAATATGGCAAACTTACCTATTACTACAATAGCGATAGCAACCAAATTGAACTTGCTAATCAGATACTCGAGTCTGAAAAGTTCTACAAAATTGCGGTGTATGTCGGCAATGGTGGCCGTGAAAAGCGGGAATGCACATTCAATTATGACACCATCCGTAATTTCCTGTACAACCGGGGTATTGGCTTGTATGAATATCAGGATGGATACTATCGGATGGTGAAAAAGGATAAAACCTTTTTCTACGACATCACACATACCTGGATCCAGCGCTACGTGGTGGAATTTGCCGAAACGATCAAAGACCGGGAGGAACGCTCTGATGTGGTTCAGATGCTCCTGAAAGGCAACACGCAGTACTTGGGGCCCAACAACCTGAACTACATGCGCGTACACCATCCTGAGTGGATCAGGCATGCCGCCGATGAACAGTTCATGGTGTTTCGAAACTGCTTTTGGCGCATTACGCCCGATAATATTGAGCAGCGGCCATTATCAGAGTTGCCTGGATCCGTTTGGTCCAACCAAGTGATTCAGTTTGATGCGGAATATATCGGGAAACCCTTGGTTCAGATCGCTAAAGAGGGTAAAAACTGGACCATCAAAGAAACACCGGAGGCTGAAAAAACGGAATTGTATGAGTATCTGAAATGCACCAGCCTTTTTGCCTGGGAAAAACTGTACCAGCTCGGCACCGACGATAAAGGAAACAAAGTGTATTACCAGAAAGAAGGTCAATCGTTGTCGCCCGAAGATCTGGAAGTATGGAAAATGCACATTGCCACTAAATTAATAGGGTGGGGCTACAAATTGCGGGTGCATCGCGATGAATCCCAAAAACGGGCGATCATTTGTATGGACGGCTTGGAAAGTCAGGTAGGCAAGTCGCAAGGTGGATCCGGTAAATCTATCTATGCCCTGGCCACACAGTTTTGCAACATCGTTTTTACGGTGGACGGCAAAACGGCCGATATGAAGGCGGATAAGTTTCTTTACCATGGTGTAGATGAACGTACACGCGAAATCGTGATTGATGATGTGGGTGTAAACTTCCCGTTCGAGATTCTATTCAGCCAGATCACCAACTTTATCCGGGTAAAGCCCTTCGCCGGAGCACCGATCACGTTGCCAGCGCCCATATTTACCATCACTACCAACCACTCCATCAATGGGGAGGGCAATAGTTTCAAACGCCGGCAGTATCCGCTGGCATTCAGCAACTTTTTCAACGAGTTTCGAACACCGGCCCACTACTTCGGCCACCAATTATTTACCGATTGGGACAAGTCTCAGTGGAACCTGTATTACAATCTGATGGCCACCGCGATACAGATATACATGAACCATCAGGATCTCGGCAGATACGGCATAGAATCGGACGATATTAACCGCCGCCGCTTACGCCAGCAGATCGGCGAAGATTTTCTCGATTTTGCAGACGGGTACTTTGTCGAAGGGTACATGCTCAATAGGGTAGTGATCAAAGAGCGGGTGCTGGAAGATTACCTGGCACTATTCCCTGGGCATCGCAAGTTCATGGACACCCGCAGGATAAAGGAAAAGTGCAAACTGTTCGCAGCCTATAAAAACATATCCTACAACCCTGGAGCCGACAAAGAAGGGCGCATCAAGTCGCAAGGCTTTGAGTTCATCATCGTAGCCGATGAGCACTACGATGCACAAAACGATAAGCAGGAACGCGTTTTTAAGGAAACCAACATCATAAGGGGGCCATTTTAAGGCAAATATGGATGAAAGTCCAGAATTTGAGGGAGATACATATATTATATTCTCTCTTTCTTATTTCTTTTAATACCCCCCTGTATAAAAAAGGTAAAAGGAACTGGACTTCTGGACTTTTGATTATAACAGTCTGAAAATCAAAGTGTTATTCAGTCCATTTCCGGACCAATTCAGTCCAGAAGTCCAGAAGTCCAAATCGCGGACCAAACAGTCCAGTTCGGACCAAACGATTTGGTCCGGTTAACGCTAAGAGAATCAACGAGTTAGGAATGAAAGTCCAGAAGTCCAGTTAAAAACCTTGATTTTTTGAAAGGGGGGTGTATTCTTCTCAAGTTTTAAAACCAAAATCATGCAACCAAATTCAACAAAAGCCATCCAAGTCGCCCAAAAAATTGCGGCGCTGGCTGAAAAAGGAGCCACACCAGGCGAAAGGAATGCTGCAAAAAAAATGCTTCAGGATTTCCTGAAAAAAAACGGGCTTTCGCTTTCCGATTTAGAATCAGAAGTAAAGCATGAAAGAATATTTTTCCTTGAAAAAGGGAATGAAGAAAAGGCCAAGTTCTTTGCTCAGATATTCAGAAATGTAGTGGGGCCTGATCTAGATTTAAACACACTGACTGAATATGGTCGAAAAAGTAATCGCTTAAAGCCTGGAAAATACTTCGTCGTTGAGATAACTGATGCTGAATACCTTGAAATCGATGCAAAATTTAGATTTTATTGGAACCACTGGGAGAAAGAGCGGAAGTTTTTTTACAGCGCATTTATTCAGGAAAACGAATTGTACACAAAGCGAACTGAAGATGATCCGGAGCCTGTAAATAATCTAAGCGCGGAAGATTATCGCCGTATTCAGGAACTTATGTGGGCGGTGGAGAAGAAGTCATTTCATAAACAATTGAACCGATGATCACATTCGCCTATTACGGTGCAAAAAATACGCACTTATCTAATATCCTGCCGTTACTTCCACAAACGGACCACTATGTTGAGCCATTTTGTGGATCGGCCGCAGTGCTTTTGAATAAAAAGCCAAGCCCGATTGAAACCATTAATGATTTGAATGGCGATATCATTAACTTTTTTAAGGTGTTGCGCGATAATCCGCAGCCTTTGATTGATGCATTGCTGCTTACACCATATAGCCGACAGGAATTTGTACAGGCATGGGAAAATACCGGTGATCCTGTAGAGGATGCCCGCCGATGGTACGTGAAAGTACAAATGGACATTGCAAAAGCTGGTGCGAGAAAAGACCGGTCGTGGTCAAAAAACAAGACTTACAA
>JAIXUT010000030.1 GCA_027483385.1 Alphaproteobacteria bacterium
CTTTGTAATGTGGGCCAATACACCAAGCATTCAAGAAGGCCTTATAAGCAAGGCTGAGGGAATTATCCAACCCAACACGCAATTCATTTTGACCTTTACCAAGGAAGGTTTAACAGCTGAGGCCAAACAAATGAAGTTTGGAGTTGATGATGTAACTTACTAAGAATTCTTAGTGGGTGATTTCATCAAACCGAGTCTGTAAAAACCTATCAATATTTAAGCGTTGATTAGAATTAATAAAGTTAAGCATTTGTAAAAAATCTGAATCTTCTAATACAATCATAAAACCACGACCATCATTTACTGCATCACGGCACGCACTTATAATCCTTGTGCGATTTTTTAAGTCACGGCAAGCAATTATACCAAAGAAGCCTCGCTGATGGCCAAATCGTGAGGTTAACTGGTCAAACTCTGGGTTAGCTATATCACTAGTATAATTCTTGCATTCTATAGCAACACTCAATGCACGAGCTTGATTGGATTGTAACATTCTAAAGAAAAATCCCTCTTGGGCAGCATTTGTAAATCTAATGTCTATGCGCTTGCGACCTTGATGTAGCCCCCCTTCTTTAATGGGTCGTATCAAGTGGGGATAAAAAAGAAAAGTACATATCCCTAACATAATATTATGGTATTCATTTGCTGAAGCATCTCCCTTAGGAATTAAAGAGAGACGTGTGCTGAGCGCTTGAGCAAATATTGCTTCATCAAAATTTTCATCAAAATCTTGATTATCCAAAGGCCCCTTCGCACCTTTAATTTGTTTATAAATTTCTAATACTTCAGGGTGCTTTTTTACAAATGTAGCTAGGTCATCTTTAATGAAAGGATGTAACTCTTGAACAGATTTTTTTGTTACATACTTTTGTCCTTTGCGTTTACCAGTTTTAAAGACTTTTGCTAAACGACTGCCATTATTAAGGTACTCCTGCTTCAAAAATTCAGACATATGATGATTCCAAAATTCTTGGCTATTAAGCGATAAGCTACGCCGCACTGAAAATTTTGGCACTAGTAGAACTGGTAAATTATTTGCTTTAGGTAGGTGAAGAGGAGTTGCCTCCCAATCATTATTTGTTGCTGACCAAACAGGCCCTATATTGGTTACTATGTGTGTCGGAATATTGTATAAAGAACATTGCTCTATAGTATATTGTACTAGTAAACCTCTAAGCACATTAGTTGTTAAATCTGAAATTGTGTCAGGCCCAATATTATTAATAAAAAGCTCTGCCTCTGAAATATCTGATAGTAAGCCTGTACTAAATGCTCTGCTTTTCTTTAGTGCATTTGCTAAATCTGTTGCTTTATCGGGGCCAATACCGCGACCACTCGGTGTACCTTTAGATTGGCCTAAAAATGTCTCGTTAGGCTCATGAAGATTGCTCAATAAATCTGTTGCTCTGGTATCGTTATTCTCCCTCAAAGCATCTAGTAGCTCATTAAAAAATGAGTGGATATGGTCACTACATTCTGATGACCATGTATCATTGCGAATCTGAATCGCGTATGGGTCAAGGTATAAAGGGTTATCCTTGGTAATATCAACATCCACAAAATCAAGCTCCGATTGCGAGATAGATAACCCTTGGGTGATTGAAAATTTCATACAATACAAGCTAGCAAATTATTTCACTCTTTGTAAGGATGATATATTGGTACCTATGTGGTACCTAAAGCATTTTACTAAATTCTATGGATAATATTAAATAATTGAAATTATTGGTGGACCCAAGCGGATTCGAACCGCTGACCTCTTGCATGCCATGCAAGCGCTCTACCAGCTGAGCTATGGGCCCCAGCCTGCTTGCCAAGTACGAGAGCTGGGCGGGGTTGTCAACCATATGCGCCAAAAAAGCCGCCCCAAGCAGACTTTGGCTGGGAAAGCCTTTGGTGCTTTTGGCTGCGCGAACAAAAGCGTAATATAGCTATCTAGCCAGCGGCCGACCTGCGCGTGAGCCAATCTTGCAGCGGTTGGCGGCTGAACTCGTTCAGGATTTGCGGCACGGCGGCTGGTTCAAAGCCCAATTGCGCGGCCAGCTGGGTGGCCTTTTCGATGGCTTGGGTGTCGTGTTCTAGCAAGTGTGCCCAGTAGGCGTGGTTGATATTGCGGACAGCGTCGAGGTAATCTTGCATCGGAGAACCCTTTCTGTTTGGCCTTTCGAGTTGGCCAATTTTTATAATGCAGCGGTTGCGGCAAACATTATAAAATTAAGCGAGCGAGAATCGGTGCCAACGAGTAGCCGATAAGGCGGCTGCGTGCAGGACAAAAACTCCCCCCATTGCGGTTTCGGCAATCGCGTGAGCTCTTGCCGTGGTGACGGCCCCTCAGCCGTCTCCACTTCATAGCGTAACAAACGCACAGGGTGCGTCAACTGTTTTAATTATGTTTATTTTTAGATATTTAGAGGTAGCTTGGCGCTGGACTGGCACATTTTATCCACAGGGCAATTCCCGCACTTCGGTAGGGGTGCCTTGCAGATGTAACGGCCGTGCAAAATCAGCCAGTGGTGGGCATCGCACAGGTAGGCAACGGGAATATTTTTTTGCAGTTCGGTTCCCATCTTTTCAGGTGATGCGGCCCGTGCCAGCCCTAGGCGGCGGGCCACCCGAAAGACGTGGGTATCGACCGCCACCACGGGTTCGTGCCACAGCGTGTTGGCCACCACGCTGGCGGTTTTACGCCCTACTCCCGGAAGCGCTTCCAGGGCGGGCAGGCTGTGCGGAACTTCCCCGTCGTGGCGTCCCATCAGCAGCCGAGAAAGCGCCAGCACATGCTTGGCCTTGGTCTGGTACAGGCCAATTGTGCGGATTGCCTGCCGTAGATTTTCTTCGCCCCAGGCCAGCATGTCGGCAGGTGTGCGAATTTGCGGGAAAAACTGGGCTGTGGCTTTGTTCACCGCCACATCGGTGGTCTGGGCACTCATCACCACCGCGATCAGCAGCTGGTAGGCGTTGCCGTAGGCCAGCTCGGTCGTGGGGTTGGGGTTGGCTGCGTGGAAGGTGGCAAACAAGGCAGCCACTTCGGCGGGGGTTTTGCGCTTGGCCGGGCGTTCAAGCTTGCTTACCATAGCCAAAAATGCAGCCCCGCCGCCATCACGGCAAAGGCGCCAGCGATAAACAGGCTGGCATCGATGCTGTCATCGCCGTTTAAAATTGTCAGCACCACCATGCTGGCCAGTGCGGGCGTGAACAACACCACAAACACCGGGTGGGCCAGCCATTGCCAGAAAGGCGTTGGGTGCAGCAGGCTGCCCAGCAGCCAGAATAAGCCTCCCACGCACATAAACAGACTATCCAGCACCACGCCCTGTTGGCTGCGCAGCAGTTCGAGCGATAAAATGACAAAACCAACCAGCACCAGCAGCGGCCCAAGACCCACCATCAAGCCCGCATTTGCCACACCCCACGCCAGCCATTCCAGCGGTAACAGCGGCAAGGCGCGCTGCACCAACACACCAAGCCCCGCTGCCAGCCAGGCGGCGGGGAGCGAGACCAGAATCAGTTGAATCATGCCAGCAGCTCCAGATGCTTAAGATACCACGCATTCAGTTTGGTGAGGCCGTCTTCAAGCTTGGTATTGGGCGCCCAGCCTACCGCTGCTTGCAATTTTTGGGTGTTGGCGCTGGTGCGGTACACTTCGGTGGCAGGGCGTGGCACCTTTTGCACCAAGGCCGCCTTACCCGTCACGCGCTCCAGGGTAACAATATAATCATCCAAACGTGTGGGCTGCTGGTTGCCCAGGTTATAAATTTCGTGTGGCACAAGCGAGGTTGGAGGATACGGTAGCAGGCGCATGATGGCTTCGACAATATCGTCGATGTAAGTAAAATCGCGCCACAGGTCGCCGTGGTTATAAAGCTTAATTTCTTTCCCTTGGTGCAGGGCGTTTAAAAACAGTAGCGGGCTCATATCGGGGCGTCCCCAGGGGCCGTACACGGTAAAAAACCGTAGCCCCGTGCACGGCGTGCCAAACTGGGCCGCCCAGGCATGGGTAATAACTTCATCGGCCACCTTAGTTGCGGCATAGAGGCTGGCCGGGGTATTCACGGGGTCGGTTTCGAGAAACCCGGCCGCATCGTCTTCGCGGTTGCCATACACACTGCTGCTGCTGGCATAGAGCAGGTGTGCCAGGGGGGTGCCTGCATCGGCCAACACTTTACTTATTTGTAAAATATTAAAATGGCCAACCAAATTGCTTTGTAAAAAAGGCTGCTGGGCAGTCAGGCCATAGCGCACACCAGCTTGGGCGGCGAGATGCAGCAAGTGGGTGGGCCGCGCCTGCAAAACCAGTGTGGTAAGTGCCGCTAGGTCGGTGATATCCAGCTGCTGAAACCTAAAATTTTCTGCCTTGGGGTGGGCGACCAGTTGGGCCAGCCGGGCCTGCTTGAGCGCGGGGCTGTAATAATCATTGAGGTTATCCACCCCCACCACATGCCAACCCTCTGCCAACAGTCGCTGGGCACAGGCAAAGCCAATAAAACCCGCAACGCCCGTGACCAGAATTGTTTGGGTCATGGCCTAGCCCTCGCGTGGCTCCTTGCGGCGCTCGAACTTGGCCGCTGTTTCCTGTAAAAACGGCATCAAGCGCGGGGCAATGTAGGGGTCTTGCATGGCAAAATACAGGTTGGCCATCTGGAAGCCGACTTTATCGCCGCAATCGAAGCGGGTGTTTTGTTGCAAATACGCCTGAAAGCCTTCGGTGGCGGCCACCTGGGCCATGGCATCGGTCAGCTGAATTTCGTTACCCTTGCCAGGCTTGGCGTTGGCCAAATACTGCCTATGGCGGGCGCTTAGCACATAGCGGCCAACAATCGCACAGCGGCTGGGGGCATCTTCAGGTTTTGGTTTTTCCACAAACCCCTTAATTGGCATACTACCGTTCACGATTGGCCCTGAAGGGTCACAAATTCCGTAATTCACGGTGCGTTCCAGCGGTACTTCTTCGGCCAGCACCACGCTTTGGCCCGTCCGTTCGTACAGCTCAATCATTGCTTTTAAGTCATTACCATTGCTGCGGCATAAAATATCATCGGGCAAAATCACCACAAACGGATCATCGCCGGTAATCACATGCCCGCAATGCACGGCGTGGCCGAGGCCTAAGGGTTCACCTTGGCGGGTGTAATACAGCCGGGCATCCTTCGGCAAAATGTTGGTCACGCTTTCAAGCTCGGCCAGCTTGCCCTTTTTTTGCAGGGTGTCGGCCAGCTCGTAGGGGTAATCGAAGTGGTTTTCCATGGCCGCCTTACCACGGCCTGTAATGATGATGAATTCCCGAATCCCGGCCTCGTAGGCCTCTTCCAGCGCATACTGAATGATGGGTTTGTTCACCACCGTCAGCATTTCCTTGGGCATGGCCTTGGTGGCAGGCAAAAAGCGGGTACCAAGGCCAGCAGCCGGGATGATGGCCTTGGTAACTTTACGGTGAGGGGCTTCGGTAAGTTTAGGATTTTGCAGGTTCATGGGCGCGGATATACCACGCCACTGCCGCCATGAGAAGCAGGCCAACGATAAAACCTATTTCGGGCCAGCCGTAGGCCAAAGTAATGAGGGCAATCGCCAGCAGCCCTAAGTTAAGCACCAGCACATAAACGGTTAATGTGCGGTGGCTCAGCCCCAGGCGCAAAGCACGGTGGAACCAGAAGGTTTTATGCGGCACCCAGGGCGCATGGCCATGGGCAATTCGGCGCACCAATGTGCTGGTAGCATCGGCGCAAAACACCAAGGCGACGGTGGCCAGCGGCCACAGCAGCTGCCAGGTATTATCGGCAGCGGCCACAAGTAAAAGCCCGCCCAGCACAAACCCAAGCCAGGTGCTGCCAACATCGCCTAAAAAAATGCTTGCCGGCGCACCATTTACTCGCTGCAGGCCGGCGGCCCCAGCTGCCACCAGCAAGGCCAAGGGCGCAAATGGCGGGGCCAGAATCGCCACCGCACAGCCCAAAAAAACCGCATTGCCGCTGGCCAATCCATCGGCGCCATCCATAAAGTTGTACAGGTTTACAAACCAGCCCCAGGCCAGCAGCAGAATTATTTTTTCCACCCACCAGGGCACCACCATTGTCTGTGGAAAGATATCGAACAGGGGCGGCAAGTAGGCCAGCGCCAAGGCCACCGCGGGCAGGTGCACGGCCAAGCGCAGTTGGGGGTCAAGCGGGGCGTGGTCATCGCGCCAGCCAATGAATGCCACACCCAGACTGGCCAGCATGAGAATATAAAGAAAATTATCGTGCGGCGGCTGCAGCCACCAAATGGCTAGCAGCCCAAGCGGCACCACCACCATTGGCAACAACATGCCGCCGCCGTGGGGGGTAGGGGTATGGTGGCTGCTACGGGCCGAAACTTCGGCCACCAGCCCATGACGGCGGCAGTAGTAAACCGCCCAGGGCCCTAAGAGGGCTACCACCCCAAACGCCAGAAATAAAAGGCCAATGAGCAGCAAAGTTAAGCCCTTAACAGCTTCTGAAACAGCCCCACATACTGCGCCGCCAAGGCCGAATGTAAAAAGTGCTTGGCCACATAGGCGCGGCCAGCTGCCGCCATTTGGGCGCGGCGGGCAGGGTCATCCAACAGCGTGGCTAAGGCTTCGGCCATCCGTTCGGCATCTTCGCTCGGCACCACCAAGGCACTACCACTTTCGCGCATAATTTCGGCTCCTTCGCCTTGCAAAGCGGCCACTGCGCAGCTCTCAGCAGCCATGATTTCAAACATTTTGCTCGGGATAAACATGGCAAAGTCGGGGATATTCTTTAAGCATACTAAGTTAATATCGGCCATCTGGTAATAGGCCCAAACTTCGGCGTGGCTCACACTTGGCAGAAACTGCAAGTTGGGCACGCCCTTGGCGTAATCAACCAACCTTTGCTTTTCCGCTCCTCCACCAACCAGCAAAAACAGTGTATCGGTGCGTCGCCCCAGCAAACGTGCTGCGTCTATCACTTGGGTTAAGGCCTGGGCTTCGCCGTGGTTACCAATATAAAGCACAATTTTGGTCAGTGGCGAAAGCCCAAGCTTGGCCCGCAGCTGGGTGGTCGCGCCTGTCTGGCGCGGCTGCGTGGCGGCGGCGTAGTCGGCGTCACTCACGCCGTTAAACACCACGCCTAACTTTTCCTTGGCAATTCCACGCTCGGCAATGTTGCGAGCAAAGCTGCGGGTCACGGTCACGATGGCATCGGCTTTGCGATACAAAAACATTTCCAGCTTTTCTAGCATGGTAAGCGCCAGACCAGGCTTTAAAATATTCATCTGCACAAAAATCGCGGGCCACAAATCGCGCACTTCAAAGATAAATTTGGCGCCATGCTTACGCGCCAACAACCAGCCCGAAACCGCACAGAAAAAATTGGGCGACGACGCAATAACAATGTCGGGCTTCATGGCCGTACGCAATGTAAGGTTGTGCCACCACACCGTGAAGGCGAAGCTTAGCAGGTTCAGCACCCGCCCCACCCGCCCCTTGTTGGGCGTGGCATAGAGCCAATGACGATGCACCGGGGTGCCTTCGTACTCTTCGATAAAAAAGGCGGGCTTGCCACGGTAGGCCTCAGGCACCACGCCTTCGGGGTGGTTGGGGATGCCCGTCAGTACCGTGACGTTCATGCCCTGTTGGCGCCAACAGCGCACCAGGCCACTTAAGCGCGTGGAAGGGGCGCCAATTTCGGGCGGGTAGTATTGCGAGATAAGCCAAACATTCATGATTGTAATTTACCAGAAAATATTAATCTTTGGCGGCGACTGCCACTTGGCTAGGCGCGTTTAATTGGTTTTTAAGTTGGTACAACATGGCCAAGGCTTCGCGGGGCGAAAGGCCATCCACATCGGTGGCGCGGAGGGTTTGTTCCAGCACCGAAGGCATAGCGGCCAAGGGGGCAGAAGGTTGCGTAAACAGGCTCAGGCTATCCAGCCGTGCCACGGCCTGCTTGCCCCCCTTGGCGGCGGCTTCAAAGCCGTTCAGTAAGGCCTGCGCCCGCTGCACCACGGCCCCTGGCACGCCCGCCAGCTTGGCCACCTGTACGCCAAAGCTGCCCTGTGCAGCGCCCTCCCGCACCTGGTGTAAAAACACCAATTCATCCTGCCAAACTTTCACGGTCAGCTGATGATTGCTGACCCCTTGAAGCTGGTCGGCCAGGACGGTCAGTTCATGGTAATGCGTGGCAAACAGGCTGCGACATTGCACGCGCTGTACCAGGTCTTCGGTGCAGGCCCACGCCAGGGCCAGGCCATCGTAGGTGGCGGTACCACGGCCCAGTTCATCTAAAATCACCAAACTCTGCGCGGTGGCGCGGTTCAAAATCGCGGCGGTTTCGAGCATTTCTACCATGAAGGTACTCTGCCCAGCGGCCAGATTATCGGCCGCCCCAACACGGCAAAAAATGGCATCGGCCACACCCACCACGGCCTTAGAAGCCGGCACGTAGCTGCCCAATTGCGCGAGAATCACTAGCAGCGCCGTTTGCCGCAAAAAGGTACTTTTCCCCGCCATGTTGGGCCCCGTCAGCAGCCACAGGTGGCCGCTCTCAAGCTGCACACTGTTGGCGACAAAGCTGGGTACGCGGGTGGCCACCACCGGGTGCTTGGCGTCCAGCAGTTCCAACGCCCCTGAATCTTCCAGTGTGGGCGCTACCCAGGCGTGGGTCTGGGCCACTTCGGCGAGGGCTTGCAGGGCGTCCATAGTCGCCAGCGCTTCGGCCACCTGCAGCAGCGCCACGCTGTGGGCCTGCACAGCGGCCACCAAAGTGGCCAGCAATGCCTCTTCGCACTGCTGCGCCTGGGCGGCTGCGTTGCCAAGGTCGCGCTCCAGCGCCAACAGTGCTGGCGTGCTGTAACGGTGGCTGGTGGTGGTGGTCTGGCGGTGCACCCAGTGGCTCGGTATGGTAGCACTGGCTTTGCCGAGTTCTAAGTAATACCCCCACACCTGGTTGTAGCGCAGCTTTACGGGTAACCCGCTGGCGGTAGCTTCGGTCGCCTCCAGTTCGGCCAGTAAATTTTGCGCGTTGGCCTGCAGGCTGCGCAGGCTATCGAGTGCCGCGTCAAAGCCTGCGGCAATGAAGCCACCGTCGCGCACCAGGGCGGGGAGGGGGTCGGGTGCCAGGGCGCGGGTTAATAATTCTGTGAGGGTGCTTAAGCCATTCAGGCCGCTGGCGTGGCTGCCCAGCAAGCCCCCCGAAGTTTGAAGCAGGTCATAAAGATTGGGCAGTGCCTGGCCAGTGTTGCGTAGCAGCCCCAAGTCGCGCGGGCTGCCACGGCCCAGCATTAAACGGCTGGCGGCACGGGCCACATCGCCCGTGGGTTGCAGGCCGCTGCGTAAAGCTGCCCTAAGCGTAGGGTTTTCAAACAAAGTGGTCACGGCCTGCTGACGGGCCAGAATTGGTACCACTTGGGCCAGCGGCTCGGCCACCCAGCGGGCCAGCAAGCGCCCGCCTGCCGCTGTCACTGTTTCATCCAGCACACCCAGCAAGGTGTCGGCCCGTTGGCCGCTGGGGCTTTCGGTGAGATCGAGGCTTTTGCGCGTGGCGGCATCCAGCTGTAAATGGGTCTGCGCCAGTTGTACCTGCGGTGGGCGCAAGCTGGGCAGGGCGCCCATTTGGGTCAGTTCGGCGTAGCCGACCAACGCCCCCACTGCCACAATGCGGGCGGGTTCGGTGAGGCCCAAGCCCGCCAGTTCTGTCACTTTGTAAGCCCGCAGCAGGGCGGCACGCGCCGTACTTTCAGCAAACAGTTGCGGCTGTACCGAGACCAACTTGCGGGCCACGATACCTTCCAATAAAGGCTGTAGGTCGGCGGGCACCACCAGCTCACCAATCGGCAGCGCCGCCAGCGTATGGGCCAACTGGCCAGCACCGAGGCCCCGCAGGCCAACTTCGCCGGTGCTGATATCCAGCCACGCCAGAATGAGCCGCTGTGGTTGATGAGATGCCTGTTGCGGGGGTTGGTCGGTATCGGCCGCCAGTACCGCCAGCAGGCTGGGGCGTTTGGCATCGAGATACGCATCTTCAGTTAAGGTGCCAGGGGTAAACAGCCGCACCACGCCGCGCTGCACCAACGCACTGCCGCCACGCATTTTGGCGGCTTCGGGGGTTTCCAGCTGTTCGGCCAGCGCCACCTTGTGGCCGTTGCTTAACAGCTTGCCAATGTAGCCTTCGGCAGCGTGGTAGGGCACACCGCACATCGGGGTGCCCTCGTCGCCTTCCCGTGCGGTACGGCGACGCGTGAGGGTAATTTGCAGCACTTGGCTGGCAACCAGGGCATCGTCGGCAAACAGTTCGTAAAAATCGCCCATCCGGAACATCAGCATCGCGTGCGGATACTGCGCCTTAAGTTCGGCGTATTGCTTCATGACGGGAGTTGTGGGTAATGCCAAACTCATTGTGCCACCTGCGGAATGACCTGCAACTGCTCGGGGTGAGTGACGCGTACCAGCACGCCGTTCACGGGCTGCGCCACGCCGCGTACCATCACTTCTTTGCCCAAATAGGTGTTCAGGCTAAACGGCGGCGGCTTGGCGGCACCTTTGGCGCGACGTTGGCCTTTACTGGAAGCTGGCCGAAAATATTTCAGGTTTTTATCGTCAATCACCACACTAAAATCGGTGCGCCAATCGGGGCCAAAATTTAAAAACGTGCGGTTGCCCACCTTGGCCAGCGCCTGCACCGTCCCGCGCACCAATACAAAGGTGCCAATATCGGCCTCGGCGCAACATATATTCGCCGCCCGCACCTGCCAGCGGGGCAGGGCCCAGAGCCCCACCGCTTCAGCCCGGGCGGCTACTTCCAGCGCCAGCAGTTCGGGGCCGTACACGCGGTTATCGGGGAAGGTGTAAACATGCGCAAAGCCGCCGCGCACCAGCCCGCCGTTCACCCAGGCGTTGCGCGACCCATTCCTTAAATAAACATGCCCCAGCACGCGCTCGTAAGGGTCGTAAACCCGCCCGCCCAGTTGCACCTGCACGGGCTGCCCCAACGCCAAGTGCTGCAAGGCAAGTTTCGCCTGCGTGGCCAATGGCTCGGCGGGGAGGTCATCGTGCGCCAGTTCCGGCGTGTTGATATCGAGCAGCCGCACAACATGCCCGGTATCGAGGCGCAGGGTGTCGCCATCGGATACATGCACCACCGTGCCGTTGAGCACCCCAAACGGTTGCAGCTCGGCCACCGCCAGGGTGGGGAGCAGCAGCAGCGCGCAAAGCAGGCGGAACATAGCGGCTGTTGTAGCAGAGGCTTGAC
The DNA here is from genome assembly GCA_027483385.1 of Alphaproteobacteria bacterium. GTDB lineage: Bacteria > Pseudomonadota > Alphaproteobacteria > UBA2136 > UBA6156 > JADCGN01. The sequence continues at coordinate 11,226 of JAIXUT010000030.1, forward strand.
CGTTGGGGAAGCCATGGGCCATAGCAGCCCTGTGTCGCCGTCGTTCAATGGATAGGACGAGAGCCTCCTAAGCTCTAAATCCCGGTTCGACTCCGGGCGGAGACGCCAGTTGACTGTTTATGTTATTATGTGTATCCAATAAAAATGCTATTCTTGCGCCACTTTGGCTCAAGTAAGGGACATTCAGGAGTTTCCTATGGAAAAAATCTCTCAAGCGGTAATCCTTAGCGGATTATCCATCTTACTGGCTGGGTGTGATTTACCTTTCACTCCCTTTGAGCCTCCAAAACCACCAACACCTCAAGAAATCGCCGATTCTGCAGAGTTTCCCGATGGGCGTTTTAGGTTGGTGAAATTACCAAAAGACCCTCCCAATATGCTGATTGATGGCGAAACAGGTTGTCGATATTTGTACAGGGTACAAGGTGGTATAACACCTTTACTCACCAAGGAGGGCAAGCCCGATTGTAGATGATAACTTTTACCCCCGTGAACGCTGTTCATGGGGGCCATTTTATTTTAAATTTTATAATTTACGCGCAAGTGCACGCCGCCCGCGCACGCGTACGCGCAGGTAAACTTGCTTGACACCAGCGCCACTTAGCAGCTACCCCTTGCGGCAATGCCTAGCACCAACGCCCTCGTGATTGTCGAATCCCCCGCCAAGGCCAAAACCATAGAAGGCTATTTGGGCAAAGGCTACAAGGTGTTGGCCAGCTTCGGCCACGTGCGGGATTTACCGAGTAAAGAAGGCGCCGTGCAGCCCGACGCCGACTTTGCGATGAATTACCAGGTGAGCGACGCCAAAAGTGAAGCCACGCTGAAGGGCATCATGGCGGCGGTGAAGGATGTGGATACTCTCTACCTCGCGACCGACTTGGACCGCGAAGGCGAGGCCATCAGCTGGCACGTATGGGAAGAGATTAAACGCCGCAACCCCAAAAAGGCCGCCACGCTGCACGTTCACCGCATCGAGTTTACCGAAATTACCAAAAGCGCTCTGCAGCAGGCCTTGCGTGAACCCCGCAGCCTGGCGTTGAACCTCATTAACGCCCAGCAAGCCCGCCGCGCACTGGATTACTTGGTAGGCTTTACCCTTTCCCCTGTGCTGTGGCGCAAGGTGAAGGGTGGCCTGAGTGCGGGCCGCGTGCAAAGCGTGGCGCTGCGCCTGATTGCCGAGCGCGAAGACGCCATCGAGGCCTTTAAGCCCGAAGAATTCTGGAGCCTGCACGGCGCCTTTACCACCCAAAGCGGCAAGCCGCTGCCCAGCAACCTGGTGCAGTATGCGGGTAAAAAGGTCGAGAAATTTTCCTTTACCAATGAAGACGCTGCCAAAAAGGCTCAAGCCGCGTTGTTGCCAAACAAATACGCGGTACAAAGTGTGGACAGGGCCGACAAACGCCGCTACCCCAGCCCGCCCTTTATTACCAGCACGCTGCAGCAGGAAGCCGCCCGCAAGCTGGGGTTTGCCGCCCGCCGTACCATGCAGACCGCCCAGCGGCTGTACGAAGCCGGGCATATTACCTATATGCGGACCGACAGCGTCAATCTGGCCAACGAAGCCATCGCCGCCCTGCGCACCCTGATTGGCCAAAAGTACGGCCCTGAATTTGTACCAAGCGCACCGCTGACTTATAAAAGCAAAAGCAAAAACGCGCAGGAAGCCCACGAGGCCATCCGCCCCACCAACCCCGCCGCCTTACCCAATCAGCTGGGGCTGGAAGACGACCAGGCGCGGCTCTATAACCTGATTTGGCAACGCACCTTGGCATGCCAAATGGCCCCTGCGCGGCTGGAACAAACCACCATCACCATTCAAAGCCAGCCCGACCAGTTCCATCATTTCCGTGCCACCGGCAGCGTGATTTTGTTTCAGGGGTTCCTGGCAGCGTACCAAGAAGGCCGCGATGACGACGCCACCGATGACGATGGCGACGCGATTTTACCCGCCGTGACTGAAGGAGAGGTGTTAAAAACCCGCACCATCGATGCCGAGCAGCACTTTACCCAGCCGCCGCCGCGTTTTACTGAAGCCACGCTGGTGAAAACGCTCGAAGAATATGGCATCGGGCGGCCAAGCACCTACGCCAGCATTACCGCGACAATTCAAGACCGCGGCTACGTCAGGCTCGAGCAAAAGCGCTTTTTCCCTGAAGATGTGGGCCGCATTGTGAGCAAATTTCTGGTCGAGCACTTCGGCCAGTACGTGGATTACAACTTTACCGCCGAAATGGAAGACGAGCTGGACGCCGTGGCGCGTGGCGAGCACGACTGGAAGCCGATGCTGCGGAAATTCTGGCAGCCTTTCAAGGCGTTAACGGTGGAAAAGATGGATTCGGTGAAAAAATCCGACGTCACCACCGAGGCCACAGGCGAGGCCTGCCCCACCTGCGGGATAGGCGAACTGGTGTACCGCCTCGGTAAATATGGCCGCTTTAAAGGCTGCAATCGCTACCCCGAGTGCAATTATATTGAAAAAACAGGCGTTGCGGCGAGCCCTGGCGAAAGCACCGGCATTGCCTGCCCGCAATGCATTGAAAAAAACCTGCCCGAAAAGGGCGTGCTGATGAAAAAAACCAGCCGCTTGGGCAAAATATTTTATAGCTGCAGTACGTACCCCACTGATAATTATGCGGTTTGGGACGTGCCGATTGACCAACCCTGCCCCAGCTGCAAGTGGGGGATTGTGACCCAAAAGAGCAGCAAAAAGTACGGCGAATGGCTGAAATGCCCCAACTGCGGCTGGAACGACAACCAAGAAGCCTTCGATGCCGCCGCCGCCTTTCGGGCCCGTTTTACTAAGGGCAAGGAAGCCGCTGCCGCTAAAAAAGCCAGCGTGGCCGCCGAAAAGAAGGCCGCCACGGCTGCCAAACGGGCCGCAACCAAGGCGGCCAGCAAACCTGCCGCCAAGGCTGCCACTAAGGCTAAGTTAGCGGTGAAAAAGGCCACCAAAGCCAAAAAGTAAGCCCGTAAGGGGGGGGCTGTCATCCTGAGCGCAGCGAAGGACCCAGGTCTTTGTTTTAATTTATCTTAAGGTTCCGTTTAAGGTGCAGTGCCGTCTTTGGCCTCACACCTGGGTCCTTCGGCAAGCCTCAGGATGACACCCCCTTATATATCAGGGCGCTCCCTATCTTTTTCACCCCGCCCCCTTGTATACTACATACACTGTGCCTATAACTTCATCACCAGAAATGGGCTTTCTTATGGCCCATGGGCCATCGGAATACCTGTTTCATCACCCTTGGGCCACGCCGTGGCCCGCACAGGAGATTACCATGATCAAGATCACGATTGCCGCCGCCTTCGCCATGCTCATCTCGGCCTTCAGCGCGTTCGCCCAGCCTAATGCTGTGATTCCCTATGGCACGGGCGCCTCGGTCGATGTTGCCTGCCAAGGCACATCTACGACGGTTGCAATCACTTGGGCCACTGGCCCTGGTGGTTGCCCTGCGTACCTATCTTTGACAGATGTCGGCCGTATGGTTGCGGCTGGCGTTACTGAAGGGTGGATTCGCGGAATGGTGGCGGGCTACCCCTACGCTGTTCGGGTGGATATTCGCAACGGTGTCGCGCACATTAACCCCTGGAACAAGTGGCCAGGTGAAGCAGGCCGCACCTTCCTCGCTCGTACTGCCCATGACGTCCACGCCGCCGAGCGGCGGGGAAGGAGCCGCAAGGTCTCCCAACCCGCCGCACACGGCGACAGCCGCCACGCCATCGCCGCCGAAAGGCGTGCGGCGGCACTTGCGGCCGCTGAACAGCGTCGCGCCCACCAGCAAGCGGCCACCGTCTACCACGCGGAACGCCGTGCCGCTGCCAAAGCTGCTCGTGCCGCACACGCGGAACGGGCAGCCTACGCTGCGGCCCAGCGCCATGTCGCAAGGCCGTTGCAGGGGCAACAGCCACGCGTTTCGGGGCGTTGCCCCGGGGGGTGCTCTATTACCCTGAATGCGAGGACGATGTACGTCACAATCGAAAAGTGATGTGCATCGTTCCACCAAAGCCCGTTGCCTCTCCATAGTTTGGAGTGTGCAGCGGGTTTTTGTGTTTTTTATTAAATTAACTATTGCATACACCTCGGATACGTTTTATGAGTTGGCGGTCGGAATGGGCAAATCTTTCACCAGATGCGCCCGACGGGGCGCATCATCCCATTTCTTTTTCTATGGGCAGCCATACGTAAGCTGCCTCACATCCTCCTTGAAAGGAGAACACCATGAAGACCTCTGGACTGTTGGCGGCAATGTTTGCTGCTTCCCTTGCCACTCCCGCAGTCGCGCAGTGGAATTTCTGGCCGTTTGGCAGTGGAAATACCGTCGTTGCTGCAGCTTCGACACCAACGGCTACGGCCCCAACGGCAACGGCGCCGACGTCAACGCCCGAGCAGATTGCTCAGGCCGCGGCAGCAGCGGCCACGCCAGCCCCGGCGCATGTTGCAAACTCCGCCCCCCCTGCGGTTGCCCCTGCGGCCCCTGCGGTTACCCCTGTGGCACCTGCTGCTGCTCCGCCTCCTGCGGCCCCCCCTGTTGAACGTCCGCCCGTGCGAGCAATCGATGGTGTTGTACCTCATCCAGGGGCACCCGTGCCAGTGCCGTTGGAAGTGACGGTTAACGGGCAGCCCGCTCGCACCAACGTTGAGGCAAACCCGCAGGCCAATTCGGCGCCGAGCACGGCCAACGCGTCAACGGGAGCAATTCATATCAACCTTACGTTTCCGCCACCGCCTGCCCCGCCGCCTACCCCGATCGTGGCGACCCAGACCTGCCCCGCCGGGCAGACCTGCACCATCACGGACACCAAGGCAACGCACATCCCACAGCCGAAGGCCGCATCTGCGACCAAGGTGAAGGAACGTGTGATCTATCGCAAGGTGTATGTTGAACGTCCCCACAAGGTTCGGCACCACCACGCACCTCCACGGCACTACACCAAGCAGGTCACCCTCAATGCGAACATGATGTATGTTCGCATCGGCGACAAGTCCAGCGGCCACTTCGGCAGCTGGTGGTGACCCCCACCTCATACAACTCAACGGCCAGCTCCCTTCCATAAGGAGCTGGCCGTTTTGGCGTTTCGCGAATAGTTTTCAGGCTGGTGGCGCGCAGCGGGCGGCAAAGGCTGCCCCGCCACGCCCCGTATTGAGGTCCCAGCCTTCGCCGCCGTAGTCGGGCGCCTCCCAGATCAGCTGCGTTTGCAGCAGGTTGCGGGCGCCGAGCGCATGCAGGCGGGCTTGGATATCTTTCAGCCCTTCACGCCAGGCGGTAGCCCGGCTGGCACGGGAGGGCCCGCCTGCACCCCCTACCAATTCCATGGTGACGGGGTCGACGGCCCCTTGCGGCCAGACGGAAAACACCGCCTTGTGCACACCGCAGGTGGAAAGAAGCGCTTGTAAGGCGGCGCGAAGTTCAGTGAGTTCGGACATGTTCATAGCCCCTCCAGGGCCAAGGTTGCGCCACGGCACAGCGTGGCTAGGGGAATTTTACGCTTTACGAAGCTTGGGGAAAAGGTCAGGTCTCAGGGGCGGAACGCAAATATACTGGCTAAGCCAGCAGCAGGTTCAGCAGGAGACAAGACTTAATCACCAAAGTATCTTGGCAGGCCAAAAATTAAAAATCAAGCCCTGAAGTAAAAAACTGTGTCATCCTTCGCTTTGCTCAGGATGACACCGCCCCAAGCTGAGCGGCTAAAGTATCCAGCGCTTTCACCCGCGCGGCTTCCATGGCGGGCGTGCCGCGGTGGCCGCAGGCAGGGACGATTTCTAATGTTGGGTTGCCGCCTGCTGCGCGCAGGGCTTCAGCAAGGCGGTACGCGCCGGCGGGTGGGCAGACCATATCTTGCAGCCCTTGCTGAATGTAAATTGGTAAATGGGCCAGCTTGTGGGTATTGGCCAGCAGTTGGCCAGGTTGTAAATCGCAGCGGCGGCTGTAAGCGGTAGCTTGAATGAGCGCGTTGGTGGCGCCAACGGGGCTATTGAAGTACGCGTGCAATTCGGCGGGGTTTACTACCAAATCAGCGGCAAGCCCGTGGCAGGTGATCATGGCGTGAATAGCTTCGGGGCCTTGGGCGACCAGTTCCTGAATCATCGCCAGCCCCAGTGCATTTGGCGCGAGTTTACGCAGCTCGGCAAATTCGGCAGGAAAAAACAGCGCGAGGCCGTTGGGTTGCGTGGCCCATTGCCAGGTAAAGTCTTCATCGGGGAAAAAACACGCCGAAAGACACAGGCTGCGCACAGAATGGGTGAAGGCTTCGGCATAGGCCAAGGCCAAAGCACTCCCCCAGCTGCTGCCATACAGGGTGGCCCATTGCGGCATATTTAAGTGTTGGCGAATCCGTTCGCAATCGGCCACCAGGTGTGTCGTGGTGTTGGCATGCAGCGGGCCTTCCGCTGGCGGCGTACTGCGCCCGCAGCCACGTTGGTCGAAGCAAACAATCCGCCATAGGTTAGGGTTAAACCGCTGGCGGTGGCTGGGCTTGCAGCCGCTCCCTGGCCCGCCGTGCAGCACCAAAGCTGGCAGGCCGTTGGGGTTACCCGATTCTTCCACATACAGCGTGTGGCCGTCGCCAACCTCCAGCATGTGGGTGGCAAAGGGTTCGATGGCGGGGTACAGCTGGGTGAGGGGGTCAATCATGGCCACAATTATGCCAGTTTCAGGGTTGGCAAACAAGGCGTAATGGCTTAGTTTATGCGGATATAAAGCTTAACAAAGGATACGCCCCATGCCCCGCCTGACACTCCCCGATGGTTCAATGCGGGAGTACAACGGCACCACCACGGGGGCCGAAGTTGCCGCCAGCATCGGTGCAGGGCTGGCCAAGGCGGCGGTGGCGATTGTGGTGGATGGTAAGCAGCAGGATTTAAGTGAACCCATTGCCAAAGACGCCAGTATCCGCATTTTAACTGTGAAAGACCCCGAAGGGTTAGAGGTGGTGCGCCACAGCCTCACCGCCCAAGTGCTGGCCCGTGCGGTGAAGGAGCTATACCCCACCGCCCGCCTGGCGATTGGCCCCACCATTGACGATGGCGCCTATTACGACATTGCCTTTGCGGCACCGATTTCTTCCGATGACTTGCCAAAACTCGAAGCGCGGATGAAGGAAATTTTAACCGAAGATAAGGCCGTTATGCGCGAGCTGTGGGAGCCTGAAGACTTAAACAAACATTTCGCCAAAACCGGCGATGATTTCAAGCAACGCCTGATTGACGGCGCGGTGGCCAAAGGTGAGTTGGTGAATGACAAGGTTTCTGCCTACCGCCAAGTAGGGAGCCGTGTGAATGGCGTGGAGTTTGTCGACCTCTGCCGTGGCCCGCACGTGCCGAACCTCAAAAACATCACGCTGGCGTTTACGCTTTCCAACCTGGCAGGCGCCTACTGGCAAGGGAACAGCGAAAATGAACAGCTCACCCGCATTTACGTGCGCGCCTTCGCCACGCAAAAGGAACTGGACGCCTACCTGTTCATGCGCGCCGAAGCCGAAAAGCGTGACCACCGCAAACTTGGGCCGGCGCTGGATTTATTCCACTTCCAAGATAACGCGCCCGGCCAACCCTTCTGGCACCCCAAGGGCTGGACGGTGTACTTGGAACTGACCCACTTCATGCGCAAAAAGCTTTCCGCGCACGGGTATCAGGAAATCAACACGCCCAAGCTGGTGCATAAATCCCTTTACGAAGCCAGCGGCCACTGGGCCAATTATTTTGAAGACCTCTTTTTGGTGAAGGAGGAAAAAGAGGGCAAGGTTATTGATATTTACAGCCTGAAGCCGATGAACTGCCCCTGCCACGTGCAGGTGTTTAACCACGGGATTAAAAGCTACCGCGATTTGCCCCTGCGTTTGGCCGAGTTTGGCAGTTGCATGCGCAACGAAGCCCGCGGCGCGCTGCATGGCCTGATGCGCGTGATTGGCTTTACCCAAGATGACGCGCATATTTTCTGCACCGAAGACCAGTTGCAGGCCGAAGCATTGGGCTTTTGCAGCTTGCTGAAGGAAGTTTACGCCGACCTCGGCTTTACCGATTATTATGTACGGCTTTCCACGCGGCCTGAAAAACGCATTGGTACCGAAGAGCTGTGGGACAAAGCCGAAGCGGCATTGGAAGCGGCCGTAAAAGCGGCAGGGATTGACTGGAAACTGAACCCGGGCGACGGCGCCTTTTACGGCCCCAAGCTGGATTTTGTGCTGCGCGATTCCATCGGGCGCGAATGGCAATGCGGCACCCTGCAGGTGGACCCAAACATGCCCACCCGCCTGGGCGCGCTGTACACCAACGAAGCGGGTGCGCGGGTGCCGTGCATGATGCTGCACCGCGCCGTACTGGGCAGCTTGGAACGCTTTATGGGGATTTATATTGAAAACTGCGAAGGCAAGTTCCCTACCTGGTTGGCACCAATTCAAGCGGTAATTATCCCGATTACCGACGGCCAGAATGCCTATGCCGCCGAAGTGCAGGCGCTGCTGCAGGGCAGCAGCATTGTCACCGCCACAGGTGGCCTGCGCACCGAAATTGATACCAGCAGCGAACGGATGCAGAAGAAAATCCTCGTCGCCCAGCAACAGAAGGTGCCCTACATGCTGGTGGTGGGGAAGGCCGAGGCCGAAGCGGGGACGGTGGCCGTGCGCCTGCGCGATGGCACCGACTTGGGTGCGATGCCGATTGGCGTCTTTCTGCAACGGGTGGGGTTGGAAATTGCTTCACGTAGCTAAATAAGTCTTGCATACGGTTTTTGGGTGGGGTAGGCATTTTTTACTTCAACCCGAGCCCAAGGAGGTTTCATGGACGGGGAAATTGATGTTTCAACTGCAGCTGAAAAAGCTGCTGAAATGGGAACCATTACGGTTTCTCCCGCGCTGCCAGACTTTCCTCGGCCTGGAAATCGGGCAGATGTCGACCACCTGAACCAGCTGGCTTCGACAGATGAGAAGCGCCGGTCATGGTACATGTGGCACCCGCCAGCACAGCGTACCGAACACTGATTCGGCGCCCGAAACGAGCAAACGCCGGCACCCAATGGGGGCCGGCGTTTAAGCTTTCGCGCGAAGAAATGTAGCCCAATGTGCGTGGGCCTGTTGCAGCTGCTGCGTCGCATCGGCCAAGCTTTCGCTACCAATTGCACGCAGGCAACTATCCAAAGCCAGAACCCGAAATCGCTGATTACCTAACGGGCGCTTCAGCGCACCATCTACCATTGGTTGCAGCAAGCGTTGCAGCTTCCAGAGGCAAATGCGTAGCCCCCGCTCATTTCCATTATTTAGCGCCTGAAGAGCAAACTTATGGCGCTGCTGGGCCCCTTTGCCGTGCTCATGTTGAAAATCATCAGTACAGATTTTAGCAATCAGGCTTAAGGCCTGTTGGTAGAGTGGCGCCCATTCAGGGAGCCGTATTTCAGGTTGGCTCGCTGCTGGGCGAGCACGGTCAGTCCGTGTCGCCCCATGCATGGGAGTCTCCTAGGTATGAGAAACAGGAATGTTGCGGCCTGCATACATACTTACATTGTATAAATCAAGCAAAAACTAACGCTTCAGCAGCCCACCCATAATCCCCCGCAGTAGCGCGCGCCCAGCTTGGCTGGCGGCCGTGCGTACCACCTGCTTGGCCGCCGTTTCAATCAGCCCTTGGCGGCGGCCCGAGCCTAACAACATATCCTTGGCCATGCCGCCCAACAGGCTGCCCTCGGCCTTGGCTGGCTGGGCGCCACCTTGCGGGGCCCCGCTGGCCATTTTCTCGATGCGCGCGGCCAGAATTTCCGCCGCACTTTCGCGGTTTTGCGCTTGCGAATATTTCATTTGGAAGGGGCTTTGGTTGATGAGGCTTTGGCGTTCTTGCGCGGTGATTGGCCCCACGCGGGAAGCGGGTGGCAGCATGGCGGTTTTTTGCACGGGGGTCGGGATGCCCTTGCCATCCAGCACACTTACCAACGCTTCTCCCACCCCCAAGGCAGGCAGCGCGTCTTCGGTTTTAAAGCTAGGGTTCGGCGCCATGGTGCGGGCGGCGATGGTGATATCCTTTTTCCCCTGCGGTGTGGCGGCGCGCAGCGCGTGCTGAATGCGGTTGCCCAGTTGTGCCAGTACGCTGTCGGGCACATCGGAGGGCTGCTGGGTACAGAAGTACACCCCAACCCCTTTGCTGCGAATCAGGCGCACCACCTGTTCCAGCTTTTCGAGCAACGGCTTGGGTGCGTCGGCAAACAGCAGGTGCGCTTCATCGAACATCAGGGCCAGTTTGGGCACGGGCAAGTCGCCCACTTCGGGCAGCTGCTCGTACAGTTCGGATAAAATAAACAGGAGCACGGTGGCGTAGGCGCGGGGCTGATTGATCAGGGTGGTGGCATCGAGCAGGTGGATGATTCCCTGGCCGTTCGGGGCGCGTTGCAGCAGGTCGGCCACTTGCAGGCTTGGTTCGCCAAACACGGTACTGAGGCCGTCTTGCTCGAGAGCGAGTAACGCCCGCTGAATGGTGGCCAGCGTGGCGGGCGCCACGTTGCCGTATTTGGCCGAAATGGCCTTGCTCTGTTCGCTGGTAAACGCCAGCAGCGCGCGGAGGTCGGGTAAATCCAGCAGCAACAGGCCTTCGTCGTCGGCCACCTGAAAGACCACCTGCAGCACCCCGGTTTGGGTGTCGTTGAGGTCGAGTAATCGCGCCAATAGCTGCGGGCCGAGGTCGCTTAAGGTTAACCGAATCGGGTGCCCCCGACTTGTATCAGCGCCGCCAAACACATCCCACGGCACCACCGCGTTGGCGGCAGGCGTGTAGGTTAAATTGGCTTCAGTGTAGCGCTTGGTAATCCACTCCTTGGCGTCGCCAGGTTGGGAAATCCCCGCCAAGTCGCCCTTCACGTCGGTAACAAAGACGCAACAACCCTGCTTGGCCAACTGTTCGGCCATCGCGTGCAGGCTCACGGTCTTGCCCGTGCCCGTGGCGCCGGCAATCAGGCCGTGGCGGTTGGCGCGGGTCAGTGGTAGTTCAACAGCGCCTGTGGCCGCCGTGCCGAGGTAAAGGAAGGAAGTATTCATGCAGGCAAGTTGGTACGTTGTGAAATTTTCGGCAACCCTTTAGGTTAAAAAAATGCTCCATCCCCTCCGCGAATTTTTAAAGCACGAAACCGCCGCCAGCTATGTACTGTTGGCCGCCGCATTATTAGCCCTGGCCGCCGCCAACAGCGCGCTGGCGCCGCACTGGGCTGCGCTGTGGGCCTTTACCCCACTTGAAAACACCAATTTACCACTCACCCTGCCCACCACCCTGCAGGCGTGGGTGAAAGACGCCTTGATGGCGGTGTTCTTTTTTGTGGTGGGGCTGGAAATGAAGCGCGAACTGGTGAGTGGGCATTTGCGGGATAGGCAAGTGGCCAAGTTGCCCCTGATTGCCGCGCTGGGCGGAATGCTGCTGCCGGCCTTTATCTTTTTGGCGGTTACTTGGGGGCAGCCCACCGATGCGGTGCGCGGCTGGGCGATCCCCTGTGCCACCGATATTGCCTTTGCGCTAGGAATACTTGGACTGCTTGGCCCAAAATTTGTACCCGCACCCGTAAAAGTTCTGCTGCTCGCAATTGCGATTTTTGATGACCTGGGCGCGATGGTGATTATTGCGCTGTTCTATTCGGGCGGCGAGGGTGGGGGGCTTTCGCCTCTCCATTTGTTACTCGCGATTGGCGCCTGGGCCACCTTTGCGGGGGTGGTGCACGATAAAAATTTTCACAAAGGCTGGTTGGCCGCGGTGCCGCTGCTGCTGGCGTTGGTGCTCTGGCTGGCGTTGCTGCCAAGCGGCCTGCACCCGACCATTGGGGCCGTGGCGCTGGCAGCCGTTATCCCCACTAAAAAGTTGTTACCCAAGCTAGAACACATGCTGCACCCGTGGGTCGCATTTGGGATTATGCCGCTGTTTGCGCTTTCGGCGGCGGGCGTAAATTTTTCGGCGGTCTCGGGCAGCTTGGGCAGCAACCCAGCCACCTTCACAGTGCTGCTGGGTGTGGCCTTGGGGCTGTTGGTGGGCAAACCGCTGGGGATTTACGGCGCAGTCTGGCTGTGTGAACGCACGGGCCTGGCCAAGCGCCCGGTGGGCGTGACCTGGCGGCATGTGTGGGGCCTCGGCGCGATTGCTGGGATAGGCTTTACCATGAGCCTGTTTGTGAGCAAGCTGGCCTATGAAGCGGTGCACCCCGAACTGCTGGCCGCCGCCAAAGCGGGGGTGCTGGGCGGCAGTGTGCTGGCGGCAGCGTTAGGGGCGTGGGTTCTGACGCGTGGCGCTGGGGCGTCATTGCGAGGAGAACCCATGCAACGGGGCAAGCCAAAGAAATAAATCGACGCGGCAATCTCCATCGGGTAAGCCTTTAAAATGCTAAGCTACCAACACGCCTACCACGCAGGCAACCCGGCCGATGTGCTTAAGCACGCGCTCTGGGCTGAAATACTTTATGCCTTGGTACAAAAACCAAAACCATTAAATATTCACGAAACCCATGCGGGGCGCGGAGCCTACCCACTGGAAACGCCCGAAACCCAGCGCGGCGCCGAATGGCAACAGGGTCTGGGTGCATTAAAACTTCATACCCTGCAAGGTGCCTATGCCGAGGTACTGCGAGCACTGAACCCCACGGGCAAGTTGCAGGTCATTCCGGGCAGCCCCGCTGTGGCCGCGCACCTGTTGCGCGCCACCGACCACTTGCATGCGTGTGAACTGCACCCGACCGAACGGGCCAAGCTGCACAGCTGGGCACGTGGCAGGGAAAATATTCATTGCCACGACGAAAACGGCTGGGTGCAAACATCTGCCTTAATAAAAGCGGGCGCCCGCGATGTGGTGCTGCTCGACCCGAGCTACGAGCTGCTGGAAGAATACGCCTTAACAGTTTCAACCGTGCAAAAAATTCTGCAAAAAAACCCCGCCGCCTGTGTGGTGGTGTGGGTGCCGATACTGGCCACGGGCAAAGGCAAGGGGCAGCATCAGCAGGTGATTGATGGCCTGAAGGCCCTGCAAGTTCAGGCCAGCTATTTGGCGCAATGGAAATGGGCCGAGCGCTTTGCTGGTTTTGCGCTGCAGGGCTCGGCACTGGTGGTGTTAAACCTACCCTTTAAACTGGAAGCCACGCTGCCCGCGTTGCTGGAAAGCTATGCCGCGGCCCTCAAGTTGCCGCGCAGTACGCAAACCTATACGCTGCTGGTGGCGCGGAAGTAGCGACTTGTAAAATATATACAACCTGTTTATAAAGTATTTTAGAGGCTAAAGCATTCGTGGCCTTGGGCCACCTTTAGTTTTTATCAGGAGACTTTCCATGAAACAAACGCTGCGCCCCTTCGTGCTGGCCTGCGGCTTGCTGGCGTTCACCAATTTGGCGAGCGGCCAAACCCGCAGCCCAACAGCAGGCGAACGACTGCTACCCGTGATTGAGGAAATGCTGAAGGTCGCGCGAGCCAACTTTCAGCAAGCGGAAAGTGAGCTTGCAAGACTTGAAAGATCGCTCAACTCTTGCGACGCCAACCTTTATGTTCAGTATCGACTAAGTCTGCCAATGGCGGCCATGTTGATAGAGTTTGCAGGATCTATGGTGGTTCAGGCAGATAAACTCAGCCAAAGCGTTTCGCAGCGACCGCTACCGCCCGAAGTCTATGATGAGTTTGTACCCAAGCTAGGTCGGATGACGAGTTCTATCCAGGGTCTTGCCATGAAGGCAAAAGCTTGTTGAATTCCAATACAACAACAATGCCCCTTAGCCTTCATTGGCTTTGGGGTACTCTTGCGTTTTTATACATCTGCCGTAGGGTGCGCCTATGACTCCCCGCACCTTTCAATTCCTTGCCTTCGCCACACTCGCGATGACCATTCTGCTCATTATTGTTGGCGGCGCCACCCGCGTGTACGACGCGGGCATGGCCTGCCCCGATTGGCCCCATTGCTACAGCCTGTGGTGGCCCTGGCCCGAAAGCCGCGTGATTGCGGCCGGGCACCTGGAAGGCTACATGGTGAACGGCCAACATTACACCTGGTGGCAGGTGCTGCTGGAATGGGGCCACCGTGGGCTGGCAGCCATTGTAGGCTTTGGCCTGATTGGTCTGTTAATCGGGAGCCTGTGGCAGGATAAAAAAATCAATGCGCCATTAATCTTGGCAACACTGCTACTCATCATCCAAATTAAACTGGGCGCGATGACCGTATGGTTCAGCAACCTACACTGGACGGTGATTTTACACTTGGGCAACGCGATGCTCTTTACCATGGCGCTGTGCTGGCTGTGGTGGCGTACCCGGGTGCCTTCGCCAAACCAACCTGCCAAGATTTCGCCACTGCTCTGGGGGCTAGCAATTTTAGGCCCAGCACTGGTGTGGCTGACGATGCTGATTGGCGCAGCAGTTAGCTCCACACACAGCGGCGGGGTATGTGGGGGTCTGTTTTCCTGCGCAGGAGTGTGGTGGCCTTCGCCGCAAGTGGATGTGGGCCAGCACCTACATATGCAGCACCGCCTGTTTGCCCTGCTGACCTTTGCCCATTCGGTGGCGCTGCTTGTTGTTGCCAAACGCAGCGGCATTTTGGCAGTCCGTCGCGCCGCATTGGCGTTGCATGGCATGATTTTAGGCCAGGTGGTGCTGGGCATTTTAACGCTGTACAGCTTTGCCAGTTACCCAGGGCTTTACTACCCGCTTTCCATCGCCCACCTTGGTTGGGGCACGCTGACTCTGCTGGCTGCTTTGCTGGTACCGCTGCACTTAAAGGCGGCAACGGGAGTTGATAATCGTGCAGCCGCAAAGCCCAAACCAGCCAAGCGCTAGCGTGGTTCAAGCGATGCTCATGCCCGCCGCCGTGCCCTTATGGCGCGACTTGCTGGCGCTGGCCAAGCCGCGGATTATTCTGTTGCTCGGCATCACGTGCCTGTGCGGTGGGCTGGTGGCCGTGAAGGGCAATGTGGACGTGCTGACCCTGCAGCTGGGGAATATTTTGCTCGGGACTTTCGGCCTATGTGTGGCCGCCGCCGGCGCCAACAGTGTGAATATGGCCTGGGACCGCGATATCGACCCCCTGATGCAACGCACCGCCAACCGCCCGTTGCCCCAAGGCCGCTTGGGCCACCGCTTTGTGTACCTGTGGGGCAGTTTGCTGATTGCGCTCGGCACCCTGCTGGCGGCCACGGCACACCCATGGGCGGGCCTGATGAACCTGGCAGGCGCGTTGTTCTATGTGCTCATTTACACCATGCTACTCAAGCGCCATACGGTGCAGAATATTGTGATTGGTGGCGCGGCCGGCGCCTTCCCACCCTTGGTGGGCTGGGCAGCCGTGCAGGGCGATATAACGCACCCGCTGCCCTGGCTGATGTTTGCAATTATCTTTTTCTGGACGCCGCCGCACTTCTGGGCGCTGGCGTTGTTCATGAACGCCGATTACACCAAGGCAAAAATCCCCATGTACCCGGTGGTGCATGGGGCAGCGGCCACGCGCATGATGATTGTGCGGTACTTGCTGGTGCTGATTCCAGTCACCATGCTGGGTGGGCTGTATGCGCCGCTTGGCTGGCTTTACAGCGTTTCCGCATTGGGCTTGGGGCTGTGGTGGGGTCTCGCCGCGTGGCAATTGCTGCAGGCAACCGAAGACCCAGCACAGCAAGACACCCTGGCCCGTTTAACCTTCCGCCGCAGCCTGTATTATTTGGCGTGGTTGTTTGCCGCGATGGTGGTGGATAGTTTTATTTAGCCCGCCAGATAAATTACCCATAATAAATAAAAAGGCCAGCAGCGCTGGCCTTTTTATTAAACCATTAACCACGTGGATGACACCGTTGGATTGCTGCAGGTCGGCAGCAGTCACGGTCACGCTGCTTAATTTTGCGGGGTCAGCACGTAGCTACGGCCACCGGCTTTAAATTCGGCCATATCCGATGACACGCTGGTCAGTTCCCAGCCGTCGATACTTTCGCCTAACATTAATACGCCCTCTTGGCCATTGGCGGTGGCAATCAGCCCACGACCTGGGACAAAGCTTAAGACTTCTAAGCTTGGGAATTCGGTGGCCGCCATCCGTGGACGCAAGCCTTGAGGGACCTTCACGCGGGGTTCATCTTGCGGAAACAACTCGGCGGCAAATTCGTTGAGTTGCCGAATCCGTGGGGCTTCCTGCATTTGGGGTTCAGCCACAATTGGCAGGCCGCGCGGGTTGTTGGTGTAAAGCTCATTGGGCGGTGGCAGGGCGGCGCTGCTGGCTTGGCCAGCGGCTTCGCCACGGGTGGCAGGCGGGGGCAACAGGGCGCCTTCGGGTAGGGCGGCAGCTTGCGGATTTTTGCCATCCATGAAGGCTTCGGGATCGCGTAAAAATTCACGCGGTTTGGGGGCGGTGGTGGGCGTACCTTCAGCCAGCAGGCGGCGGTATTCGGCCAGCTCGGCATCGGATTGTTCCTTAGTGAGAGGCGTACTTGGCACGGCGGCCGTGGCGGTGGATTCAACTGTGACCGAGGTCTTGCCTTCACGCTCGGCGCGGGCGGCTGCCACCTCGCGCTGCAGCCGCGCAAATAACGAAATGTCATCAGGCATCGCTTCTGAGCCTTGCGCCATAATCGGGGCGTTAGGGTCGGCAGCCGGTGGGGCAAATTCAATTTGCGCGTTACCGGTGGGCCCAAAACCGTTCGCAATTTGGGTTGGCGGTGGGAGCAAGCCCTGCCCGTTTTCGGTGGCGGGCAAGACGGTGGCTCGTGGTTGCGTCAGGCGGGCGATTTGTTGGCTGGCGGCATCGAGGCCGCCTGGTGCCGTGGTACGGTTCCAAACCAAAACCCCCACCCCCACCAGTGCCACCAACGCCACGGCACTGCCAAGCCAGCTTTTGCCTGGGCGCCCTGCGTTCATCAGCTGAACGCGACTCGGCCGCCCTTCGGGCAAGGTGGGCGGTGGTACGCGCATCCCGGCCGCGGTTGGCGCTTCAAAGCCGCTCGGCAATGGCCCCAAAGCAGCCGGGGTGGCAGCGCCTGCAACTGGCTTGAAAATATCGGGCGGCGGCGTGGGGGCGGCAGGTTCTACGTCCCAGCCGCTTTGGCTGTTGGGTAAAGCCGCCAGTGGGCCACTTGGCGTGTGGGCCAAGGGCGCTGTGGCCAGCGTAAAGCTGGGCAAGTCAAAAGGAGCAGGCGAGCCGGCAGTCGGCGGGGCGCTCGCCATAAAATCTTGCGGCATCGCTTCTTCAGCAACCGCCATACTGCTGGGCACGGCACTGGTCAGACTATCGGCGGCAGGCCCGGCGATAATCCCGCTGGCAATTAACTCTTCATCCACCTTATCGAGCGGGCGCGTGTCAACGGGGATTTCAGGCGCCAGATTTAACGCCGCAGGCACCACTGCCTGGGCCCCTGCAAGAGCGGGCACAATGGTGGCCGCGGCAAAATCCCGCACCGTGGTTTTGCGCGTGGCCTTGGCGGTAAGGGGAGCAAAGGCAGCGGGTGTAGCGGCGGTGGCGGCGGTGGCGGCAAAGTCGGCCACGGCTGGGGCAGCAGGTTCTGGTGCAGGAATACCAACAGGTGCAGCAGCGACATCTTCGCGCACTGCAGCAGGCGGCAAAGGTGCCGCCACTTGCTTGGGCCGAGGTGGCAGCGGCTGGCTTGGCCCTTTGGGCACGCGGCGCCGCAGCGGGTTATCGGCCGGGCGCGAGGCCACCGCCCCAACTTGCCCTGCCTGCGTTGCCGCAAACGGGTTATCGTTCAAAAAATCGGTCGGGCCTTGCGCCACAGCTGCGGGTTCGGCAGGGGCCTCGGGCGCAGCCATGTTCACAATGGTTTCAGCTTCAGTGGCTGGCGGCGTGGTTTCGCTTGGGGGCGTTGGCGGTTCTGCGGCAATAGCAGCGGCAAGGGGCTGCACGGCAGCGGGTTCAGTGGTTGGTACCGAAGCAGGTTCGGCAGGCACTAAGGCAGCGGGTGCCAAAACAGCAGGCGCCATGGGGGCAGTAGCAACTGCTGGCTCTGGAATGGCCACAGCAGGGGCAGCAAAGGAATCTTCCAACACCCGCCGGGCTGCGGTGGGTGGGGCGGTAAAGCCTGCGTCTACGCTGCTGGGCGCAGGCGCTTCAGGTGCTACCACTGCTGCTGCGGCAAGCGGCATTGGCGCTGCAGCTGGGGCTGTCACCACAGGTGCGGAGAACACCGGCGCATCCTGGAGCTGAACGGGCTGCGCAACGTCCATCGGCGCTGCTGGAGCTGAAACTTGTAGCTTGGGTTCAGGGGCCGCGACCACCACTTGCATGGCGGCTGCGAGGGCCGCGGCCTGTTCGGCGGCGGCGGAAAGGACTGGCGCTGCAGGCGGCGTAGTAACAGAATTATTTGGCGCAGTTTCCGCTTTGGTGGGCACGCTGGCAGGCGCGGCGGGGCTGGCCCCTGTAAGGCGCGAAGGCAGTGTGCGGCGTAAAACCATGGTACTTTAGCCTAAATCGCGCAGGCCGCTAAAGCAAAAGGCTTGCCTAGCAATTACGCGCAAGCGTGCAGTTTTTTTTATAATTTTTTTCGGGCTTGCCCGCGCCTGATGGTTGGGTTTAGGGTGGCACCCATGTTGGCGCTGGAAATTTCTGATCTTAAAAAAACCTATGCCAGCGGCACCGTGGCACTGGCGGGTGTGGATTTAAAAATCCCCGCCGGTGGGTTCTATGCGCTGCTGGGGCCCAACGGTGCTGGCAAAACGACGCTCATCGGGATAGTCATGGGGTTGGTGGAAAAAAGCGGTGGCAGCGTGAAGGTGTTTGGTACCGACGCCACTGCCCACCCACAAGCCGCCAAAGCGATGTTGGGGATTGTGCCGCAGGAAGTAAATTTTAACCCTTTCGAGCGCTGCCTGGATATTGTGATTAACCAGGCAGGATATTACGGCATTCCGCGCCGCACGGCTCTGCCACGCGCCAAAGCCTTGCTGGAAAGTTTGGGCCTTGGGGCCAAGCTCGACCAGCCCGCCCGTACCCTTTCGGGCGGCATGAAGCGGCGCTTGCTGATTGCCCGCGCGTTGGTGCAGCGGCCCAAACTGCTGATTTTGGACGAACCGACCGCCGGGGTGGACGTTGAACTGCGCCGCAGCATGTGGGATTTTTTGCAAACGCTGGTGGCCGAGGGAATGACGATTTTACTGACCACCCATTACCTGGAAGAAGCCGAAGCACTGTGTAAAAATGTGGCGATTATCAATCAGGGCAAGGTTATTCGCCAAGGCCAGATGGCTGATGTTCTCGCCATTTCAAAAACCAACCCGCACGATAAAAATTTTAAGGGTGGGCGGCTCGAGGAAGTCTATTTGCAGCTGACGGCCAGTGACACCCCAAACCAAAGTTTACGAGGTGTCGCATGACGTCCGCACAACTCTGGGTCGCATTCTATACCATGTTACGCAAGGATATGGTGCGGATTGTGCGCATCTGGCCACAAACATTTCTCCCCAGTATCGTGACGTCGGTACTGTACTTTTTGGTCTTTGGCACGGTGCTGGGGAGCAAGATTGGCGAAGTCGGCGGGGTGCCCTACATGGCCTTTGTGGTGCCGGGCTTGGTGATGCTGGCGGTGGTAACCAATGCTTTTTCCAACGTCGCGACCGCATTTTTCCAAAGCAAATTTTTTGTCCGCAGCATCGATGAAATTTTAGTTTCGCCCATGCCGCCATGGCTGATGCTGGCAGGGTTTATTGCGGGCGGCGTGGTGCGTGGGATGATTGTTGGCGCGCTGGTGCTCGGGGTCTCGTTATTCTTTGCGCTGCCCAGTGTGCCTCACCCATTCTTTGTGTTGGTATTTTTGCTTTTTTCTGCCACGCTGTTTGCCTTGGGTGGCCTGATTAATGGCATCTATGCCAAAAGTTTCGATGGCATCAGCATCGTGCCAACCTTCGTGATTACCCCCTTGGTGTACCTGGGCGGCGTGTTCTATTCGGTGCAGGCCCTTCCCGCGTGGGCGCAAGCGATTACCTATGCCAACCCGCTCTTTTACCTGGTGAATGGTTTCCGTTACGGCTTATTGGGGCATAGCGATGTGAGCATTGTCGTGTGCTTGTTGGTGCTGAGTGCGCTGGTGGGCGTAATGGCCACAGCGGCGTGGTGGCAGTTGAAACAGGGGTTGGGGCTGCGGCAGTAGAAGCTTGGCCTTAAGCGTTTATTTTGCTTCACGCCTCGTATGTGCTCACGCACACCGGCTGCATCATGCCAAACGGTACATTTGCAAGGGGCTATGCCCCCTGCACCCCCCCTTAGATAAATTTTCCTTTGGAAAAATGGTGGATCCGGACGGATTGTCCCGCTGCCTTTGGCGAACGGTTCTTCCGTCTGAAAGCTTAGAAAATCAAAATTTACTGGTGGACCCGGACGGATTCGAACCGACGACATCCTGCTTGCAAAGCAGGCACTCTACCAACTGAGTTACGGGCCCTACCTCATGGCTTACTGCCTCAAGTCGCGAATGAGGTCAAGGAGAGAAAATGCATAAATAGACGTGTCATCCCTGCGGAGGCAGGGATCTCATAGAGTTTGGTAAATCTTTTACGTTAATCTACTCGAGTAGCCTTGAAAGGAGATCCCTGCCTCCGCAGGGATGACACAGAAAACCCCTTCCTCCATCCCTGTGGATAACCTCGTGGATAACCCGGGGGACGAGGCGGTCAGAACCTTACAAAATCCGTCTTTTAGGCGGGATGCCTGAAAATAAGGCACTAGGGCTGATTATTGTAACATACTGAATAAATTGGGTAAAAATAATCATCCGATTAACAAAATCTGTTTGACAAGCTTACAAAAATCACAATTCAAGGACTGTGTGGAGAACCTGCTGGGGGTAAGCAGTTTCAGCTGCTTACGCCGTAGTTTCGTCACTTACCACACTGCCGCCGAGCTTGAGTTCCACCGCCTCAAGTTCCTGCACGCGGTCACGCAGGGCGGCGGCCTGTTCAAAATCCAGGTCGGCAGCGGCCTTCATCATCAGCTTTTTCAGCTGCGCGATTTCCTTGGGCAGGTCGGCAATCCCAAGCTTCAGCACCTTGCCTTCGGCCTTGCGGCGCTCGGCCTTGGCATCGGGCTGGCGGGCGGCGCCGACAATGCCGTCGCTCACCGCCCGCACGGTGCTGGTGGGGGTGATGCCATGCTGGGCGTTAAATTCAATTTGTTTGGTGCGGCGGCGGTCGCATTCGGCCAGCATTTTTTCCATGCTGCCCGTGATGCTGTCGGCATACAGCACGGCGCGGCCTTCTACGTTGCGGGCGGCCCGACCGACGGTTTGAATAAGACTGGTTGCGCTACGTAAAAAGCCTTCTTTGTCGGCATCCAAAATCGCCACCAAGCCAACTTCTGGAATATCCAGCCCCTCGCGCAGCAGGTTTATCCCCACCAGTACTTCGAAGGCACCAAGGCGCAGGTCGCGCACAATCTCAGCGCGTTCAAGGGTCACAATATCGCTATGCAAATAGCGCACCCGTACGCCCTGTTCGGTCAGGTAGGTGGTCAGCTGTTCGGCCATTTTTTTGGTGAGGGTGGTGATGAGCGTGCGGAACCCCTTGGCACTGGTTTGCCGAATTTCTTCAAGCACATCATCCACCTGCCCCGTCACGGGCTTGATGGTCACGATTGGGTCGAGCAGCCCCGTTGGGCGCGCCACCTGCTCGGTAATCGCATCCTTCGCCAACGTCAATTCGTAGGGCGCAGGCGTAGCCGAAACATAAATGGTTTGCGGGCGCCGCACGTCCCATTCTTCAAAGGCCAGCGGACGGTTGTCGATCGCACTCGGCAGCCGGAAACCGTAATCAACCAGCGTTTGCTTCCGCACGCGGTCGCCGCGCGACATCCCGCCAATCTGCGGCACCGTCACGTGGCTTTCATCCACAAACAACAGCGCGTCATCGGGCAGGTAATCGAACAGCGTTTCGGGCGCTTGGCCTGGGGCGCGGCCTGTCAGGTGGTGGCTGTAGTTTTCAATCCCGTTGCAAAAGCCAGCGGCGGCAAGCATTTCTAGGTCAAAGGTTGTGCGCTCGCGTAGGCGCTGTTCTTCCAGCAATTTATTGTTGGCGGTTAGCCACGCCAGGCGGTCTTTCAGTTCGGCCTTGATGGCCTGTACCGCACGGTGCAGCGCGGGCTTGGGCGTGACGTAGTGGCTGTTGGGGTAAATCCAGACTTGCTCCAGCGGCCCGAGTTTTTCGCCCGTAAGCGGGTCGTAGCGCTCAAGCTTTTCCACCTCATCGCCGAACAAGGTAATCCGCCAGGCTTCATCTTCCAAGTGGCTGGGGAAAATTTCCACCACTTCGCCTTTGGCGCGGAAGTTACCGCGTTCCAGCAATGTATCGTTGCGGGTGTATTGCAGCTCGGCGAATTTGCGCAACAGCAGCTCGCGGTCAACCACATCGCCTTGCTTAATCACCACCACCATTTCGGCGTAGTTTTCCCGCGCGCCGATGCCGTAGATACAGCTCACCGATGCCACAACCACCACGTCGCGGCGTTCCAGCAGGGCGCGAGTGGCGCTATGGCGGAGGCGATCGATTTGTTCGTTGACCTGCGCGGTTTTTTCGATAAACGTGTCGCTGCGGGGGACGTAGGCTTCGGGCTGATAGTAGTCGTAGTAGCTCACAAAATATTCCACCGCGTTGTGGGGGAAAAACGCTTTAAATTCTTCGTACAATTGCGCCGCCAGGGTTTTGTTGTGGGCCAATATCAGCGCCGGGCGCTGCAACTGGGCAATCACATTGGCCATGGTGAAGGTTTTGCCGCTGCCCGTCACGCCCAGCAACACAGCATCGCGGCGTTGTTGCTCGCCCAAATACTTACACAGGTCGGCAATTGCGGTGGGCTGGTCGCCCGCGGGCGCGAAGCTGAAATCGGGCTTAAATAACGCGGGGGCGGGGCTTGGAAACTTCACCCCCTCTTTGTACCAGAGGGCGGGGGGCTTGCCAAAGCTTGAATTTTGTGAAATGTATGCAAATACTATAAAATTTTTATATATGCCCGAATTGGGCTAAACCTTGAGGAGTTGCACATGCTGAACCAGCGTGAACACCCCGCCGTCGAGCGTTGGCGAGCGGCCCGTAGCCGTCTGACCGTGGCCCCGTCTGAACCACCACGGCCTGCCATGCCGCAAGCCAAGGCCGTGCTGGTGCCGGTACGGCCAGCACCACTGCCATCGGTAGCCGAGCTGCAGCGGGCCGCTGATGAAGCCTACGAGGCCTGGGAACGCGCCTGCGATTTGGGCGTGGATGCCCAACCTTGGCGTGAAGCGTTTGCAACCGCGCAGCGGCAATTAAGAGCCGCGGCAGCCGCTGCTGCCTACCGCGCCGCCAGCCGTGGCGAATGACGACCACCCTGCCAGCACCCCCGCTGGCAGGGCCTCTTTTTATTTTAGGGCTGTAATGCGGGCAGTACCCGGACACGGGCGGTGACTGTTTGGCTTGGCTGCAGCAACAGCACTAGAGGGAATTCGTTGCCTGCGATTAAGGGTTGCGTCAGGCCTTGCACAAACACTTCAGTCGCCTGCGGCAGCAGCCTGGTGCGGCTGCGCGGGCCAAGTTCGATGGCGGGGGGCGTGATAATCTGGGTTACCCCTTCAATCATGCCGTACTGGCGCAGCGTGGCACGGGCGGCAACAGGGGTTTGTGCGCCAATCAGCTGCAACGTTTGCGAAGTCGGGTTTTCCAGCACCAAGGCCACCGCCACGTTGCCACCAAGCCTGGCGGGGTAGGTGGTGGCTTCAGTTACCCGCAACGGTTGGGCCTGGGCCAGGGTGGGCAGCATGAAGGCCAATAGCCACAGCTTAGGCATTATTCAAATTTCGTAGGTAATCCCAGGTATAAAGCCCGGTACGGTGGCCATCGGAAAAGGTAATTTTAAGCGCATAGTTGCCCACCCCTTCCAGCGCTGAAATGGCGACGTTTTCCTTGCCCACAGGCGTAACCCCACCTTGGCCAAAATGGCCTTTCACTTCGGCACTGGGGCTATTGATACGTAACAGGTGGGCGGTCAGCATAATCGGGCCCTGAGGCCAATGCAGCGTAAGTATGCGTTTGTCGGGGCTCACGCGGATTTCGGCAGGTGCGTCCATTCCGTTTAAACCTTTGGTGGCATTTGCAGGGTTTCGAGCGCTTCGATAAAGGTAAATGGGTGCCATAACCACCGAATGACCAGCGGCCGCAACGTGCCCCCTTCCTTCACTATCAGCCGCAAGCTGCCTGCATGGAGCACGCGTTGGAGTAGGGTTTGCTCTACTTGCCAGCTGGCCAGCTTTTCACCTAAAATTCCTTCCGTGCTCACACCAAAACGGCCATAGCGCAACAACAACCGATGCGTGGTCACCACCCCTTCAAAATTTTGCAAAGCCAGTGTGTAAAGCACAAATAGACCGGTTGCCAGAACCCACAGAGGTTTCCACCACCAACCAACGATTGCGACCAGCACGGCACCCACAAGCCATGGCCAACCATGCAAAGGGTGCAGCTTCATGGTATAGATAGCCTCTTCCTCAGGGACCAGCAAACGCCTTAAGTGCGGCATATGGGCCAACGGTGGTAAGCTCATGCGCTAACCCGCATAACTTACTTCTTTGCGTTCCTGGCGGCGCTTGGCCTCGATGCTGAGAGTCGCAATCGGGCGGGCCATCAGGCGGCCAATCCCGATGGGGTCACCCGTTTCCTGGCAAAAGCCGAATTCGCCGTCGCGGATGCGGTCCAGCGCTTCATCGATTTTATTAATCAGCTTACGGGCGCGGTCGCGGTTGCGCAATTCTAGCGTTTGTTCGTATTCCAGCGTGGCTTGGTCGGAGAGGTCGGCCTCAATCGCGCTGTTTTCTTTTAAATCGTGCATGGTGGAAAGGTTGCCCGCCTCCAGTTCCTTGCGCCAGCCCAGCAACAGGTCGCGGAAGTAGCAAAGCTGCTTCACGCTCATGTAATCCTCTTTATCGGTCGGGGTGTATTTGTCGGGGTAGCCGCGCTCTTTGGCGGGTTTGTGAGTCAGGGGTTCTAACCCGTCAATCGCCAGTTTTTTGCTCATCGGTACGTTCCCCCTGTGTGGTCTGCCAAAATCGTCTTATTCTGGGGCCGAAGGATAGGCGAAAAGCGCCGCCTTCACAAGCATTCGTTGCAGGCAGCCTAAAGCTTGCCCGTGCGTACCTTGCGTTCAAGATCTTGCATAAAGGCGGGGCTGGGGGTTGGCGCGCCCTGATTGGCCAAATCCAGCGCCCGTTGCCACAGCTTGCGCGCTTCATCCTGCTTGCCGAGCTTAAAATAGGTATCGGCCAGATGGCTTAAAATTTCGGGCGTGCCAGGTTCTTGCTGGGCGGCGAGTTCGAGGTAGTTTTGCGCAGTGGTGTAATCGCCCTTGCGGTAGTAGGCCCAGCCCACGCTGTCGGTAATCGCGCCGTTGGCAGGGGCCAGCAAATGTGCGCGCTTCAGCATACTGTAAGCGGCCTCAAGATTACGGTTTTCATCCACCCACATGAAGCCGAGGTAATTTAACGCCTCGGCATGGCCGGGATTGCGCACAATCGCCTGCTGCAAATCCGCTTCGGCCTTGGCGCTGTTGCCTGCTTGGGCCCAGGCAACGCCACGGGCAAAATAGCCTTCGGCCTGGCGCTGCGGCAGGGTGTTACTGGGCACGGTGGGGGTCAGGGCAATCAGCTGCGTGGCGATGCTGGCAGCTTCGGGGTACTCTTCGGCCAATAAAGCCAATTGCAGCGCACTGTGCCAGAACACACTGAAAGTGGGGTACTGCTGGGCCAGAGCCGCCGCTTTATTTGCGGCTGCTTTGCGCGCGCGTGGGGTGGTAGCCTCTGACCCATTCAGTTCATTGAGGCGCAAACTGGCCAACGCGCCAAACCCATTGGGCAGAGGCTGCAGGCTTGCGTAAAGCATTCTGGCGGTAGCAATCTGGCCCAAATCATCGGCCACCACCGCGCGGTAGTAGGGCAGAAGGTTGGTCAGCAGTGGGTCATCGGTTGGAATCATTGCCGCGATGCTGAGAACCTGCTGCGCCAGCAACGGTACATTTTCCGCCCACACTTGCAGGGCAAATTCCAGCAACGCGGCGGCCGTGTTGTTGCCGAGGTTTTGGCTTGGGGCGGGCATCGTGCTGCTTGGCTGCAGGGCCAACAATGGTGCTAACCCAGGGTTATAGGCGCTAAATTGATTGGTTAGTTCGGCTTGCGCATCAGCTTGTAACAGCGGCCACAATTGGGCGGCGGGCAGGTAGGCAGAAGGCGCCTGTACCACCGCAGCTTGCAACAACGTACGGGCGGCGGCGGTATCCCCACTTTGCTGCAGCAGGCGGCTGGCATGCCATTTGGCGCTCCAGCCGTTGGTACGGGCCTGCAAGGCTTCGGCAAGTTTGTTGGCGGCCACGCCTTCAGCGGCGGCCAGGTAGCTTTCCAGCACCGTGAGGGTGGGCAATTGGGGGGTTGCCGCTTGCAGGCTACGCAAATGCTGGCGGGCGGCTTTTAAATCGTTGTTCGTTACCGCTTCGGTGAATAGCAGCAGCTGGGCCATGGCGCCCAGGTGTTCGGGTGGCAAGCTTTTGGCCAGTCGCAGCGCGGTGGCGGTGTCGTGGTTGCTGAGCCCCGATTCCAGCGCGCGTTGCCGCAACAGTAAGTTGTCGGGGTCGGCACTGAGGGCGCCTAAAAAGCCTTGGGCCGAGGTGGTAATATCATCATTCATACTCCCCACCACCGCCTGCAAATAGCCGCCCAACCCTTCGGCGGCGGTAGGTGGCTGGGCCACCTTTGGCGCCACCGGCGCCTGGTACAATGCCAGCCCTACGGCCCCACCCAGCAGCATGAACGGGATGAGGATTTGCATGGCGCGAACGGGCTTCTATTTCCGCAACAAGTACTGCTTGCGGCCTTGGGGTTCGTGGTAAATCCGAACTAACAACTCGGCAATCACGCCCATTCCCAATAGCTGCACCGAAAGCAATACCAGCATAAAGCCAGTGAGTAACATCGGCCGGTCGCCGATTTCAAAACCAAGTAATTTCATGGCCAACAGATAAGTAAGCATCAGTAACCCAGGCACCAGCGCAATCAGCCCGACATAGCCAAAAAAATGGAGCGGGCGGTGCAAAAAGCGCTGGAAAAAGTACAGCTGAATAATATCCAAGGCCACCCGAATGGTTTTATCCAGGCCGTATTTGCTCTCGCCAAACTGGCGCTTGTGGTGGCTCACTTCCTGCTCGACAATTTTGGCACCGTATTGCATGGCTACGGCGGGAATGAAGCGGTGCAGCTCGCCGTAAATCCGTAGTTCATCGATGAGGTCGCGCTTGTAGGCCTTTAAGCTGCAGCCGAGGTCGTGGAGTTGCAGTTTGGTAATTTTTGTAATCAGGCGGTTGGCAATGCGGCTGGGCAGGTTGCTTTTAATCGCGTGATCTTTGCGGTTTTTGCGCCAACCTGAAACAATATCGGCGCCTGTTTCGTTCATGCGTTCGAGCAAAGCAGGAATATCGGCAGGGTCGTTCTGCAAGTCGCCGTCGAGCGTGACAATGACCGCACCACGGGCGTGGTCGAAGCCCGCCTGCATCGCCGCAGTCTGGCCGTAGTTGCGCCGAAACGACAGCGGTACCAGTTCAGGGTAAAGCACGGCGGCGGCTTTTAAGGCAGCGGCGGTGCCATCGCGGCTGCCGTCATCCACTAAAATCATTTCCCACGGCTGGCCATAAGCGCGCAGCGTTTCGGCCAAACGGGCAGCCAGCAGCGGCACGTTCTGTTCTTCGTTGTAAAGTGGCACAACAATCGAGACAACTGGGGTTGGCAGGTTTTTCACGGGCGGTTTTTCTCTTGGTTAGCGTAAGGCTGGTTGTAGCGGTGCCAGCAGCAACAGGCAAGTGCCGGCCGTGCATTTGGCATCGAGTACCACCCCTGCTTGGCTGGCTTGTAATTCCTGCAACAGCGGGGCGGTATCCTGAATTTCAACCACCACCCACAGTTCGGGCACCTGCGCCAACAGGGGCGTGATCTGCACCGGGTTGTCGGTTTTAATGAAGGCATGGCCGCTGATGAGCCTTACTGAAGGCTTATGCAGGCCGTGGTGCACCACCACACTGCTGGGCGGCAGTTGGCCCAGCGTTTGCGCCACCCGCGCCAAGGGGCCCTGGGTATATTGCCACACCGTAGGCACCACGCCAAATACCACGCTGCCAAGCGCGAGGGCCCACACTGCCGCCAGCAGCGGCAGGCCACGCCGCCAGCCACGCAGCACCATGACGAGCATCAATGTTGTGAGCAGCGTGGCAGACCCTGCGGCATAAAAGCCAAAATTTAAGCGTGTTGTTTGCTGCAAGATCGCCGTGGCCAGTTCGTCGCGCAGTGGCCAGGTAAAGCCTAACCAGCTTTGTAAGGTGGCGGGGAACCCACTGAGCGTGGGCCCTTGCAGCCCTTGTAATACTGGGGTGAGCACTAACAACAGCCCACCCAAAGCCACTCCCCACAGTAGCCATATTAACGCCACCACCACATTGCTACGCGACCGTACCGTACTGGCTTTCTGGCTGGCCAGCCAGCCGCCCACTAAAATGGCTAAAGCCGGGTATGCGGGCACAATGTATTTTTCTAGTTTAGTACCACTGAAGCTGAAAAACAAAATATAGCCAAACGCCCAAATCAGCGCGAGTAATGGCAGAGCGACGTTTGGGTCGGGGCTGGCCAGGTTGGCCAGCAATTTGGGCCGCGTCTGGCGTTTCAATTGCGCCCAGCTGGCCGGAATAATAAACGCCACCCACGGGAAAAATCCCACCAGCAGTACCACCAGATAATAGCCGATAAAGCTGCTTTGGCTGTTGCCCAAATCGCCCCCAAAGCGTTGCAGGTTATGCACAAAGAAAAACTCGTAAAAGAACCCCATCCCGTGCTGCTGCACCAACAATATCAACCATGGTGTAAGCCCAAGGCCTATCACTATCGCCACTTTAAACGGTGCCAGTACGCGCCACACCACTAGCTTTTCGGGGCGGACAAGCAGCAGGGTCAGCCCAACAATTCCAGCCGGCAGCCAAGCAATCGGCCCTTTGGCCAAAAAGGCCAACGTGCCAATTAAACCTGTGCCAATCCAGCCCCAGCGCTGCAAGGCCAAGCGCTGGGTGGCGGCCCGAATGCGCAGCGGCATGGCTTGGCCATCGGGCGCCAGGACACTGGGCGGAAACAGCAAGACCATAACCCAAAGTGTGAGCGCGAGACTAAAAAAATTAAGCAACCCATCGGCGATGGCAGCCCGCCCAACGACCAAAAAACTGAGGTTGAGGCCCAGCACTGTCGCCGCCAGCAACCCCCAGCGCCGGTTGCCCGTGAGGTACCAAACCCCAATCCCTAGCAGCAAAATACTGCCCAAAGCACCGATAATGCTTGGCAAGCGGGCCGCCAGCAGGCCCCAGCCAGTGGGCAAAAAGTCTGTGCCCAGCACCGCCACTGCGGCATTTTGCGCCCAGTAAATGAGGGGCGGCTTATGATAACGCGGTGTACCGTTATAGGTGGGCATGGCCAGGGCTTGGAGGCCGTACTGGCCCTCGGCAGCACGCATTTCCATGGTTGCCTGGGTGAAAATGGCTTCATCCACATCAAACAGGCCGTAACTACGATGACCAAACCCATACAGCACCGTGCAGGCAAGTAGCAGCAAGCCCAGCCAGGCCCACCCCAAACGGCCCTGACGTCGCGCCTTAGGCGTAACAGCAGGGCTTAAGCCAGGGTTATTTGGCAGCGGTGTGGGCACGAATGGTGCGGCTCCATAAAACCATTGCCACCGCGCCGCCAACCGCCGCACCCGCCACCACATCCCCCACATAATGGGGCGTGACAGCTAAAAACCGGCTGGTGCTTAACAGGCATGCACCTAATAACAACGGCACGCGCCAACGTGGCAGGCCCAAAGCCAACCACAGAAAAATTGCAAAGGTGCTGGCGCTATGGCCGCTGGGGAGGCTCCAGTAGCTGCTATCGAAGCCAAAAGGTTGTGGCAGGTTAGGGTCGGCGCCGTTCCAGAGCATTTCCTTGGGGCGTGGCCGCCCGATGATAATTTTGAGGATAATTTGCAAAATACCCGTGGCCGCCAATACGGGCAAGGCTGTGAGGCAAAGCTTGGTGATGTGTGGCTGCATCTGCCACCCGGCGTGCCAGGCAAACTTGCCGCGTAGCCATAACAATATCTGTTCGCCCGCCACCCGCAGCGCTTGCCACGCGCCCCATATCCCGCCGCGCCACAACGCCGCCACCAGTGCAATAATAATTAACCCCCATACCTGCGTACGCCCCAGCGCCAGTTGGCTAAGGGCGCGCATGGTGGTGTTAAAGGTTTGGTTATCGTTGGCGTAAAGCCATTGCTGCCAGGCAATATCGGTGCCACTGGCCCACAGCCACATGCCGGCCGCCAGGCCATAGATAAATACCAGCAAAGCATTGGTGGCGTTGATATGCATGTGGGTAACCCTACCCCAAAGCTGCAGCGAAACCAAGACGCCAAAAAAAGTCGCCCTCAGGCAGGGCGACTTTCAAGGCTTAACCCACAGGCCTAGAACGGCACCCGCATGGTAAAGGTTCCTTGGTGGCTTTGCTGGGTGGCGCGGGTTTCCAGCGCGTAATCCAGGTCCAGCTTCACGCCCAGGTCGCCCATGAAGGTGAGCCCAAGCTCATTGGACCAGCTGCTGGCGTCGGCTTCAATCCCCTGGCTGCTGAAGGTGCTGCCAGGGTTGCCAAGGAAGGCGCTTTGTGTGGTCAGGCCTAAGTCGCCAAAGGCATGACGGTAGCGGCTGCGCAAGCGTGGTTGCAGGGTGCTGCCGTTCTGAAGCTCAAACGATTTGCTCAGCATCACACCCGCGCTGGTATCCCAGACAAACACATCTTGGCCATTCACCACGTTGGCAGCGGGGCCAGCTTCGGTGTAGTCGGGCAACCACAGCTGGTTGGCACTGAGGCCGACGATTGGCATCACGGTGAGGCCAAGCTGGTTCTGGAATACGGGGTGACCTGCTTCCACATTTGCTTGGGCTTGCCAGGCGCGGAAGTCGCCTTCGGTGGCCGTGCCAAAGCCTGCCACGGTGCGGGTCGTCTGGTAGCGGCTGCGGCCACCAGCCAACTGGCCACTTAAGTAACCACCCTGGCCCCAGGCTTCATCGCCGTAAACGGTCAGCAGTTGGCTGTTCACGTCGGTCACGGCATTGGTGCCCTTGGCGTTGGTGCGGCCTTGGCCAAGGCTTAAAGCGGCACCCACAGTTGGGCCAAAGGCTTGGGTATCGGCACCTACAGTTAAGGCATAGCCGTTGTTGGTGAAGCCTTCCAGGCCATCTTTCATCCCTTGGTTGCTGCTGGCAGCGCTGGTGCGGAGCCAGAAGGTGCCATCTTGGACCATATCACCCGTGCCAACCCCCATAAAGGCGGCAGGCATGCTGCCCGAAACTGGGCCAGCGGCAGGGGCAATCGCGTTAAAGCGTAAAGCAGTCATGCGGCTTTGCACATTACTTGCCACTTGGTTGTTAAGCTGGATGCTGGTCTGGACACCGCTCAGGTTGCTGGCAGGCGTCAGCGTTTCCAAAATTTCCTGCTGTTGGGCAGGCGTTGTGGCAGCGGCCAACAATAACTGCACTTGGCCCAAGGTGGTATTACTTGGTTGGGCTGGCAGCGCACTGAAGAACTGGCTAACCCCTTGTACGCCCGCGTTCAGTGGTGTCGTGTTGCTTGGCGTGGTGCGGTTAAACACCAAGGTTAAGCTGCCACCCGCGTTTTGCAGCACCAGGTTGTAAACCCCGAACGTGCTGGAAGTAAGCGTTGGCAAGGTAGAACTGGCGCCAAAGCCTTGGGCCAGCACCACACTGGTACCGCTGGTCAGGCCAGTTAGGCCGGTGAAATCGAAGTTAAAGGCACTGCTGCCCAACCAGCTGTTGTTCACCACCAGGCGTGGGGAAGCGAGAACGCTATCCAGTGCGTAGTCGATGAGCGTGCTGCTGGTCGTGAAGCTGTTGGTGGTTAACAGGCCGCCTGCGCGGAGGTTAAGCCCGCCTAACACTGTGGTGGCGCTGGCAGTGACGTTGCCATCGACTTGCAGCAATCCGCCGCTGTTCACAGTCAGGCTATCCAGCCCACTGCTGGTGCCGCCAAGGCGCAGAGTCGAACCATTGTTCACGGCCACGGTTTCTACACCCGTGATGCC
The DNA here is from genome assembly GCA_027483385.1 of Alphaproteobacteria bacterium. Classification (GTDB taxonomy): domain Bacteria; phylum Pseudomonadota; class Alphaproteobacteria; order UBA2136; family UBA6156; genus JADCGN01. Next base: position 43,302 of record JAIXUT010000030.1, read on the forward strand.
ACCTGTCAGGTTGTTCAGGCTGCTGTTGGCGAAGGTGACCAAGTCGGTACCGAGGCCGCCAGCCAGAGTTCCTGCCAGGCTGCTACCGCTGCCAATGAACAGATTATCGTTGCCGCTGCCCAGGCTGGCACCCTGCGTCAGGGCGCTGCCAAGCGCGGTGATGGTGTCGTTGCCGTTCCCAGTCGTCAGCGCGCCGTTCATCGTCACATTGCTGAGGCTTACCGTGTTACCACCGTTACCACTTGTGAGAGAGCCCATGGTCACGTCGGTCAGGCTGATGGCGTTCAGGCCATTGCCAAAATTGAGGTTACCGGCCAGCCCACCGCTTTGGCGGTAACTGGTGTTGGCGTTGCCCGAAGTTACGTTGCCCACACTGGTGCTGGTCAGGCGGAAAAGGTTGGCGCCATTGCCAGCCGTGATATTCCCCAAGTTTGCCAATGTGCTGCTGAGGGTGGTGGTACCACTGCCCAACGCCACGCTCGAAAGGGTGGTGCTGGTCAGAGCCAGGTTCCAGTTCCCGCCCGCCAGCGTGAGGCCGCCGGTGTTGGTCACGTTATTCAGTGTGGCAGTCCCGCTCGCTGCACCAAAATTGATAGCGCCTGTGATGACTTGCGTCAGCGTCACGGCGTTGGTGCCCGTGCCCGAAGTAATCAGCCCACCCAACGTGGCGTTGGTGGCCAGAATGGTGTTGTTGCCGGTACCGAGGTCCAGAGTATCGGCCGTACCATTGACAACCGTGGCGCTGTCGGCGCCGCTGCCCAGCGTGATAGCGCCAGTCTGGGTTGAACCGCTGATGAACAGGCTGTTGGTACCATCGCCCAGAGCAATTATGCCATTCAGTACACCACCAGTGAGGCTTACAATATCGTTGCCAGAAGTGGCGCTTACACTGCCTGTTACCACTCCCCCACTTTGAAAGAAGCTGTTGTTGCCGCTACCAAGATTAAATGCGCTGTTGGCGGTGCCCGTAATAATGTTGACGATACCGTTGCCAGTCCCCAGCGTCACACTTCCACTTAAGTTTCCACCATTAATGGTAACTATATTATTGCCATCACCAAGGTTCATGGCACCAGTTAAAGTTCCGCCAGTCAGGCTTACCACATCAGCACCACCTAAGGCTGTCAGGTTACCATTTACCAACCCACCAGTCTGGAAGAAGTTGTTGTTGCCAGCGCCCAGGTTCATGGTGCTGGTCACGGTACCTGCGGCCACGTTCAGGGTATCGTTGCCCGTGCCCGTGGTGATGCTACCGCTGACGTTCGTCCCACTGACAAACACGCTGTTGGTGCCATCGCCCAGGGCGATTGGCCCAAATAGGTTGCCACCCGTCAGGCTTACGGTGTCGTTGCCTGCGAGGGCGTTGATATTCACAGTCGCACTGCCGCCGCTTTGGAAATAGAAGTTGTTGCCAGCATCAAGGTTATAGGTAGCGCTGGCAGTGCCGCCCGTCATGATGACAGTATCGGTCACGGTATTGCCCACCACGGTACCGCTCAAGCTACCGTTGCGAAGGATGACGGTATCGCTACCGCCACCCATGGTCAGTGTGCCAACCACGTTACTTCCCGAAATATCGACAGTATCATCGGCGTTACCACCGGTATAGTTATTACTAAAGTGCGAGCCATACAGGTTAAAAATGTTGGTGCCGGTACCTAAGTTTACAGTGTTATTCAACAATCCACCATTCAAGGTTACTGTATCGTTGCCCGTACCACCTGTTAGGGCACCGCTCAGGGTACCAGCAGTTACTTGAAGGTTATTTACACCATCACCAAGCGCCACAGCCCCGGTAATATTTCCAGCCGTCACACTCACGTTATCGTTGCCAACACCCAGCGTCAGCCCACCCGTGAGTTGCCCACCAAGCTGCTGGTAGGTGTTGTTGCCCGCGCCAAGGTTAATTGTCCCCGTGACTGCACCAGCTTGCATGTGGAAGGTATCGGCACCCGCACCTAAATTCACGCTCCCGCTGATATTGCCCGAGTTTCGTACCGTCCAGCCGTTGGTGACGTTGCTGGCCGAGATTGCCGCCCCGCTGTTAGAAATCAGTTGAATGCTGCCTGAGTTGTTAATCACGGCACCGGAAACGGTGGTCGGGAAGGCGGCAATCGCGCTGCTGGTCCCGCGCACAATGCCCCCTGTATTAATGGTCAGTGTGTTGCTGGTGGTCGAGCTGACACTGTTCATCCAAAATGCATCCCCGCCAGTGACCGAAATTGAGGCACTGTTAGAAACAATAATCGGCCCCGTGTTGCTGGCAGTAAAGGTGGGCGTGACCGCGTTCCCTAAAATTGTTTGTGCGCCTGCAGTGGCACTTAAGCCCATAACTGCAAGGGAAACCAGCCAGCTGGTGGTATAAGCATGCGGAAGAGAAAAAAGAGTTTTCATAGCGGCACAATAGATGAATCATTTTGGCTGTGTAACCGTATGATGAATTTTTTATCACTTGTTTTGCGTGCACGAAACGATTGTGGCCTTAATGCCTCAGGTGCTGCATCGGTCGGCATGCATTGCGGGCCGATTGCCATTTCGTGCAGCAACCAGTCTGGCAAAAGGTGAATTGACCAGCGTAGCTTGCAGCCAATGACGCATGTAACTTCCCATCCCGCCACCATGGCCCGAGTGCCTGAAACTATGTTGACTTTGGCGTTAACTTTGCACAGCCAGACAGGGAACCAGGGCTTGGCGCTGGCCTTGCCGAAAGCCGAATGGCTGGGCCTTGTTTCCAACTTTACCCGGATGCCGCCGCTGGAACGCACCCGTGTGGGCCACAGCATTCAGGCCGCCACTGCGCAAAATCCGTTCCCCGTCGATGGGAGCCCCCTGACCCCAGCCCAGCAACAGGTGTGCGATACCTTTATCAGTGACTGCATGTTGCTGGCAGCCTTGGCCGAAGCCACCAGCGCGCGGGTGCTGCAAGGCACAACTGTAGCCAGTTACCAGCTGCAGCATGGCAATGCAGTGAAGGCGCAGCTGAACTAGCGCATGCTGGGCGAATATCTGCACGGCCTGTTGCAACCCTGGCGGCGCGTCAGTCGCATGGAATTTGTGGTGGCGCTTTCAGTACTTTCATTGCCAGGCTTATTGATGTTGGTAACGGGTGTGGCGGGTTCGGGCGTTGGTTTTTTAGCCCCGCTGATGAACTTAAAAACGCAGCTTGGCGCTGCACAGACCGCCGACCCCGCCGCCCTGACCGCGATGCTGGGCCAGCTACAAGCGCCTGTAGCGGCAACCAGTACAACGGTGGCCCCATTCAATATGGCAGGCCTGGTGAATGGGCTTTGCTTGTTGCTGCTTACACCTTACATCCGTGGCCGCTTGCTGGATATGGGCTATGCCGCTGCCACGGCGGCCATTGTGGCGTGGGTGCTTCAGGTTTCGGTGCTTCACGACACCTTCACCGCACTGACCGATTTCAAATTTTTACCTATGGCCTGGCTGTTCAGCTTTGCCACAATGCTGGGGTACTTTTGGCTGACCTTACGGGGCAGCCAGAGCAAAAAACCCGTGCATGAACGCCTTTTTAAGGCTACACCAGCGGCCAATGACGATTTTCCCAAATTCTAGCTCCACCCCGGCCGATACGGCCAAAAACCCGCTGGCGGGGGTGTGCATTTGCGTCGATGGCCCCACCGCCAGCGGCAAGGGCACGCTGGCCAAGGCGTTGGCGCGGCGCTGGCGTTTAAAATTTCTCGATACCGGCACGCTGTACCGCGCGGCCGCCTGGCAACTGCTGCAGCGCGGCAACAGCCCCACCGATGGCGCTGCCGCCCTGGCGGCCGCCGAATATCTGGCCCAGCCGCAGGTGTTCGATTTCAAACACCTCGGCAACAACGAATTTGGCGCCAGTGTGGCCGGTCAGCCCATCGGGGCCGAATTGCGCAGCCTAGAAGTAGGGCAGGCCGCCAGTGTAGTGGCGGTGCAGCTGCCTGTGCGGGCGGCCTTGCTTAAGCTGCAGCAGGAATTTGTGCAGCACTGGCAGCCGTTGGTTGGGGTGGTGCTGGATGGTCGCGACACGGGCGCCCGCATTGCGCCCGCCGCCCAAGTGAAGTTGTTTTTAACCGCCGAGGTGGCCGAACGCGGCCGCCGCCGCTGGCTGGAGGCCACCGCGCAAGGCCAAGGTGCCCCGCTGGCCGACGTGATTGCCCAAGTGGCCGCCCGCGATGCCCGGGACGCGGCCAACTTGCTGCAAACTGCCGATGCGGTGGTGCTGGATGGCACATATGCCAGCGCCGCCGCCGTATTGCAGCAGGCCATTGCGGCAGTAGAAGAAAAACTCGGGCGGCCCGTGCCGCCAGCTCCTGCCAGTCATTAAACCAAACAGAGGCGGCGCGGCTTACCCGCCGTAATAGCCCGCCAGACGTTTGAAGATTCCATTTTCGGCCGCATTTTCGCGCTCGGCATAGGCGCCTAACCGTATTGCGCGGTAGGGTTCTTTGCTGGGCGCATTGGGCATGGCGGTGGCGTAGTGCTGGCCACTAAAATGGCCACCAGCGCCACTGCGGCCACCAGAATGGGCTGTTGCGGTGCCTGCGCCTTGGGTGAGGGCCGTGACGCCCCATTGCACCGCGCCAAACCAAGCGGCAGGGTCGCCCGCGCTAGCTTCCAGGCGGGGCAGGGTGGGGAAGTACTTGCCGCGCTCCAGCAGCCCTGTGCCCTCGGCCACGTAAAACAGCGCGAGGCCTATGACGGCCCAGTTGGTGAGGCGGAATATCATTGTGTTGTTTGGCTCCTGCGCCTTTTTATGGCCTTGGGGCTCTGCGTAGCTGACGCCTTGTTCCTGACAGGGGGACCCCGCGCCCTGCAAATTCTCATTGACAGCTGCCCAAGAAACTGGCTAGAAGCCCTTTATATGCAAGCACCTGTGGCACAAGCTACGGTTAAATAATTGAAAGAGAACGACATGTACGCCATTGTCAAGCACGGCGGCCACCAGTTGAAGGTGACCAAAGGCACGAAATTAACCGTCAACCGCTTGGAAGGCGAGATTGGCAGCACGCTGGAGTTAAGCGATGTGCTGCTGCTGAACGACGGCACCACCACCACCGTGGGCAGCCCCACCGTGAAGGGTGCCAAGGTTTCGGCCAAAATTCTGGGTCACAGCCAGGGCGATAAAGTGATTATCTTCAAAAAGCGCCGTCGCCAGAACAGCCGCCGCAAAAACGGCTTCCGCGCGGCACTGACCACGCTGGAAGTGACAGGCGTCAGCAAGTAGTTCACGAAATTTATTAAGGAAAGCATCGTACCATGGCCCATAAAAAAGCAGGCGGGAGCAGCCGCAACGGACGCGACAGCGCAGGGAAGCGGTTGGGTGTGAAGCTGTTTGGCGGTCAGGCCGCCATTGCGGGCAACGTGATTATCCGCCAACGCGGCAGCGCGTACAACGCGGGCAGCAACGTGGGCATGGGCCGCGACCACACCCTGTTCGCGCTGGCCGATGGCAAGGTAACCTTCACCACCGGCTACAAAAACCGCCGTTATGTGCATGTGTTGCCTGCGTAAGGCTTAAACCAAGCGTTATGCCGCCCGAAAGGGCGGTTTTTTTTAGGTAATGATTGACACTCTTATAAATCTATGAAATGTATGCACTACACGGTGACGGGCCTGATATTGAGGTGGCGTCGCCACCATCCCGTTTTACCGGGCCGCCTGAAAGGAGGCGACCATGAAGATTGTGAGTCTCTGTGTCGCCCTCATAGCGACAGTTTTTCTTTCCATCTTCCCCATCCCTGTCGTGGCAGATGGGGTCGGGTGGAAATGGATTGAACCGTACAACAATGGCTGCCGATGTGCCTCACTCGATGGCAGCCTCTGCACCTACTTCCAAACCCGATCGCACAACAGGGCCATGCTGGTTACGGGAAAGTGTGCAAGCCAGACGACTGAGGGCGGACAAACGGTCATGCAAGTCGGCGCTGCGCGCGGACGGAGGGGAGAACTGATTACCCTTCCTTCACGTTCAATTTGCGATCTTCCCGGCCGCAACTGCAAAACGAACACGACTTCACCATGAGGTGAAGCAAGCCTGGCGAGTATTCACTCGCCAGGCAAAATTTTTAGTCGGGTGCCGCACCGCCTTCAGCGCCACCTGCAGGTCCCGAACCTCCATCACGCCCACCGGCACCTCCATCGACGCCTGAATCAGTTTGTCCACCACCTTGGGGACTTCCATGATCATTTTGAGAGGTGGTAGTAGAACCAGTCGTCCATCGTTTATTTACAATATCTTCACTCCAGCAAGCATGTTCAATCATCATTGGTGTGCTCGCTTCTTCCCTAGTAATATAGGCCAAATCGATGCCAAGAGATTCAAGGGATGTACTTAAAGTTTGATTCACAGGGCCACTAATCGGCCCCCCACAGGTTGTATTAAGTTCATGAAAGTTTTCAATTTTACTCCAATTCTTAACATATATTGGAGTACGCTGACCTGTCCATTGATTGGTTTCCCAAACGGTAGAGGTTTCGCTGCCTGAGGTAGTAATACTATTATTAGTATAATGGGAGGTACAAACTTGAGCCGAATCTTCAACAGAGAACTGCTCATGAACCCATCGGGCCCCACAACCTTCATTGCAGTCGCTGTTGTTCATTTCAAAACGTGAGAAAGTTTTATCATGACAAGCGGTTCTAATAATCGTTTGAACTGTGCGCGTACAATTTATGCTGCTTATAGCCCATGCCCCGTGGGCCGATGTTTGCACCGTCCCGTTCGCGGCAATTGTTTCAAGATTGGTGCGCAAGAGCCCTACGCTACCTGACCACCCACCGTTCGCCGCACTCGCATTGGCCCATTGGGTAGCCAAAATCCCGCCTAAAGTACTTGCTATGCCGGCATTAGTAGGGGCTGGGCAGGCTTCGCTGCGGTATTCGGGTACATAGCGTGAACACCCGCTAGCATTAACGATTTCCAGCGGGGCCCCGGTAAGGGTGACCGTTTGCCCACAATTCTGAATCTGGTACTCGCGTCGTACGGTGGCGTTGCCGGCCCACCCGTTGCCCTGACCCAGTTCGTTGCAGCTAACTGATTCTGTCACCCGCTGGGTGGGCCAGCGGCATTGCCACTGAGTGGTATTGGTGAGGCTGGTGTTACATATATCGGCATTGTTTACCCCCACCACACTGGTCGGAATCATGCAATCGGCAGGGCAAACCATGAGGCTGTTATCGGTAATTTGTAGCAAGCAGGAGCTGCGGGAACTGGCTTCTTGAACCATGGTTTGCATGGCTTCCACCATCGCGGTGCTTTCGGTGATGGGCAAGGCGACCCGCTCAAGCGCGGCGGCTGGCAACGCCAGCAAGCATAACCATAGGAAAAACCATCGTTGCATACCCTAGTTTATAGAACAACCAGCCAGCTGCGCTGACATTTTAACAAAAGTAATCATTTGAAGGGTTAAGACAGGATAAAAATACCACAACCCTGCCAACACCCCCTTACAACTGCTGGATGAGTTCCTGACGTAATTTTAAGAGTTCAACGTCATTCTTGCCTGGCACCCGCCACTCCACGCCGTCGCGCAGGATAATCCGCAGAAAAGGGGGGTCGTTGGGTTTGTTTGGGTCGATGGAAACTCCACTGATGACTTGCAAATGGTGACGATTAAAATAGATATCTTGGAAGTGGATGAAATCTTTGGGCATATTCATACTTTCGTTTGGTTACAATACCACCTGTTCACGTTCGGGGGCAATTTTTTGCAGCATGCTCTGGAAGGTGCGGAGTTTGCGCGGGTCGGCGCCTTCTAAGGGTGTATGAATCACAATTTTGGTGGGTTCTAACACCGCAATTTTGCAGGCCTTCCAGGCGTTGTTGATAAAGTGCTTGATTTCGCTGTCGCGTTTTTCCTGCTCGGTTTCGCCTTTGCCGTCGGGAATCAGGGTAATCCGCCGCAGCCCCAGCACGGTTTGCAGGTGCTTGACGTTAATCCCGTCAGCTTCCAACCACGCACTCATGTGCTCAGGCGCCATCCGTAGCACCGCCCAGCTATTCGAAGCCCCCATCCAGATGGCACTGATACTGCCGGGGTAATATTCCTCGGTTACCGCGGCCACAAATTCCTTCCCACGGCGGCTGGCATGGCGCATTTTGGAAACAGGGTCCAGCGCTGCACACATCGCCAATACTTGTTTGGTGCCGACAGGCGGTTTTTCATGAAAATCGGCCACCGCCACCAGGCTTTCGGGGACAATCACAAATTTATCTTCGTTCACGCGGTAAATAATCCCGCCGTCGCGGTAGCCTGCCACTTCGCCCTCTAAAATTCGGCCTGGTGCGCCATCGCCGTACTGCAGCACTTCCATGGCACTGATCAGCTGCTTGGTGTTGGGCAGAATCGGGTTGTTGATATCAATCCACACCCCGTGCTCGCCGTAGCCATTGCGGCGCCGCACGGTAATATCGGCCAGTTCCAAATTCACATCGCATTCCACATGCATACCGCGGTCGACGTAACTGAGCCGGATTGCATTGCTCAAGGCCAGTTCAATCTGCCGGTTGGTCCAGCCGTATTCGGCGCCAATTTGCTGAATGGTGGGGATATCGAGAATATTCATGTGCCGTACCTTTAATAAGTGGCTTAGGTGTTGCTTGAATTTAAGCTACAGCGGGGGCAGGTCGGGCGTCAAGGGTGGTAAAGAGAAGCTGTCAGGTGGCAGGGTAGGCCCGCCTTGTGGGGCTATCAGGCCATCTTGGCTAAACTGGGCCACGGTGCCTTGCTTGCTGCGCAGCACAATTATGGTCAGGCGGCGATTTTTCACATGGGTCGGCTGGTCGGGCAGCAGGGGTTCGCTGCTGGCAAAGCCGGCCACGCGGCTTACGCGGCGTTCGGGCACGCCTTCCATGGTGATGACGCGGCGCATGGCCTGGGCGCGGTCGGCACTCAGGTTCCAGTTATCGTAGTTGGGCCGTTGCCCGCGGTAAGGTACGGTATCGGTATGGCCGCCAAGCGCCAAACGGTTGGGTAGCTTGCCCAACACCCCACCCACCACGCCCAGCAGCTGTTCGGTCAGGCTGTTCATTTCGGCACTTCCTTGCGCAAACAGTTCGCGGCCAGCCGCATCGGTGATGGAAATCCGCAGGCCTTCCGGTGTTACGTCAATCAACATGTTATCCAGCATGGCTTTGAGTTGTGGAATATTCATCACCGCCTTGGTCATCTCTTCTGCCACGGCGCGGAACATGGCATCTTCTTTGGCTTTCACGGCCAGTTCGGCGTCGGTTTCGGCCCCTGGCGGGGTGGGTGGAGCTAGTTCCAGCGGGGCAGCGGGGGTAGCGTGCGCGGGCATTTCCACGGCTGCCGAGCCGCCCATAATCCCCGTCCCCCCGCCGTACTGGCTGGCATCGCTGGGTGGGTTAAAATAATAGGCAATACCTTGCTTTTGTTCTTCCGATGACACCGCGAGCAGCCACAGCAGCAAAAAGAACGCCATCATGGCGGTGACGAAGTCGGCATAGGCCACCTTCCAGGCGCCGCCGTGGTGGCCATGGCCGCCGCCGCGCGCCTTTTTTTTAACAACAATCACTTGCCCTGGTGGGCCACCACTGCCGCCGCCGGTTGGCGCACCACCTGCTTCGGCCATTAACCGGCTGTCCCGATTTTATTCAAATACTCTTCGGCTTCTTGGAAGCTTGGCCGAACGGTGCCTGGCATTTGCTTGCGGGTAAATTCACAGATAATCTGCGGCGAAAGCTGGCGGGCAAAATTCACAATCGCTACCTTGAGGCAGACATAAAAGGCATGTTCGCCCGCGTATTGCGCTTCCATGTTTTTGGCCATCGGGCCAATCACGCCGTAGCTCATCAGTACCCCAAAGAACGTACCCACCAGCGCCGCGCCAATCAACTTCCCTAAAATTTCCGGAGGTTCGGTGATGCTTCCCATGGTTACAATCACCCCCAATACTGCCGCCACGATACCCAGTGCAGGCATGCCGTCGGCCATATTATTAAAAGCATTCACCACCGCGTGGCGTTCGGTGTGGTGCAAATGAATTTCCTCGTCCATGAGTTCATCCAGTTGATTGGGCAAGCCACTGCCCATCACAATCAGACGCACGTTATCGCAAATAAAAGCTTCAATATGGTGGTCTTTGGTCAGGGCGGGATATTTTTTAAACAGGGCACTGTCGTGGGGGTGGTCGATATGCTGCTCCACCTCTTTAATCCCCTTGGTGCGCATGGCTTTGGCGAGCTCGAAGAAAAACCCCATAATTTGCATGAAGGTATCTTTTTTATGAAACGGCAAACCAGTCAGCAGTACTTTAAAGCCGCCCCCCGAGGCCTTGATGACGTGAATCGGGTTGGCAATGATGAACGCGCCAATCGCGGCACCGCCGATAATCACGAACTCGCTGGGCTGCCACAGTACCGAAAGCTTACCATGGTGCATAAGGTAGCCGGCCACCACCGAGCCCAGACCAAACACCATGCCGATGAGAAATAACATAGCGCCAACCTAAACGCGTGACAGCCTTAGCGAAAGGGGGGCAACGCGGCTTTCCCCGACCCCCTGTGGCGCCAAGGTTAAGCGTACCGATTAGCGCTGGCGTAATTGGGGAGGGGTGTAGTCAAAGAAGCCTTTGGCAAAGGCCACGCCCCGCACGGGCTTGGTAAAGCTTACCTGGGTGGTGACGCCCAGGGTATCAGTAGCAGCAAAACCTGTTAAAGTAGGCAAGTTGGGCACGTTGCTGAAGCTCAGTACCACGCGGCGCAGCCCTTGGGCATCACGTTGCTGGGGCAGTGCCGCCAATGAAACTGTGCGGGTATCATTCAGCGCTTTGATGCCATTCACCCTTAGGCCCACTTTGCTTAAATTAAGGCGCTGGCCGCGCAGCAGGCGCCCCAGGCCCGCATCGAGCGGCAGTTGGGTCACTTGGTTATCGCCACGCGTGGCCGATTGATCGAGGTAATACACGGCGGTACCCGTGCCCACAATCCGTTGCCGAATGGGGGTTTGGTATTGCCATAAAAATTGCCCCTTGCCGCGATTAAGCGAAAATACGCCAGCTGCCACCACCCGCGGGTTATCGGTTTGGGTTTGGGTAAAATTGGCTTGCAGGGTTTCTAGATTATTAAAATAATCCTCTACCAGCCGCGTGGCGGCCAGCAGGTCGGCGTTGGGGATATTGGGCCTGACTGGGGTTGTGGGGCTTTGCGCATATGTGCTGCCCAACGTAGCCAATACCAACAACACTGTGGTAAAGATGCGCATGAACAATTCCCCCTTGGTTGGCCCGCAGCGCATCCCGCATGGGGCCACGCACATGTTGGTATGCTTACACGGTTTTGGTGCCGACGGGAACGATTTGTTAAGCCTGGCAAGCCCCTTGCAAGCCGCGCTGGCCGCAAGTGGCGTGGTGCTGGGGGTGGCCTGCCCCCACGCGCCAACCCCCACCCCGATGGGACAGGGACGACAGTGGTTCCGCGATATGGGCTGGAAATTTAACGACCGCGAAGGCCTGGCCCAGCTGCTGCCAAGTCTCAATTCTTACCTCCAAGAGCTGCAGGCGGCTCATGAAATTTCTCCAGCCAACACCGTGCTGTTGGGGTTCAGCCAGGGCGCAATGACTTTGCTCGGCCTGCTGCCCAGCCTGCAACCCCAACCAGCTGGTGTGGTAGCGCTGTGCGGTGCCCTCACCATGCCGCCAGCAACCAGCAACCCCATCAAGCCCCCCATTTTGCTGATTCATGGCACCGATGATGATATCCTGCCCGCCGACGCCAGCGTACAGGCCGCAAGCTGGCTGGAGGGCGCGGGCTACCCGTGCCAGCTGCATCTGCAACCTGGGCTTGGCCACGGCATCGATGCCGCCACGCTGGCGCAGGTGGTGGTATGGCTGGGCGAACTTTGGGCTAAAGCTGCGTAGCTACCAGCGCTGCCACCACGGCCGTATCGGTGCGTAAAATCGTGGGGCCGAGGCTGAACGGCTTAATGCACGAGTGTGCTTGCAGCACGGCCACTTCGGCGGGGCTGAAGCCGCCTTCGGGGCCGATCAAAACTTGAGAAGCTGATGAGGGCGAACTGCCGCCGCGCTCGTACGCCCAGGCGCAGGGGGTGGATAAAGTTTTTATCCAGCCTGTTAAACTTTGCGGCGCGGCCAGGGTGGGCAGCGTGAGGCGTTCGCACTGTTCGGCGGCTTCAATCAGTAGCCCTTCGGCGCGGGCGGCGTTAAATTTATCGCGCTGGGAATACTGGGTGGTGAGGGGCTGAATCGCCGCCACGCCCAGTTCGGTGGCTTGCCGCAGCGCGGCTTCCCAGGCCTCGCGCTTGGGCAGGCCAAGCACCAGAGTAGCGCCGCTGACGGTGGGCTGTGGTTGCAGCTGTTCCAGCACCTCGGCGGTGCGGGCCTTTGGGTCGGAAATTTTAGCCCGCCAGAGGCCCTGCGCGCCATTAAACAAGGCCACTTCGGCACCTTCATTCAGCCGTAACACGCGGTGCAAGCGGGCTTGTAAAGCTTCGGGGAAAGCTAAGTGCGCTCCTTGGGCGAGCGGCGCATTGAGGTAAAGGTGTTTAAGCATTCTTGAGTGATAACATACCTTTTAGTGGTACGAGAGGCCCGTCGCCTTGCCATGGAAAATTTTATACACGAAAAAGGTGTAGCCAAACATCACGGGCAGCACCAGCAGCGCCCCCACCAACATCAGGGCCAGGCTACCCGTGGCACTGGCGGCCTGCCAGATGGTGAGTTTTTCGGGCACCACGTATGGAAAGAAGCTATACGCCAGACCCAAAAAGCCCAGCAGCATCAGGGCCACTACGCAGGCAAAAGGTTGCCAGACAGCCGCCTTGAACACCTGCGGCTGCCGCAGCAGCCACCACAGGTAAGCAAACAGCGCGGCACTGAGTAATGGCAGCGGCGCCAGCCAAAATACTTCGGGCAGGCTGAACCATTTATTCCAGATGCGGGCGCTGGCCAACGGGCTCATCAGGCTTACCGCCACCATCCCCAGTGCGGTGTAGCTTAAGGCTTCTCGTGCCCAGTGCACGGCCTTTTTTTGTAGCGCGCCTTCGGTTTTCATGATCAGCCAGCAGGCCCCAATTAAAGCATAGCCGGCGGCCAAGCACAGGCTAATCACCAGCGCAAACAGGGTTGCCACCGCGCCGTGCTGCAGGCCCAAAATATAGATCCCCAACATATAGCCCTGCATTAAGGCGGTGAGCAGGCTGCCGCCAAAGAAGGCCCAGTTCCAGAACTGTTGGTGGGGTTCCTTGGCCTTGGCCCGAAACTCGAATGCCACGCCCCGAAAAATCAGGCCAATCAACATAAAAAATACTGGCAGATAGAGGGCAGTTAAAATCAGGCCGTGGGCCAGCGGGAAGGCCACCAACAGCAGCCCCACGGCCAGCACCAGCCAGGTTTCATTGGCATCCCAAAAGGGGCCGATGCTGCCCATCATTAGGTCTTTGTCGTCTTTGTGGGTGGCCAGCGGGAAGAGAATCCCCACCCCCAAATCGTAGCCATCAAGCACCACATAGGTCACAATCGCAATCCCCATAAGTACCGCAAAAACCAAGGGCAGCGCCGCCACCACCGTGGGGTTGGCCAGCCAGAGCGTGAAGAATTCCATAGGTTAGCCTTTGTTCGTTTTATGGTAGCTCCAGCTGGGCAGGCTGGGGGTTTTGGCGGTACGGGCCTGCCGCGCCAGGTAAAACAGCGTGGTAAAATACGCCACCAGCAACAGCCCGTAGGTGGTCAGGTAGCCTGCCAGCGTCAGCGCAATGGTGTCGGCGGGCACGGGCCCGACCGCGTCGGCCACGCGCAGCACGCCACTCACCAGCCAAGGCTGGCGGCCGATTTCGGTCACGTACCAGCCGCTTAAGGTGGCTATCCAGCCGCTGCCAAACATCCCGAGCAACGTGTAAACCAGCCAGCGCGGTGGCTGTCCATTACGCTGGCGCCAGAGGACGTAGGCCCCCACCCAGCTTACCGCCAACATCATCAGGCCCATGCCCACCATAATCCGAAAACCCCAAAACACGGGCGCCACGGGTGGATGATTGCCGATATAATCGTTTAACCCGGGTACCACGCCATCCACGCTGCCCGTGACAAACCAGCTGGCGAGCGCAGGAATTTCTAAGGCATAATCGTTGCTGCGGGTGGTTTGGTTGGGGTGGGCGACAAGCACCAGCGGGGCATGGCTACGGGTCTCCCAGTTGGCTTCCATGGCGGCGATTTTGGCGGGCTGATGTTCCAGCGTATTCACCCCGTGGGCGTGGCCTAACCAAATTTGTAGCGGGATTAAAATCGCCGCCAACCCTACGCCCGTTTGCATCGCCAATTTTACGGCTATGGTACGGTCGTGGCGTAACCAACGGTAGGCGGCCAACCCCGCCACCACAAACGCGGCGGTGAGACCGCTGGCCACCAGCGTATGGCCAAGGCGGTAGGGCAGGGAAGGATTGAACACAATCGCCAGCCAATCGGTGGGGTGCGCTTGCAACATGCCGCCAGGGCCTGTGGGCAGCATCTCAAAGCCTACGGGGGTATGCATCCAGCTGTTCAGCACCAAAATCCAGAAGGCCGAGAGCGTGGTGCCCAGCGCCACCAGTAAGGTGGCCGTGGTATGGAGTTTGTCCGACACCTTACGGAAGCCAAATAGCATCACACCTAAAAAGGTGGCCTCCAAAAAGAAGGCCGTTAACACTTCGTAGGCCAGCAGCGGCCCGGCAATATTGCCTACACGCTCCATAAAACCTGGCCAGTTGGTGCCAAACTGGAAGCTCATGGTAATCCCGCTCACCACCCCCAGCGCAAAACTGAGCGCAAAGATTTTGGTGTAAAAAAAGTAGTTTTCCATCCACGCCAGGTTACCCGTGCGCGCATAGGCGAGCTTAAAAAACAGCAGCACCCAGCCCAGCGCAATGGTGAGCGCGGGAAAGATGAAATGAAAGGTAATATTGGCGGCAAACTGAAGGCGGGCGAGGAGGACGGGGTCGAGTGATTCCATAAAAAATCCTTTATCAACGTCACCGTGCTAATCCTTGGCCCAGCCGCTGTCAATCGAACTGAAAAAAATGGGCCAGCGCGGCCCAAAAGAGTGTGGCTAATCGGTGCCGTGAGTTTCAAATTCTGGCACAGTCAGCAACCGTGGCCCCAACTGCAACACCGTGGCGCGGCCGAGCTGGTGGCCGTGCTGCAGGGCCAGCTGCGGGCTGCCGCCGCCCATGAAGGTGTGCAGAAAGCCGGCGGCAAAGGCGTCGCCCGCGCCCGTCATATCGGCGGGCCTCGGGATAGGCTGGGTGGGGCTGTCGATCACCAGCCCGTGGCCGTCGTAGTAGGTTGCGCCTTCCCCGCTGCGGGTCAGGACCCGTGGGGTTTTTTCCAGCTGTTTACTGGTGTGCGGGTCGGTGAGGCCTTGCAGCGTTTCCCATTCGGCCAAGTTGCCAATCACCAGCGGGTGGTGGGTACAGATTAAATCGGCTAGTAGGGTGCTTGCACCTTGCACGGCCCGGGGCGAAGCCAGGCTTAAAACCAAACGCGTCTGGGCCGCCGCCGCCGTACGGGCAGCAAAGCTTACGGCAGCGGGGAATGTTCCCGCCGCATAGGCGCCAACAATCAGGCACTGGCTTTGTTCAATCAGGCCTTCATCCACCCACGCATCATCGGGGCTGGGTTCGGGGGGTTGGGTCTGGGCCATGGTGCGCATGCCGTCGGGCGTGAGCAGAATAAAGACTTCCCCCGTGCGGTGGTTGGCATGGGAAGGTGTTACGGTCACGCCTGCCTGCACTAAATCGGTGGCAAAGTGGCGGCCTGTCGGGTCTTGGCCAATTTTCCCGATGAAGCAGGTGCGTGCACCTAGCTTGCCCAGCGTATAGGCGGTATTGGCGGCGCTGCCGCCGCTGCGAAACTGCTGAATGGTAATGCTTTCGGCCAGGCGCAACATGGCGGGGTGCGAAAGGGTGGTGCTATCGCCTTTTTTAAGCTGATGCTCGGCCAGCAGGGCGTCGGTGGCGGGCGCAATGGCGTCGACAATCGCGTTGCCCAGCACGGCAAACTGGTAAGCTTTGGCGGAGTTGGGCAGGAGGGTGGCGGGGTTCGTCATCATGGCCGCTATGCTGCCCGTTGCTGCCTTCGCTGGCAAGAGGGGGCTGAAGCCTTGCCACCACGCAAAAATTTCCGCACAAAGGCGCATGCAGGAATTTTGTACCCTGGCCGATGGCCGCAGTTTGGGCATTTGGGTAGCCCGCCCGACCACCCCTCCCAAAGGCTGTTTGGTGGTATTGCACGAAGCTTTTGGCGTGACCCCGCACATCCAGCGTATTTGTGCCGACTATGCCACCCACGGCTATGTCTGTGCCGCCCCCGCCATGTTGATGCACGCCAGCGGCCAGCCCACAGGCGTGGTACTGCCGCAAAACAAGGAAGGGCTGGATGCTGGCCGCGACCTGATTATGGCCACGCCTATACCCGAATGGGTGGCGATGATGCAGGCCGTGGTGAATTGGGCCGCCGCCCAAAGGCTGGCTTCGGCCACTTTAGGCTACTGTTGGGGCGGCAGCTGTGCGTATTTGGGCGGGGCGAAGATTCCCGAGCTTAAGGCCGCAGTGGCCTATTACGGCGGGATGCTGGCCGAACTCACCGCCCAAGGGCAGCCCAAGTGCCCCACACTGGTGCACCTGGCCACCGAAGACCGGTATATTCCGTTAGAGGCCACCTTGAAGGCCTTTGCGCACCACCACCCCGCCGCCAGCGTGCATGTTTACGAGGCCGACCATGGCTTTAACCGCGATGACGGCAAGACCTTTCAGCCCCTCAGCAGCGCCCTGGCCAAGGCCCGCACGTTGGAATTCCTTGATAAATCTTTTGGTTAAGCGAACTTGCCCTCAGCCAGCTTTTCCGTTACACCAGCTAAAGCAACGAAAGTAACCCCGATGAGCCAAGAAATTGCCGCCCGCGTAAAGGCCCTGATTGCCGAAAACCTGGGTGTTGATGCCGCCAAAGTGCTGGAAGGCGCAAGTTTTGTGGATGATTTAGGTGCCGATAGCCTCGATACCGTGCAGCTGGTGATGGCGCTGGAAGAGGAATTTGGTCTGGAAATTTCCGATGCCGAAGCTGAAGGCCTGAAAACCGTGAAATCCGCCATCGATTATGTGGCCGAACACGCGGCTGCCTAAGCCCGATGCCACACCAGGCAGTGATTGTGACAGGAATGGGGGCTGTGAGCCCCCTTGGCCTTTCGGTGGCCAGCAGCTGGGAGGCATTAATTAAGGGCCAAACGGGGGTTGGACCGATCACCCACTTCAATGCTGCCGCCCCCGAACGAGAATTTGCCTGCCAGGTGGCCGCTGAGGTCAAGGGTTTTGAGGCGGCCATGAGTGGCCTTGAACCCAAAGATTTTAAAAAGGCCGACCGCTTTATTCTGCTTGGCCTCGGCGCCGTGAAGGAAGCCCTAAACCAAGCCGGTTTGGCCGAAATTCAACACAGCCCCACCATCGACCGTACCCGCGTGGCGGTGATTTTAGGTACGGGGATTGGCGGCTTGCCCGCCATGGAAGAAGCCTATAACACTCTGAAAGAAAAAGGCCCCAAGCGCGTCTCGCCATTTTTTATTCCGGCCATGTTGCCCAACCTGCTGGCGGGCCAGGCCAGTATTTTGTATGGCCTGCAAGGCGCCAATGTCTGCCCCGTTTCGGCCTGTGCCACCAGCGCCCACGCTATTGGCTGGGGCAAGCGGATGATTGAAAGCGGCGAAGCCGACATTGTCATTACCGGTGGGGCGGAAGCGACCATCTGTGCCACCGCGATTGCAGGCTTTGCCGCCATGCGCGCGCTTTCGAGCCAATTTAATGCCACCCCCGCCTTGGCCTCGCGTCCCTTCGATGCGGCGCGCGATGGCTTCGTGATGGGCGAGGGTGCAGCCGTGCTGGTGCTGGAAAGTGCCGCCCATGCGGCCAAGCGCGGTGCCAAGGCACTGGCCAAACTAAGCGGCTTTGGCCAGACGGCCGACGCCAGCCATATCACGCTGGCCGATGGCACCGGCAGCCGCCGCGCGATGGAACTGGCGTTGCGGGAAGCTGGACTGCAGCCCAACGAAGTTTCTGCCGTGAATGCCCATGCCACCAGTACGCCGCTGGGTGATGAGGCCGAAGCTGCCACAATTGCCAGCCTGTTTGGCCCATGTATCCCTACCTCAGCCACCAAGGGGGCCACGGGGCACTTGCTTGGCGCCGCAGGGGCTTTAGAAGCTGTGTTCAGTGTGCTCAGCCTCCAGACTGGGATTTTGCCGCCAACCCTAAATGCCGAGAATACCAATGTCGCCCTCACCGATATTGTGCCCAATACCGCCCGGCATGGCGTGAATGTTCAGCACGTGCTTTCCAACAGTTTTGGCTTTGGCGGCACCAACGTGAGCTTGGTATTTTCCAAAGCCTAAGGCCTAAACTGCGCTCCGTGTTTTAGGCGCTTGGGCTGATGCGGGCGGTGCCCGAAACCGTGGCGCTGACTGGCACTTGGCTGGGCGCCAGAGCAGGCACTTGGACTGGCACCACGGTTGGCGTGATCACCACGCTGGCCGAGGTGGTTTGGGTGACTGGGGCGGGCACGGCGGTTAAGCCTGCGGCCACGCGTTGGGTGGCAATGTAAGCGTCGTATTCGGCTGCGGGCACGGCTCTTACCCGAAAGAACATCTCGCCGTGGGCACTGCCGCAGAGTTCGGTGCACTGGCCCAAAAAGTTGCCGGGCTCGGTCGCTGTAAACCAAGCGTAGTTAATCCGGCCTGGAATGGCGTCCATTTTAATCCCCAGCTTGGGCACATAATAGGCGTGAATCACGTCTTGCGCGGTAATGTGCAACACCACAGGCTTACCCACGGGCACCACCATTTCCTTGGCCAGCCGCGGCGCGTTGGGCAGCGAAATTTCTGGGTCGTCAGCGGTGGGTTCGGGGGCCGCCACATGCTTACCTGCCTCACTGGCATCTGGATAAAAGAAGTTCCAACCAAACTGGTAAGCCACCACTTCAATGTTCACGGCATCTTTGGGCATGGTGCGGATCGCAAACATCGCCCGTGCGCTTTCATAGGCAATAAACACACAAATAATCGCGGGGATGATCGTCCAGAGCAGTTCCAGCCGCAGGCTGTGGCTGAAGGTGGCGGGAGTAGCCACCCGTTCCTTGCGGTAACGGATTAAAATATAGGTGAGTGGCCCCAGCACCACCAAAAAAATGACTGCAGTGATCAGAAAAATTAAGTTATACAACCAGGTAATTTTTTCCGCCACGGGCCCTACGGGCTGGGGGAAACCACCCCAATGTAGCACCGTTTGGCCAAGCTCTTGGGCATAGGGAATCGGGATATCCGCGGCCCAGGCCGTTGGGACCAGCAGCCCACCCGCCAGCACACTCAGTAAAATAAAAAATCCATGAAAACGCATAGCCCGTACCCTAGCGCGGTGCTGCCGCACTGGCAACGGCATGCTGCTGCTTATTCCGACCCGCTGTGGCTTAACGGCGGCGCTTGCCCGATAATTTACGGCCAGCTTTTTTACTCTGCGGCTTAGGGCTTGTACGGCCAGCCTTGGCGGCTGCCGCAGGGGCGGCAAGCTGGGCTTTCAGTATGGCAGGAAACGCGGCGGCATGAAAAAACGCGGGGTGCTGCAGGGCCAGGCCAGTGCGCTGGTGCCGCAACCAATCGTGCAGCAGCGTGCGCACTTTGGGGGCTAAAATTAAAAGCGCAATCAGGTTCGGCACCAGCATCAAGGCCACCGTGATATCGGCGGTCAGCCACACCAGCGCAACACCTTCACGCAGGTTCGGGGCAAATTCCAGAATCGCCGCACCGCCAAACGTGAGCAGTAAAAACACCACCAAATACGGCGTCGCAACCTTGGGCCCAAAGGCATACACTGCCCCCTGCTGGCCATAGTAACCCCAGCCCAAAATGGTGGTGAAGGCAAACAGAAAGAGGCTGACTGCCACTACCATGCTGCCCAGGCCATAACCGCCAAGGGTTAGGAAGCCAAGGCCGGCATCGAAGCCCGCCGCACTCAACGCCGCGCCGCCACTGGCCAGCCCCTGCATCTGCCAGGCACCTGAAACCAGAATCACCAAGGCGGTGAAGGTGCAGACAATCAAGGTATCGATAAAGGTCTGGGTCATCGCAATAAAACCCTGTTCAACGGGGTGGCGGGTACGGGCGGGAGCGGCGATGACCGCCGCGCTGCCAAGCCCCGATTCATTGCTGAAAATCCCGCGTGCCAAGCCGTAGCGCATGGCGGCTGCCACCGCCGCCCCGGCAAAGCCGCCCGTGGCGGAAGCAGGGCTGAAGGCGCTTTCAAAAATGAGCGTAAATACCCCAGGCAGATACTGCGCATTCATCACCAAAATAAAACTCCCCACCAGCACAAACAGGCCAATCATGAACGGCACCAACGCACTGGCGGCGTCGGCGATGCGGGTGAGGCCACCCAGCATAATTGCGCCCGCGGCCAAGGTAATAATTGCCCCGACCCAGAGGGGTGAAAAGCCAAAGCTGGTGGCCATCACATCGGCCATCGAATTGCTCTGCACCATCCCGCCAATGCTAAAAGCGGCAAAGGCTAAAGCCACGGCGTACAGCATTCCAAGCGCAGGTAAACGCGCACCGTGGGTTAAGTAGTACATCGGCCCGCCCCGTATTTTCCCCGTGCCGTCGGTGATGCGGTAATGCACCCCCAAAGTCGTTTCGGCAAATTTCAGACCAATCCCCAGCACGCCCGAGACCCACATCCAAAACACCGCCCCTGGCCCCCCCAGCGCAATCGCCGTGGCCACCCCGGCAATATTCCCGGTGCCAACTGTCGCCGCGAGCGCCGTCCATAATGCGGCGCGGTTGGAAATTTCGCCTTTGGCCAAGGCATCGTGGTGGGCGGGTGCCACCAATTGCCATAGCGCGGCGGGGAGGCGGCGCAGTGGCTGAAAGCCCAGCAGCAGCATCAGGTAAGTGCCAGTCAACAGCAGCAGAATAATGGTTGGCCAGCCCCAGACGATATCACTCAGGGACTGAAGGGTGGCGGTGGCGGCAGGAATGAAGGAGGTGATGAGAGGTTCCATGGTGGTAAGCCTACGCCTGCCTTACTTATGATGCAAGAGTGTATGGCGCGTGTATGCGGCGGCGCGTAGCGGGAATTAAAAAGCCCACCAGAAAGGTGGGCTTGGTCGGCACGTTTAGGTTTAGGCGGCCCGCTTTTTCGCAATGTCTTCCGCCACGTTGTTGGGCACGGCGGCGTAGTGGTCGAATTCCATGCTGGGGCTGCCACGGCCTTGGGTCATGGAACGCAGCGTGGTCACGTAGCCAAACAGGTTAGCTAACGGCACGTTGGCGCGAATCAGGGTACGGCCATGCACATCTTCGGTGCCCTGAATCATCCCACGGCGTGAAGAGAGGTCGCCAATCACGTCACCCATGCTGTCGGTCGGGCAGGTCACTTCCATCTTCATGATGGGCTCCAGCAGCTGCGGCTTGCAGCGCTTGGCGGCTTCTTTTACCGCCAAAATACCTGCCAGCTTGAAGGCCATTTCGCTGCTGTCGACGTCGTGGTAGCTGCCGTCAAACAGAGTGGCCTTCACGTCCACCACTGGGTAGCCCGCGTACATGCCGTTCTTCAGCGCTTCCACAATGCCGTCTTCCACAGCCGGGATATATTCCTTGGGTACGCTACCGCCCACGATGCCGTTCACAAACTCAAAGCCCTTGCCCGGTTCGTTGGGTTCGAACTTCACCCAGCAGTGCCCGAACTGACCACGGCCCCCGGTTTGTTTAGCGTGTTTACCTTCGCATTCGGCGCTTTGGGTAATCGTTTCGCGGTAGCTGACCTGCGGCGCGCCGGTGTTCACTTCCACTTCATACGGCTTGCGGCGCAGGATATCGATCTTCACTTGCAGCTGCAGTTCGCCCACGCCTGCCAGAATCGTCTGGCCGGTTTCTTCGTCGGTGTAAACCCGGAACGATGGGTCTTCGGCCAGCAGCTTGCCCAGCGCAATCCCCATTTTTTCCTGGTCGGCCTTGCTTTTCGGCTCGATGCTCATGGCAATTACTGGTTCCATCGCCTTGATGGTTTCCAGAATAATTGGCTTGGCATCATTACACAGGGTGTCGCCTGTGCGGGTATCTTTCAGGCCAATCAACGCGCCGATATCGCCCGCGCGAATTTCGGTCACTTCCTCGCGCTTGTTGGCGTGCATTTTTACAATCCGGCCAATCCGCTCGGTCTTGCCGCGCACGCTGTTGTACACTGCCGTACCGCTGCTAATCACGCCGCTGTACACCCGCACGAAGGTAATGGTGCCCACGAACGGGTCGGTCGCAATTTTAAAGGCCAAGGCCGCCAGTGGCTGTTCATCGGCCACGGTAAACTGCACCTCGTTGCCGCTTTCATCGGTACCCAGCAGTTTGGAGGTGGCAATTTCGTTTGGCGCTGGGAAGTAATCCAGCACGGCATCCAAAAGCGGTTGCACACCCTTGTTTTTAAAGCTGCTACCACAGACTACGGGGAAGATTTTCATCGCCAAGGTCCCCGCCCGAATGCAGGCCATCAGGGTGGCTTCGTCGGGCTCTTTGCCTTCCAGGTACGCGTTCATGGCGTCGTCGTTAAATTCTACGGCGGCCTCAATCAGTTCGGCGCGGGCTTTCAGCGTGGCCTCTTTCAGTTCGGCGGGGAAATTGGCGTCATCGATGCCGTATTCATCCCACTTGGCGCCCAGCTCTTCGCTCTTCCAGACCAGCGCTTTCATTTTCACCAGGTCAATCACGCCCGCAAATTTGTCTTCCTTACCAATGGGCAGCTGAATCGGCACGGCGTTGGCGCGCAGGCGTTCCCGAATCATTTGTACGCCACGGGTAAAGTCGGCGCCGACGCGGTCCATTTTGTTGATGTAGCAAAGCCGTGGTACGCCGTAGTTGCTGGCGTGGCCCCAGTTGGTTTCGCTTTGCGGCTCTACGCCCGACACGCTGCAGAAGGTGGCAATCAGGCCATCCAGCACGCGCACGCTGCGCTTCACTTCAATGTTGAAATCGATGTGGCCCGGAGTATCAATCAGGTTGATGGTATAACCCTTCCACTGCGCGGTGGTGGCGGCAGAAGTAATGGTAATCCCGCGTTCTTGTTCCTGCTCCATCCAGTCCATGGTGGCGGCACCTTCGTGCACTTCACCAATTTTGTGGGTACGGCCGGTGTAATACAGAATGCGTTCGCTGGTCGTGGTTTTACCCGCATCAACGTGGGCCATAATGCCGATGTTACGAAATTTTTCAAAGGGCGCGGTGCGGGGCATCGAGGACGTTCCTAATTTTGGTTTACACGGCGGGCTATAAGGGATTTTACACCAATGCGCAACCCCTTGTGCACTTAAGAAAATGAATAGACTTACAAGAGTTTCCTTGATAAAGGGAGTTAATCAAATAGTTTTACCTGCCGCGGGAGGCGTGTATGGCAGATATCGTTCCTCTTGCAGGGTTTATGCAAGACGCAGTGTTTCTTCGACAGACCTTCATTGGCAACGATGAAGTGTTTGTTGTGGAAGATACCGTCGTTAATATCATCAATCGTTTAGCGAAATGGGGCTACCTACTCGATGAAGAAGGCACCCAATTTCATCCAGATGGCGTGCATATTCTGATTTGCTCGGATGGCAACTTTGTTTTATTTGCCCTGCCTGTCGGAGCAAAGCAGGAAAGGTATCACTACGCATCGATTGATCTTCCAGACGAGGTTCTGGATCTTATCGATTTGGAGATCCCCGATTAAGGGGGTCTCCTAAATTTTTACCCATTCGCCAACGACTATCTTGCGCAAGAGGCCTGCTTGCCGCCATGGTACGCCCATGAGTTTTAAGCTGCACCCGCGTACCCGTACGCTCATTCTCATCGGCCTCGCCTTCAGTGCCAGCGTAGCCGTGACGGTGTTTGCCGTGCCGCTGTACAATCTCATGTGCGACGCACTGGGGATTACGCGGCCCACCATCCCCATCGGCCAAACGGGCACCACCATTGGCGAGGTTAAACTTACGCCCCAGCAAGCGGCCCGCCGTGTCACCATTCGGTTTACCGCCAACACGCAGGCGGGGTTGCCGATTGACTTCGCCCCTTTAACCTACAGCGTGCAAGTGGGCTTGGGCCAGCCGTTTTTAACTGCCTATGCCGCCAAAAATAATGCCCCCAAAGCCTTGGATGGCGTGGCGGTGCATATGCTTTACGCCATGGGGGGGCCAAGTGGCGTGAACGTGGCCGATTATATTGCGTTAGAACAATGCTTTTGCTTTGCCCAGCAGCATTATCCGGCGCTGACAGATATTCGGCTGCCGCTCTCGTTCACGCTGGCGCCTAACTTACCCGAAGGCATTCACACCATTACCTTTGCCTA
>JAIXUT010000158.1 GCA_027483385.1 Alphaproteobacteria bacterium
ACCGTATACTGCTCAGTGCAGAGGAGGTATCCGAAGAGTTCATCCTGATCACCAAAGGCTGCACGCGCGTATACCTCAAAGATAGCCGAGGCAAAGAGGTGGCCGTATGGTTTGCTCTTCCAGGCTATATCGGATCGGATATTCAGAGTTTTATCAGCGGCAGACCCTCGCAGTTTTTCATTCAGGCCCTGACCGACATTGAATACGTCAGAATCTCAAAGGAAGCGTTTCAGCGTATTTCGGAATCGGTACCACAGTGGGAGACCTTTCAGGCTAAAATCTGGGGGGAGGCGGTTGTACACATTATTGACCGCATCATTCAGTTTCAATACCAATCGGCCGAAGAACGCTATGAGTTGTTATTGAAAAACCCGATGTACAGTCAGTGGGTACCGCAAAAACACCTTGCTTCCTTTTTGGGAATTACCCATACATCACTGAGCAGACTCAGAAAAAAACGGGCCAAAAGAGCCAAAAAGTTGCCATAAGGTAACTTTTTGGCTCTTTTTGAACATTCATTTCGGGTAAATGTTTTCAAAATAAAACCTTAAAATGAACAACTCCACCGCTTTGGAATCTGCGGGTATCACTGTTTTTGCCGCTTGGCAAACGGGCGAAAAAACCGGCGACTACGTTCAAATGAAAGAATTTATCTCCAAAGGATTCATAGCTTTCTCACATCCGTTACTGGGCAGGCACGATGGGCACTCAGCCCGTGAAACGTTCCTGAAACTGATGGACGACCGAACCCTTTCGCCCAATGAGTTAAGCTTTCGCAACCTACGGGTCACTGCCCAAAACAACCAGATTATTTTTCAATTTGATTCGGCGGGGACAGTCATGAACCAAGCCCAGCCTTACGACGGATTCAACCTGATCGCTTTGACATTTGAAGCGGGCGTTTTGACGGGCTTTGAGGAATATTTTGGCTTTGTAGATCCGCAATGGTTTGCCCGTGGATAAGACGGCCGCCGTGTTTTTTGTTCATTTCAGCTTATCCATCAACTCCGAAACCCTTTAAGTTATGCATTTCATCCCATCCTTTACCGAAAAAGTCGCTATCGGCTTACTGCTGACGACCCTTTTCACCCTGAACTCCTGTAATCAACGGACCGGGCAATCTACCGAACAACTTCAAAAAGACTTTGACAATCTGAAAGTTCAGCACCGCCAATTGCTGGACGAATCAGAAATTCGAAACACTATTTACCGCTTCAGTGACGCCGCCAATCGTAAAGACGGAGAACAGTTTCAATCTCTCTGGGCAAAAGAAGGAGTTTGGAAAATCGAGCCGCCCATCAATGTCGAATTCAAAGGGAAAGAAAACATGGGGGCTTCCGTCATTAAAATGCTGGGCCTTTGGGATTTTTTCGTGCAGATGCCTTCCGCTTTGGTTATTCAAGTCAATGGTGATACGGCAACGGCGCGGGTATATGTCAATGAAGTGGCCCGCAGGTCGGATGATAAACACGGTAATTATAACCTGTCGATGTACGAAGATGAATTGATCAAAGAAGACGGAAAATGGGTGTTTATCAAACGAACCTATCACACCGTCTACCAGGATGCACCTGATTACAAAGGTTTGATTCAGCCGCTGCCTAAATTTTAATGCAACTCATGTAAGATTAAATCGCCGGCAAGTGGGGATTTAACCTTATAGGCCTTTCACCGAATTTTGAGGCAAGCCCCGCCAGCCGGTGCCAACACAAGCGGAAGTACAGAAGCGGAAGTAACGCGTTTATCAGTTCGTTTAATTTTTCCCGTGCCATCGTCTTCGTAAAGGGTGGCCGTATAGGTTTTGTCAGGTTGCAAAAAAGAAAAGGTAAGGTCAACGGTGCGGGCTTGGTTATTGGTAATGATGCCGGCGTACCAGACACTTCCTTTCCGGCGGGCTACCGTGACCGATTCGCCGGGCCGCCCGTTCACTACTTTTGTTTCGTCCCAAACGGTCGGTATCCCTTTCCAAAATTCAATTTCATCTTTGTTGGGATAATGTTCCGGTTTGCCGTACCAAAATACATATTGTAAGGGACTGTAAAAAATGACCGGCAGCGCCAATTGGTGCGCTTTGGTCGTTTTGCTTATGCCAGGCCGAATCGTTTCCACGTTAAAACAATACGTATAATCGGCCGCCCCGGCAATGTAACGGGTGAAGGGCAGCACGGTATTGTGGGTAGCGTCGGGAAACCCTTCATTCCCCAAAACCCCTTCCTGCGTCAGTAAATTCGGGTACGTTCGGCTGAATCCCGAGGGTCGATACTCGTCATGGATGTCCAGCACCATTTCGTATTTGGCCGCTTTTTTCACCGCTTCGTGCAGCCACGCAGTCCAGCGATGGGACCCTGTATGCACAAACCCGTACTTGATTCCAGCTACGCCCCAACGTTTGTAGAGGGGTAATAACGTATCCAGTTGCCGTTCCAATGCCCGGTGATTCACGTACAGAATCACTTTTATGCCTTTGGAGGCAGCATACCGAATGGCTTCCTGCAAATCCAGGTCTCCTTTAGGGTTGCGGCGCGGATCAACAGTAACAGTGGTGGCATCTTCCTTTACCTCGTATTCATATCCGTACCAACCTGCGTCAAAATGAATGTAATCGATCAGCTGGTCTACGGCAAAATCCACCAGTTTTTTTGCCCCGTCGGTCGAAAGGGTGACTTCCCGCATGACCAGCCCTGGTTTGATCCACGCCGTATTTTTGATTTCAGACGGCGGATTCAGGTTCAGGATTAGGTAATTGTTTTCCAAAAGCCGACTGGGTGTTTCGGCCACCATCACCACCCGCCACGAAGTAGAGAAAGGCGATGTTTCCACCACCTCTCCAAAGAGTTGGGTT
Organism: Alphaproteobacteria bacterium; assembly: GCA_027483385.1. Classification (GTDB taxonomy): domain Bacteria; phylum Pseudomonadota; class Alphaproteobacteria; order UBA2136; family UBA6156; genus JADCGN01. Next base: position 2,843 of record JAIXUT010000158.1, read on the forward strand.
CTCAGAACATTTTCTTTTTCGGTTGTTATTAATCTAACGCGGGGATAATTAACCTGTTCTGCCTGCGCAATGCTTGCGTACAGCCCGTTAGAAAGCTCCAGCGTCAGGGGTA
>JAIXUT010000091.1 GCA_027483385.1 Alphaproteobacteria bacterium
ATCAGAAGAAGCAGTACCTTATGACGAAACAGAAAAAATGATTTCGGCTTTGCTTTCTGAAAATGCCTACCTAAAAGGCCAGCTACAGCGATACATTTTAGAAAATGAACAGTTAAAACAAAAGATAGATAATGATCAAAATAATAGAACAATACAGCGAGAAAAAGAACATTAAAATTGTATTTTAAAAAAATAAATTATGAATATTTTACTAACGCAATATAAATAGTAATATATTAGCACTACTTAATTGTTTATGAACTCTGTATTTTATGAAAAGACGTGTTTTTATTGGGAATACGTTATCGGCAATGTCATTGACATTGTTAGATTCGTCACTGATACAAGCAACGGAAAAAACTAAAAATTTAAACAAAGGGTTGTTGGAGCGTCTGGTGGAAGCGTTTGAATTTAAGGTATCTGATGCATGTTGGTCTGATCCCGTTTTTATGAAGGTATTCGAGGAAACATCTCATAATTTCCTTAAAAGTAATTACCAATTTTCTCAAACAAGGGCGTTTCAGTTAGCTAACTTCAACTTAGTGCTCGTGCCGATGCAGTTAAAAGTCGCTTCATTGGGGTGTATTGATTGGGCTTTTGTGTTTTACGAACAACTTCATGATAAACAATGGAAGTACGTAAAATCAATCAATGCATACGAAGCAGATACAATTCTAAAGTCTGTCGATTCAATTGCGACACAGCTTCCAGAGGGACAGTTGCCAGATTTTCTGTTGCCAGCTTATGTCAGAGAAACAAAATCCTTGAGTTACAATACCCGAAAAGGGCATATAGACTTGAAGATAATGTTAAAATCAACGGGTGTTCAGGCCAATATCCAAATTTGGAATCAGTCGGAGCTTCTTTTTAAACAAGAGTATCATCTGGAGCAGGCCCTACAGATGGCTGTATAGCTACATTCCCCGTAGTATGTTGCACATAAATTCGTTATCAAATCCTAAACTTTTCCATAATTTTCGGTGATTGCTTGCTTAGAGCAATAGTTTGGTTATTTATTATCTCCCCTACTTTAAAAGTCTTTTAAAAGACAACCCATTATTTCTTAATAAAGTGCTGTGATTTGTGGACGGATTGATTTATTTGATTTGCTTTTTTTCAAGGTACTAAAAAGCATTTAAAAAAAATCAAACGCCCATCCAAAACTGAATATTGGCATGTGCAATGCACTTTAAAATATGTGTTTTTCTATTCCTACTTTTCAGTTTCGTACTTATTCATATATCTAAAAACTCATTGTTATGGCAGAACCTTTTTTATCAGAAATTCGAATTATGAGCTTTGTGTTTCCGCCCAAAGGCTGGGCATTATGCAATGGTCAGTTATTGCCAATTAATCAAAATCAGGGGCTCTTTTCATTATTGGGCACTACATTTGGCGGCGATGGGCGAGTCAATTTTGGGTTACCTGATTTAAGAGGGCGTACGCCGATTCATGTAGGAAGTGGGCATACTTTGGGCGAGCGTGGTGGCGAGCAGGCGCATACGATTTCAATAGCAGAGTTGCCTACGCATAGTCACCTTGTAAATGCATCTCCAGCCACCCAAGATTCTGTTGCACCTAGCAGTTCGTCATTTTTTGCTGATACAAGTCCTTCGGAATTTTATGGGGGAGGGGCATCAGCGTTGGTTGCCATGAATCCCGTAATGGTTACTTCTACGGGAGGGAGTCAGGCTCACCTCAATATGCAACCGTTTCTAACACTAAGTTTTTCGATTGCATTGCAGGGAATCTTTCCTAGTGCGACTTAATACTCATTTCTCAAACCTATAACGTATGAAAAAACATGGCACAACCTTATGTTGGCGAAGTAAGAATGTTTGCTGGTAACTTTGCTCCAGCGGGGTGGATGTTCTGTGAAGGACAATTGCTGCCCATTTCAGAAAATGAGACCTTGTTTCAATTGATTGGAACAACCTACGGTGGTGACGGTGAATCTACCTTTGCCTTGCCAGATTTGCGCGGCAGAATCCCCATTCATCAAGGAAACGGCTTTATTTTGGCTGAAACAGGAGGGGCAGAAGAAATTACCCTTACCACGCAGCAAATTCCTGCGCATAGTCATTCATTTTTGGGTACAAATACGAATGGCAGTGGCGGTAGCCCTGCGGGGGCGGTATTGGCTAGAAATGCTGCCGTAGATGGATATACGTCTGACAATTCGACTGGGTTGGTGTCTATGTCGCCGTCAATGGTCAATCCTGTGGGAGGCTCACAACCCCACACCAATTTTCAACCCTATCTGTGCGTTGATTTCATCATTTCATTATTTGGAATTTTTCCATCGCCTACCTAATTGTTTGAACGAAATTAAAAATAGATTTTTTCATCCCCGTCTAGTAGGCCAATATGCTTAAAACACGGCTTCTGACGACAAAATATACAAAATCATGGCAGATCCATTTGTAGCAGAAATACGTATCTTTCCTTTCAATTTTGCCCCTAAAGGCTGGGCTTGGTGCGATGGTCAGCTTTTGCCACTTTCACAAAACACCGCGCTTTTCTCTCTCTTGGGAACAACTTATGGAGGCAACGGTAAATCAAATTTTGCCTTGCCTGATTTGCAAGGACGTGCTCCAATGCACCCCGGACAAGGGCCTGGATTGTCCCTACACGATTTGGGAGAAACTAGTGGAAGCGAAACGGTTACCTTACTAGAATCTGAAATACCGTCGCATAGCCATATCGTTCGGGCCGTCAACGACAGCGGGTTACAATCAACTCCCGGCGGCGCGTTTGTTGCCCGGGCCAATGTTTACAATACAAATCCACCCCCTGGAGGACCCACCCGCATGTCGGTCAATACGATTGCTCCCGTCGGAGGAGATCTTCCGCACAATAACATGATGCCGTATCTAACCTTTTATTTCAATATTGCATTACAGGGCGTTTTTCCGCCAAGAACCTAGATAAAAGTAAAGTATGGTATCATTGAGACCCATCACGGAAGCAGACCTTCCTACGCTATTAGACATTTATGCCAGCACCAGGGCCGATGAAATGGACCTGGTGCCTGAATGGAGTGAAACCGATAAACGAGCGTTTCTGACGCAGCAATTCATGGCCCAGCACCAGTATTATCAGGAGTTTTATCAAGGTGCAAATTTGCAAATTATTGAGAATGATGGAGTTTCTGTGGGTAGGATGTATGTACATTGGAACTACAGCC
>JAIXUT010000135.1 GCA_027483385.1 Alphaproteobacteria bacterium
AACCTCAAAGGGAATAATAAAGTAAGGGTCAGCGCCTATACTGAAATTAATCGTAAGCGGAATTCGAAAGATCGATAAAGCGTTTGATTCATTCACGTAAGTTATACTATACCTTTCCACATACTTCTCATCAATTCTATAAGCCATCCTGAAATGGATGGGAATGGGTTGATTACGAGGTAAAATAATTGGTATATTAGTTGGATAATTCCCAAAAGGCAATTCATTTAATGCCGATATAAACAGTTGTTCTTCATTTTTTAAAATACTGAGACGATAACTGGTACCAATCGGATAATTGTCCCGCAGAATTTCAACCCCATAGTACCCCGGACTTAACGAATCCGGAATAGTTAAGATCGACGTCAGCCCATCTGATTTATAAGTAGCCATAAGAGGAAGGGTTGTACCTTCAGGGAAAAGCAAACGAAAACTAACGTTTTTTTCAAACAAATTTTCGCCGTTCACTTCTAATTTCTTTCCAGCCAAACTACTTAAACTAACGCCCTTTGTCCCGATCTTCAATGTAGATTTACCTTGTTTGACTGTTAAGGTTTGTGGAACTTTCAACTCAGTCCCATTGGGCATTTTGAAGAAAATATCATATTCGCCTAATTCAAATGGAAGCAAAGAAGCAGAAATTCTAATTTCATTTAATAAAGTGTACAGAGAAACAGTTGATAAAATATATTGACTGCCTGTTTTTTTATGGGTAAAAACGACTGATTTCGGCAGCGAATTTCCGTATACATTTTGAACATCTATGAAAATATCACTTGAATTGCCAATAACAAAATCTGGGAGTGGCTCGGAATGAGTAATGCTTAAAGGAGCACTTGCCATTGGTTTTATAGTATATTCTAAATCTGATTGATCTCCAGATTTATTTTTTTGAGACAGTCCTATTGTTAAATGAATCCCATCGGGATCAGACCACCTACTGATATTGCCGATATCTTCAATTACTCCAGGGAAGGTTAACTTAGCCTCCTGCGAAAGTACAATCGTCGGATTGAGTTTATTAACTCTTAATAACGACGGCATTTTTACATAAATAGTCCACTTGAGCGGATCGATTTTTACATTTTCGTCAGCAATACCAGGAAATTTGATTTTAGTGATTTGTAATTCAGGGTGTACGCTTGGAATGGGATCCTGAATACGTTGACAGCTGGTGATCCCCCCAAATATCAGGAAAGTGAACAGGAAGATTTTCATAGAAAGTGTAGAGAAACGGTTGAATAAAATATTGTAATACAATATTAATAATTTTATGCAAACCTTCAGTTTTGCTTCGATATTTTACAGAGAGTAATAAATCGACTAACGTTTGAAGCTTAATTTATAGCTATTTAAAAGCATTATTTCTATCATTCTGACCTGCTACCAAATTCAGGACAGCGTAAACTAAAGGTTTCGGACTTCCTTTTCTCTTTTCTTTAGCGGCAAAATGAACTCTTCAGAAGCCGTCCGCGGCTACGGTTAATCCACCAAGCGCACTATGTGGTCTGAATGAGTTATATTCCTGCTGCCAACATTTAATTTTATCCCTTGCATTCTCCAAAGATATGAACCAATGAGCGTTTAAACATTCATCACGTAAACTACCATTAAATGACTGCGCGGGCAGCCCTGTCAATAAATGGATTATTAGGGGGGGGGCCAAGTCTGGAAAAATTCGGCTTCACTTGACTTTCATAGCACCATTTATCCAAAGCCTTATAGGAGTTTCCAGATTAAACCGTAAACTGTAAAAGTTTTTAGAAAGACCAAAGCTAATTTTTCAATATTTTCTTGGTAAGAATTAACCCATTAAGCATTAATCTGCACATGTAAATACCTTCAGGAAGATTATAAATTTTTTCCGAATATTTATGCCTGTTAGCAGGCAATTCATTTTCTAAAATATGTTTTACTACTTTACCCTCTATATCCACAATATCAACGCGAACCTGTGTGTTTTTAGTCAGAGAAAATTCAATATTAATTTCATTATCCGATGGATTAGGAGATACTTTAAAATTCAGTCCTAAATCCTCCTCAAATTTTTCTTCCAAACCCTGTCTGGACCCACTATAGCAGCCTTCCACTTTTGGGTAAACTACTCCAGAGGCAATCCAATTGTTCCCTGTTCTTACATAACATCTATGTCCGGTAGTGCTGCTGCTTGTTAAGTTGAGAACTCGATTATTATCAAAATAATCATCCAATCTGTCTCCGGAGTAGACCCAACGATATTCATCATAGCCGGTAGGAACTGAAAGAGTGTAGTTGCTTCCGGATTTAGTCATCGTAATTACAGGAGCAGCATTTGCACTTATTCGGCTTGGATTTGCAGTGTTAATTGCAGATTTCCAAGCTTCAGCGAGAGGTTCAAAACCATCAACACTAGCCGAATTATTGTAAGAAAAATGAACACCGTCAACAGTGTTTCTATAATTAGAACCAAAACTGTCTGTATCAGGTCCAGCTTTATTATTAAACGAGGTAGTAACATCACTAATAACATCGGCCTGTCCATCAGTGATATTTGCATCAGTAGAGCTACCTGGATAATAGGACGTTTTAGCAATCAGCCAATATATATCGGAACCGAAATCACTCCGGGTTTGATCAATAACATATTTTAACCTCGATTTATAATCAGTCCTTGATGTATTATCAACATTATCAGCCTCTCCCTGCTGCCACAAAATGGCTCTAACTCCAAAAGTGCTTGCGAACAGATTTAAGCCTCTTTTTAAAGTTCGGTAAGGTTCCCCAACAGATCCACAATGTTGTGAACCATAAAATAATGTACCTGATCCTGCAGCACTCTCTGCCCAGTTTAGTACCGAAGTTCCATCATAAGCTGTATTAAAGAAAGATACCGGGGTGCCATTGGCAGCACGTAATTTATTACCCAATTCAGTATAAAACCAACCATTTTTACCATTGGAGGATAATTCAGTTGTATTAGATAATATTGCAAAACCTGATGGAAGAGGAAAGAATTTTGAATTACAATCATTTCGACTAGGGATAGAGCTTATGCAATCATCAGGAGCTGTTGCTCCCGATGGTTTAAAATAGGTATTACCGGCGGGATAAATATGCTCTCCTGCCATATTCGATTGACCAGAGAGGATAAAAACATCTCCAACACCTACTTTTAGGCCATATGAATGAACGGTATTACCAGAACTGTTTTCTTTTAGACGAACATAAATCATATACCACCCAGTACTTAGTGTAGCAGTAAAATGAAAAACCCCTAATGAAGAAGGATAAAATGTTGTCC
>JAIXUT010000007.1 GCA_027483385.1 Alphaproteobacteria bacterium
CCACGGCGCCCACCACAGCGTGCTAAAGGGGTTGAAGGCCACGCCCATGAGGGCAATCAGCATCACGGGTAACAACGGCAGCAGCTGGGTGGCGTCATCGGCCATCGCCACCACGGCCAACAGGCCTGCCAACACAGCTAACACCCAAAATGCCTCTGGTGTACCTGCCAGACCACTGCCCAAGCTGCCCCCCAAGTACGCCCAGGCCCACAGGCTTCCTGCCAGGGTGAACAGGGTGGTTGCGGGGTTTTGCAGCGCCACCCAGAGCAGGCGGAGGTCTTCTTTCAAAAAGCTTTTCATAAAGTAAGTGTAAACAACTTGGCGACCACAAGCCACCCCCCTTGCAGATAAGCCCCAGAAGTACGTCCGTGGCTTAGATGGTGAAAGCGGTGGAGAGCGCTAGCCAATTTATCCGCAAGGCCATGGGTTTGAAGCCGTTCGGGCCTTGACAATCGCAGCCCCCTTCCCCCGAAGCCCCACAAGCGCGCCCGTAGCTCAGCTGGATAGAGCGGCAGCCAATAACTCCACACTGGATCTGCAGGCCATGGGTTCGAAGCCTTTCGGGCCTTGACAATCGCAGCCCCTTCCCCCAAAAGCCAATTTAAGCGCGCCCGTAGCTCAGCTGGATAGAGCGGCAGACTACGGATCTGCAGGTCATGGGTTCGAATCCTTTCGGGCGCGCCAGAATTTAACAAAAAACCCCCATTTGGGGGTTTTTTGCTAAACTTTGCCCGAAAGTAAGGGCCGTTTTCGCGGAGTGGGCGGACCAATCCTTGCGGGCCTATAAATCAGCAGCCAGTTTTTTTGGCCACTTGCATTGCGGGCTAAGTTAAGGCATAGGCCCTGTGTGATAGTTATGCGGATATGGCGAAACTGGTAGACGCACCAGCTTGAGGGGCTGGCGGGGCAACCCATGGAGGTTCGAGTCCTCTTGTCCGCACCAAATTATTTAAAAAATTCTCCTTATTTATTGAAGCTCTAAGCCCACGCCCAGCACCACGGCACCTGCTTTGCCGTCGTGTTCGGCACGCAGCTGCAGGGTTGTGGTGGCGTTGGCAGGATACGCCAATTCCAGTGCAGCAAGGTTTTGCACAGAGCCTGCAAATGGGCCAACACTGGCGCGGTAGGTTGCGAGGCTTTGCAGCGGCCCCAGTGGCCTTACCGCACCAATCTCCAGCACCGCCATTAGGTGTTCGTTGCGGCTGGTTTCGCGGCTGTTCAGTTGCCCGCCAAGCAGCGCGAAGACTGTGGTATTTTTGCCCAGCGTGGCGGCTTGGCCAAGCTTGCCTTCCACCATTGCCGTGCTGCATTTTTCACAAATTTTACTTTGTGGGCTGTAAGCCACCTTCAGCCCCCAACTGCGTTCGGTGCCAAAAACCTGCGGCAGTGGGGCGGGGTTAAGGCTAATGATATCAAGTAACACTGCACTGTGCAGTTTGGCCCCATTATTGCCAATTTCCCCAGTAACTTCGCCAAAAATAAACTTGGATGGTGGCTGCCCCACCACGGGTGTATCCAGCAAATCGTGATTGGCCGCACGGTAGGTTAAAAATGTAGAGCCTGCCGATTCCTTGAATTTTTGCGCCACAGTCAACTTGGCCGGGGCTGCGGCCGTTGCGGGCGTAGTGGCACTGGCGGAAACTGCCGGGTTCAGTGGCAACCGTTCTGAGACGGGCAACGGTGGTCGTGCCAGACGGGCCAGCAAAACTTCTTGGCGCAGCTGTTGCAGCTTGGTGTATTTGTTGGCCTGTTTGGCCTTGTTGGCATAGCTGGCCGCTTCGGTATCGAGTAACATATTGAGTAGCTGCAATTGCTGGTCAGTTAGGTCGGTAATTTTATGAGTGCCCTGCATGGCCTTTTGCATGAGGCGTTGTTCGGCACGTGGCAGCCTTTGGTAGGCGTTACGCGCTTGGGCTTTCAGGGAAATATGCCGTGTTTCGGAGGTTAACCAGCCTTGCTGCTGCAGTGCCTGCACCACTTGGCCAGGTTGTAACCATGGCCCTTTGCCAGCCGCCTTAAACTGTCCGTGGGTTGCCAGTTCCAGCATGCGAGCAATGCGGTGGGCGCAGTTATCGGTTAAAAAATAGTAGGTAAACCTGGCGCGTTTCAGTTCATAGCTGTGCTCAATCACAAATTGCCGTTGGGTGGTATTTAATTTCAGCGGATACTCCCAGACATCGCGCTGCTGGCGAGCAGTATAATTCTGCGTGTTCAGAAATGCATTGTTGCGCTGATAGCTGGCGCTGTAGCCGCCCATGAGGCCGTTAAAAATATAGCGCACGCCAACATCCTGGCCCTGTGTATTTGCGCCATAATTAAGGCTGCTGTCCATGAAATAATCGGTAAACAGATTCGCTTCGGGGGCAAATTTAAGCAAAATATGGCCAAATGCTGAAGCGGGGCTTTCAAAATAGCCGCTGGCAAAGAGTAACGAAATTTCCTTAATAGTGCTTGGGTTGCTCGATTTTTCAAATTCTGGGCACTGCGGGCGCGGGCGCTGCAACTGGTGGGCCAGATACTGATAGGCCCAGCTTAAGCGGGCAGGATAGCGACAAGCCGTTTCTGTGCCGTTTTCATCGTTTAATATCTGCAAAAACGTCTGCAATTCGGCTTCGGGGTTTTGCTGGCCTTGAGGGGCCAAAAAGTAGTCGGCATTGATGATTTCGGATTGATACTGCCTACTTTTGGACGTGCTTTCGGGCTGGTAGTAATTGATGGCCAACCAGCGTTGCCAGCCTGCTTCACTTACCCCGTGCGGCGGCGCGGCACTGGGGGCGGTAATGGGGGCAAATATCCAACACAAAAAAGCCAGCACCTGAAACCAAAAATTTTGGCCAAGGTGCTGGCTGATACCTTTGTCGTCACGTGCCAAAAATTGCGGCACGTTTCGCTGGCTTACAGTGCGGTTGCGCAGCTCAGGCCTGCTGTGGCAGCAGCGGATTTTACGCTATTATAAACCGCATTGGCACGATCTTGCTGGCTCGCGGTGGCGTAGCCTGCGGCACCAATTGCGGCTGGCATGGTGGTGCGCATGGCGCTTACCAACTGGGCTTCCTGACCTTGGCAGCCCATGGTGCTGGCCAACGCTTGGGTGGTGGCGCCGCCGCCGTTTGCCACGTCGGCTTCCAGCGATTCCAGCGACTGGATAATCAGGGTGGCGGTATTCACGCGCTTGGCGTTGCACATTTCAGGCGAAGACATTGCTGAACTTAAAGCTGTCGTACCTAAATCCCAGATAGCATTCGAAGTAACTGCGGCCCAGGCAACGGTTGGGAACAGAGCGCCGCCGATACCACATTCCACATAGGGGTTGGGGCCTGTACCTTGTTGGGCAAAGCTGCTGGCCACGGGCATGGCAGTCAGGGCAACGGCAAGAATAAATTTTTTCATCGGGAGGGGAGGCTCTTTTTCAAGTTAATCGGATGCTGGCACCCAATTGCGCCACCATGCATGAAAAATTTATCACCTTGCCGATTCCTTACAAGGCCCTGGGGATAAATTAAACCGCCCGAAGGCGGTTTAAATTTTACGAGTGGCGTTTACTGCACTTGCTGGCTGAGGCGACGGGCCAAGTCTTCGATATTTTCGGGCGGCCAATTCTCTAAACGCATCCCGAGGCCTAGGCCCATTTGGCCGAGCAGATCCTTGATTTCGTTCAGGCTCTTGCGGCCAAAATTTGGCGTTTTGAGCATTTCGCCTTCACTCTTTTGCACCAGGTCGCCAATGTAAACAATGTTCTCGTTCTTCAGGCAGTTGGCACTGCGCACTGAAAGTTCCAGCTCATCCACCTTCATCAGCAGGTGCGGGTTGATGTCAATCAGTTCATCACTGCGCTTGCTGTCGTCGGCGATATCTTCGAAGTTGATGAACACGCCAAGCTGGTCTTGCAGAATCCGGGCGGCAAAGGCCAGCGCATCTTCAGGGCTGACAACACCGTTGGTTTCAAGGTCCATCACCAGTTTGTCGTAGTCAGTAATCTGGCCAACGCGGGCATCGGAAACCTTGAAGCTGACGCGGCGGATGGGGCTGTAAATCGCGTCAATCAGCAAGGTGCCGGTGGGGCGTTCTTGCAGTTTGCGGTCGGCGGCAGGGCTATAGCCCTTGCCAGTGCCGATGGTGAGTTCGATGCGCAGCTCGCCTTTGTCGGAAAGGGTGCAGATGTGGTGATGAGGATCGACGATTTCAATATCGTGGCCCAGTTGAATATCGGCTGCGGTAACAGCACCAGCACCTTTTTTGTGCAACACCACCACTTTGGGTTCGCTGGCGTGGCTACGCACGGCCAGGGCTTTGAGGTTAAGAATAATTTCGGTCAGGTCTTCCATCACGCCTGGCAGGGTGGCGAATTCGTGCACCGCACCTTCCACCTTGATGGCCGTAATGGCAGCCCCCTGCAGCGAAGAGAGCAACACACGACGCAAGGCGTTACCAAGGGTGTGGCCAAAGCCGCGCTCCAGTGGTTCAACGGTAAAGGTCGAGAGCTTTTTGCTGTCGTTGTTGCTCATCCCAACCTTGCTTGGCTTGATGAGTTCTTTCCAGTTGGCTTGGATTTGCATGGGGCGGGTCTCCGTGTTGTTCTGGCCGTATTGTTCTGAAAATAGAGGCTGGCACCGTGGGGAAGCCCCACACAGAGGCGCCGCGCGGTGCCCCGCAGCGCCGGGTGGGAAGCGTGTTAGACGCGGCGGCGCTTGGGCTGACGGCAGCCGTTGTGCGGAATGGCGGTGACATCGCGGATGCTGTGGATTTCAAACCCTTGGGCTTGCAACCCGCGCAGGGCGCTTTCACGGCCCGAACCTGGGCCCTTCAGCTGCACTTCCAAGGTACGCACCCCGTGTTCTTTGGCGGCGCGACCGGCGCCTTCAGCGGCCTGCTGGGCGGCAAAGGGCGTGCCCTTACGGCTGCCCTTAAAGCCTTGGCTGCCCGCGCTGCCTTGGGCAATGGTGTTGCCTTGGTAGTCGGTGATTGTGACAATCGTGTTATTAAACGTTGAAAGCACGTGGGCGACGGCCGAACTGATGTTCTTGCGGTCTTTGCGCTTCATCGGGCGGGCAGTAGCGCCAGCTTTTTGGGTGCTTTTGGCGGGGGTGGCCATGATGATTTATCCTCTCCGCTTATTTGCTTACTGGCTTTTTGCCGGCCACGCCTACTTTGCGTGGGCCCTTGCGGGTCCGGGCATTGCTGTGGGTGCGCTGGCCACGCACGGGCAAGCCCTTGCGGTGACGCAGGCCGCGGTAGCAGCCCAAGTCCATCAGGCGCTTGATGTTGAGGCTGACTTGCCGACGCAAATCCCCTTCCACCGGCACCGAGGCGTCAATCACGTTCCGAATCCGGGAAATTTCATCCTCGGAAAGCGTGTTAACGCGCTTGGTTGGCTCGATGTTAGCTGCCTTTAAAATATTAAATGTATTGCTCGGACCAACGCCGTACAGGTAGGTTAAAGCTACCCAGACTTGTTTGTCGGTCGGAATATTTACACCCGCGATACGTGCCACAGGCTCCACTCCTTATTGATTAATATAAATGACCAATTGAGATTAACAACAATCGCCAAATCTTTGAAAATGTTTAGGCTTGAGTTGCAGCGTAGCGGCCAGCTTTGCCGTTGGCACGTTTGTCGCGCATCACAATCCGCACGCGGCCCAAGAACTTCCCGGCCTTGTTACGGGTGCGGCGCGTGGTTTGCAATTTGCGGTCGCGCTTCTTTTCGGCGCGGATAGATGATAAATAACGCATTTTCAAGCTTCCTTAAGTATGAGGGGGCCATTAGCACGACGTACACGGGCTGGCAAGCCCCCTGCCCGTAAATTCTTAGCGGTTGGTTGGCCGCTGCACCATGCCAGGTGGCGGGGCGACTTTTTCGCGGAAGGTAATCCGGCCCTTGGTCAGGTCGTAGGGCGTCATTTCGACCTTCACTTTGTCGCCTTCCAGAATCCGGATGTTGTGCTGCCGCATTTTCCCTGCCACGTGGCAGAGCACGGTCACGCCGTTTTCCAATTTTACCCGAAACATGGTGTTGGGGAGCGATTCGCTCACCACGCCTTCAAATTCAATTACATCGCTTTTGGCCATGGGGTGGGCATTACCCCATATAACCCTCTCATGCAAGGCTTTTTGCGCTTAGGCTTGAGGCGCAGTACGGCCTTTTAGCTCTCTGGCGTAGCAATACAGCTCATTCATGTAGGTGGGCACGACAATTTTGGCGCCGTCATCCAGCACCAGAATACCGTTGGTAATACCATCGGGGGCATGCAGCCAGCCAACCTGCTGCAGGGTGTGGGCATCAAACTCGGCCACGCGGCCATTGGTGGCGCCCACCAGCACATGGTGCGGCGGAGCAAAGCGCGGGTTGCCGTAGACGCGGCCCCCAAATTCGTACTTCAGCTTCACCTTCCCCGTTTCTAAATCAATAGCGTAAAAGAACTTATCGCCGCTGCCGGCAAACAGGGTATCGCCCACAATCAGGGGCGTGGTGTAGCAAATGTTGCCAGTTGCCACCCGCCATTTGGTAGCGCCTGTCAGGGCATCAACCAGGTAAATGCCGCCATCCCAGCTGGTAAAGGCGCAAAGCCCACGGGTGTTATCCACCACCGGGGCATATTTGGCGCTGCGGGGGAGGTCGCAAATCCAGTTTATTTCGCCCGTTGTGGCGGCGTAGCTAATGACAGAATGGTCGTTGGTGCCAAAAATCACGCTATCATTGAGGCTGCAGTATGCCCCACTGCCGTGCTGTACCACCTGCAGCCAACGTTCCCAGCGTTTTTCGCCCGTATTGATATCGAACGCCGCCACACTGCCGCTGTTGCGGGGTTTGGCATACTCGAGCCCCACGTACACCAAGCCATGTTCGGGCACCACCAGGGGGCTGGACCCAATCCAGTCGCAGCAGGGGTTAAACCAGATTTGTTTGCCCGTGTTGGCATTCAGGCAATACAGGTTGCCGTTGTAGCCGCCGATGAACACCTTGTCCTCGTGCACGGCGGCAGTGCCCAATATCCCCTTGGCATGGGCCCCTTCGAGATGAAAATTCCAGAGCGGCATCCCCGTGGCGGCATCCACGGCATGCACGGTGGCGCTATCCGAGCCATAGATAATTTTACCCTGATGATATACCGGGGCCGATTTGGGCACCACATAATGCGGGTTGGGCAAGCGTGCGGCATAGCGCCACACGGGGGTATACTGCGCCAACATGCCTGGCAGCGGCTTGGCAGGAGCCAGCGAAAGCTGAAATTGCTGCAACGAAAACAGGCTTTGCAGCGGCGGCACGCCTGGTTGGGCCCGCCACCGCAGGCCTTTGGGCGATTGAAAATCCACCACCACAAAGAATTCATGGACTGGCAGGTTTTCCTTCCACAGCACCGCCTGAACCTTGCTGAGTGAAATGCCGCTGTTGGCCAAGTCGTCAATCACAATAACCGGGTTGCTGTTGGGCGTTCCTTCAATCTGGCGGCCAAGGCCTTGGGTTTTCCGCTCTTTCCGAATCATCAGGCCGTTGCATTCATGGCCCAACTGTTTGGCTTTCAGCATAATCGCCACCACCAGCGGAATGGCGGCCACTTCCATGCCCGCCACTTGCAAAGGCGCCTTGGCCGCGTAGCGCTGCCAGAATAGTTCGGCGAACAAATCCAGCGCCTCGGGCAGCATGAAGGTGGCGCGCAAATCCATCAGCCAGTCGTTGGGCTCACCGTTGGGGCCTTGAATCCGCACCCCGCTGCTGGCGCGGTTCACGGCATAATCGGCCACCAGGTCGCGCAGCCGTTCCAGGGCGGGGTTGGTGGTGTCGGACTGCACGAGGCGGTTCATGTTACACTGATAGCTGCCCATACCCATCCTAGGCAAGCCACCGTTGGCGTTTCTTGCCTTTTGGCGCTGCATTTCCTACAGTAAGTACGTGCAAATTGTCATCTGGCCAGCCCTCACCCCCTACCTTGCGGGGCTTGAACGGCTGGAAACCATCGCTGCACAGGTAGCTGCAGGGGCCCCCGAAGTTTTGATTTTGGCCGAACATGCCCCCGTATTAACGGTTGGCAGCAGCGGGCAGTTGGCCGATGCTGGGGCGGGGCATGGCATCCCCATCGTGCCCACCAACCGTGGTGGGCAGGTCACCTATCATGGCCCGGGCCAGCGGATGATTTACCCCGTGGTACGGCTGGACGGGCGCTGGAATCACGACATTCGGTGCTACATGCGCTGGCTGCAAGAACGCGTGCAGGCGGCGTGTGGCAGTTTGGGCGTAGAGAGCGAGCTCCGCACGGGCACAGAACTGGGCCTGTGGGGAGGGAACGCCAAACTGGCGGCCTTTGGCGTACGGGTGCGCAAGGGCGTGGCCTTCCATGGTGCCTGCCTGAACGTGAGCAACGACCTTAAAATTTACCAGCAGTTTACCCCCTGCGGCCTGGTGGGCAGCCAGACAACGCGGCTGATTGACCACGTGCCAGAAATTCATATGGCCAAGGTTGATGCCGCCCTCATCGCCGCCATGGTGCCCCCCACCCGTGCCCGCTTAACACGTTAATTGTAGTGCACATTCGCCTTGACGTAATCCATGATGCCATCGGCAATCCGTTTGGCCAAGCGCTTGCGGAAGGCAGGGTCGGCCAGCTGGCGTTCTTCCTTGGGGTTGCTTAAATAGCCCATTTCAATCAGCACACTTGGTACATCGGGGGCTTTAAGAACCCGAAAGCCCGCAAATAAGGGGTCGGCGCGGCGCACTTCCGTCACGTTATCCATTTCGCTTAAAATGGCCTGCGCCAGATAGCTGCTGTTGTTACGGGTTTCGCGCTGCACCAGAGAAATGAGAATATTCTGCACTTCGGGGCTTTCGCGGTCGATCGCCACACCCGCGATGATATCGCCATCATTTTCCTTGTCGGCCAAGCGGGCAGCTTCGCGGTCACTGGCACGGTCGCTGACCACATAGGTGGTGGCACCAATCACTTTGGTGTTGGTGGGGTGAATATCGGCATGGAAGCTCACAAACATATCGCTTTGGGCACGCTGGGCAATCCGCACGCGCTCGGCCAGCGGGATAAAACGGTCGTCTTCGCGGGTCATCACCACTTCGTAACCTTGCTTGCGTAAAATCTCGCGCACCTGCTTGGCCACATCCAGGACAATATTTTTCTCGCACAGTTTTAAAACGCGGCCACAGCCACCTGGGTCGACGCCACCGTGACCGGGGTCGAGCGTCACCACCACTCTTTTATCCTCGCTGGCGCGCACCACTTGGCGGGGCACCACGGGCGCGGGTTCATCGGCGATGGAAATTGGGTTGACCATTGGTGCCTTGCCCTCATCCACCACGTCATCAGGCGGCGGCACATTGGTGGCAACCTGGCCCTTGCCCACAGGTAAAATATCCAGCACCACCCGCATGCCACGGTCATCACGCGGCGGAATACTGAAAATATTCACCCGCGCGGGGTTGGTTAAATCCAGCACCATCCGCACGGTATGGGGCCGAAAGCGCCCAGCGCGCATGCTCTTTACCAGCCCGCCCGGTGGCAGCTGCATAAAGTTGGGGCTATCGGCAAAGGTCACGTCGGCCAAATCTAGCACCACGCGCGTCGGTTGCGGCAGAGTAAACCACCGAAACTGCTGCTGGGCTTCGGTGGCAAGCGGAGAAAACTCCAGCACAATCCGCATCGCGCCTTGGGCCTGCTGGCCTACCCGAATTTGCTGAATGGTGGCTACGTTCAAGGCCGCATCATCTTGGGCACGCCCAAGGTTGGGCGGCCAAAAAGCCAGGGCTACGGCCAAAACCCCCACCAGGGGCAGCAACCATAATACTTGCCGTGGTAACTTGTGCGGCACGCCCAACCTCTTTCCCCCGTTAAACCTGATGTGCCATACCATTGCCAGCGCGGCCTTGGCTAGCCCGCATGATAAAATGCAACGCCAGTGTGAGGCTTATCAGCACCAGCGCGGGCGCCAGCACCAGCAAGGGCGTGGTCAGCACTTCGCGCAGGCCATCGCGCAGCATCCCGCCCAAACTTGGCTGGGGGCTAGGAATGCCAAGCCCCAGAAAGCTCAGCCCCGCTTCGGCCACGATGCTGCCCACCAGCACCAACAGGGCTTCCACGCGCAGCGGCCCCAGCACATTGGGCAGCAGATGCCGCCACCAGAGCCTGGCCTTGGGCACGCCGGCCAACACCGCCGCTGCCAGATACGGCTGATTGCGCACCACCTGCACCTGCACGCGCGTCAGGCGGCAAAAGCCCACCCAACCCAGCACCCCCAAGGCAATGATGACATTCACCAAGCTCCCGCCCAGCAACGCCGCCAACGCCAGTGCCAGCAAAATCCCCGGAAAGCTCAGCACCACTTCACAGGCCTTGGTAATCAGGCCATCCAGCCAGCCGCCGTACCAGCCCGCCAGTAACCCGAGCGGGATACCTATCGCGGCCGTTACCACCAGCACGCCCGCCGCCACCAGTACCGAAACCTGCACGCCCGCCAGCAGTCTTGCCAGCACGTCGCGGCCAAGGTCATCGGTGCCTAGCCAATGGGTGGCGCTGGGGGCAGCCAAAATGGCGTCTAAATTCACCGCCAAGGGGTGAGGCAACAGCCATGGCGACAGCGCGATGCAACCGAACACCATCAGGGCTACCAGAGAAATTGCCTTCATGATTTTACCATAGCCCGCCCCCTTAGGGCTGGCCAGTGCCAGCTTGGCAGCGTAGGCTTGGCTGTGGTAGCAATGCATCATGGATGCCTTGATTGCCACCTTCTACCACCTCACCCCCCTGCCCGACTTTGCAACCCTGCAAGCGCCCTGGAAGGCCAAGCTGCTGGAAGAACACGTGACGGGCACGATTTTGCTCACGCCCGAAGGCATCAACGGCACGATTGCTGGCCCCGAAGCTGGCGTGCAGGCGGCACTGGAATTTATCCGCAGCCACGCCCTGTTTGCGGGCCTTACTTGGAAAGAAAGCCGCGCCAGCACCAACCCCTTCCCGCGCACCAAAGTAAAATTAAAGCGCGAAACCATTCCGCTGGGCCACCCCGTGAACCCTCAGCATGCGGGGGAGTACATCAAGCCCGCAGACTGGAACGCTTTCATCATGCAGCCCAATGTTATTACCATCGACACCCGCAACGCCTACGAAGTGCAGCTTGGCCAGTTTGCTGGCGCCCTGAACCCTGCCACGCGCACCTTCAAGGACCTGCCCGCGTGGCTGGAGCAAACCCTGCCCGCCGATAAATCCACCCCCATCGCCATGTACTGTACGGGCGGGATTCGCTGCGAGAAATCGACGGCGTATTTGAAGGAACAGGGCTACCAGCAGGTTTTTCATCTGGAAGGCGGGATTTTGAAGTATCTCGAAGAAGTCCCCGCTGCGCAAAGCCTCTGGCAAGGGGCGTGCTATGTGTTCGATGACCGCGTGGCGGTGAATCATGCCCTAGCCCCCGTGGAATCCTTGCAGATCTGCAAGGCCTGCAATGCGGCCATCAATGCCGCCGACCTACGGCGTGGCGGCTGCGCGCACTGCCGCGACCTGAATTAGGCGGGCAGTTCGCCCATAATCGTGGCGTAAACGGCGTCAATGTCGGCCATGCCATCCACCGCTACGTGGCGGTTTTGTACTTTGTAATAAGCAATCACGGGCGAAGTCTGTTCGCGGTAAACCTCGAGGCGGTGTTGCACCACGGCGGGTTGGTCGTCTTCGCGCACAATCAGCGGTTCGCCCGATTCATCACAAATACCGGCTTCTTTCGGCGGGTTAAACGAAATGTGGTACACCCGCTTGCTTTTGGGGGCATACAGGCGCCCGGCACGGCGCTGCACCAGCATTTTTTCATCCACCACCAATTCAAAAATTTTATCGAGGTGCAGGTGGTGATCGGTCAGCCAAGCATCCAGCGCCTCGGCCTGCGTCACGGTGCGCGGGTAGCCGTCTAAAATCACGCCGTCGGCGCAATCGGGCTCATCCAGCCGTTCAAACACCAGCTTATTCACCAGCTCATCGCCCACCAGGTCGCCGCGTTCCATCACGCTTTTCACCTCGCGCCCCACAGGCGTTTCCGCCGCAATCGCCGCGCGGAACATATCGCCCGTGCTGAACGCAGGAATGTTAAATTTACGCGCCAGCATGGCCGACTGCGTGCCTTTACCTGCGCCTGGGGGGCCAAAAAGTACAATAATCACAGTTTAATACCTTTATTTACGCAATAAACCCAAGCCACTGCCCTTACCACCCTTCAAGCTGGTGCGCTTGAGCAGACTTTCGTACTTTTGGGCAATCAGGGCGCTCTGGATACGGGCCACAGTGTCGATGGTTACGCTCACAATAATCAGCAGGCTGGTGCCGCCAATGTACACGGGCAGTGTGGCGTCGCGATGCAATAAGTCGGGGATCGCACAGACCGCCGCCAGATACGCCGCGCCAATGCAGGTTAGCCGCGTGGCCAGATTATCGAGGTAATTGGCGGTGCTCTCGCCGGGCCGAATACCTGGAATGAACGCGCCTTGTTTTTTCAAATTATCGGCGGTTTCCGTGGGGTTAAACGCCACGGTAGCAACATAGAAGAAGCTGAAAAACACAATCAGGCTTACAAAAATAATGAGGTACGGTACGTGCCCAGGGCTTAAATACTGCCCAACAAACTGGGCCCACGGCGCTTGCGGCGCATAGCTGGCCATGGTTAAGGGCACCATTAATAACGCGCTGGCAAAAATGGGGGGAATCACGCCCGCCAGGTTCAGCTTTAAGGGCAAGTGGTTGGCATCGCTGTTCACCGCGCCAAACATGCCTTGGCGTTTGGGGTACTGAATCGCCACCTTCCGAATGGCGGTTTCCATGAACACAATCGCAAAAATCGCCAGCACCATCCCCACCAGCATGGCAATCACCAATAAGTCGGAGATGCTGCCTGTGCGCGCCAGTTCAATCACCCGCATAATCATGCGTGGAAACTCGGCGACAATCCCGGCAAAAATCAGCAACGAAATACCGTTGCCAATACCGCGAGTGTTAATCTGTTCGCCCAGCCACATCAGGAACAGGCTTCCTGCGGTAATGGTGAGGGCCGTTTGCAGCTGGAACGCCAGCCCTGGGTTCAGCACCAGCGGCACCACTTCACCGCCCACCATGGCGGTTTGGTATTGAATCCCCGAGGCCAGACCAAAACCCTGCACCATCGCCAAAATGACTGTCAGGTAGCGGGTGTACTGGTTCAGTTTGCGACGGCCAACTTCGCCTTCCTTGCGCAGTTCGTTCAGGCTGGGGTAACTGGCGGCCAGCAACTGCACAATAATGCTGGCGGTGATGTAGGGCATGATGTTGAGGGCAAAAATCGCCATGCGCGAAAACGCCCCGCCACTGAACATATTAAAGAGGCCAAACAGCCCGCTTTGCAGGTTGGTCTGGTAGCTGGCCAATGCGGCGACATCGATGCCGGGAAGCGGAATATGCGTGCCAAGGCGGTAAATAATAAACGCCAGCAACACAAACAAAATGCGGCTGTGCAGGTTCTTGGCTTTCGCCAGCAAATCGGCAATCTCGTTTTGGTTGCCTAAACCCAGGGTGGCCATTGCAAAGGGCACTTTCTCTTACCCGCTGCTTATAGCCAAAAATGCATCACCCCGCAAGGTTTGCGGGGTGGTTGTTCAAGTCAATGGTGCATTTTTGAGTGGCGTATTTCAGGAAATCGTCGACTTCTCCATAACCTTCTCCAAATCCTGTAAAAGTTTGTCCGGCAATTTAAGTTCTGCCCACACTTCCTCGGGCCCCAAGGGGTCGTACCCCCCAACTGGTTGAGTTTCAATCAGTATAGCTTCGGGGAGAAGGCGGTTTAACATCGCTTGAGCTTCCTCAAAATTTTTGCGGGTGAGGCGCGTAGAACCGTAATGCACTTCGTCCCGAAATTCATCTCTGCGAATGCCGAACCGAACCATAAAACAGAGTAGATTTTGGATTATCAGACTCATAAACATTGGAAACGCTCCGATTCAGGCGAAATTGCCTTTCAAACTCGTATACCTCGCACCCAGCACAAAAACAACCCCGCCTTAGCGGGGTTATCAAGCAAGTTAAACCTACGCCTGCTTCACCAGCTTCACCCCGCTGGCGTATTCCTTTTTCGGCAGAATTTCCAGCTTGCCGCCAGCTTTGGCCAGCTTTTCAGCGGCGCTGGCACTGCTATGCGACGCAATCACGTGCAGCTTGGCAGAAACTTCGCCGTTGCCCAAAATTTTAAGACCATCTTTGGCTTTTTTGGTGAGACCAATCCCGATGATGCTGGCAATGGTAATCGGCAGTTTTGCGTCCAGCTTGCCTTCATCAACAAGCTTTTGCAGGGTGCCGACGTTCACTTCGCAATAGTCAATCGCAAAGTTGGCGTTGTTAAAGCCACGCATGGGCAAACGGCGGTACAGCGGGTTTTGCCCACCTTCAAAACCGGCGCGCACGTTGCCCGATTTCCGCGCCTTTTGCCCCTTCACCCCACGGCCACTGGTTTTACCCTTGCCCGAACCAATCCCGCGGCCGAGCCGCTTGGTGTTGTGGGTAGCGCCTTGGTTGTCGGCCAGCTGATTCAGTTTGATATTCTCGGTCATAACTCGGTTTCCCTTACGCTATTTGTTTAAACAATTAATTTATTCGGCCTTAGGGGTGGTTTCAGTCGCAGCGACCATACTGTCGGCCTTGCTGACTGTTACTACTTTGGGGGCTTCAGTGCGCTTGCCACGGTTTTCACCACCACGGTTGTCGCCACCACGGCCATCGGGACGGCCACGGCCACCAGCAGCCTTCGCAGGCGCACGGGCGGCGCGAGCGGCCTTGGCCTTTTCGGCCTTGGCAATCAGTTCCTTCTGGTCCATTTCGCCCTTGGCAGCTTCCTTGCCATGCAGGACCAGGTCGGTGATTTTCAGGCCACGCTTGGCGGCCACCCCACGGGGGGTTTCCATCGCTGCAAAAGCCGCAAAGGTGGCGCGAATCAGGTTATACGGGTTGGTGCTGCCTTGGGCCTTGGCAACCACATCCTTAATCCCCATCGCTTCGAACACGGCACGCATGGGGCCGCCCGCAATAATCCCGGTCCCGGGCACGGCAGGCCGAATCATCACCTTGGTAGCGCCAAAACGGCCGTTAACTTGGTGGTGTACGGTACGGCCTTGGCGCAGGGGCACCCGCACCATGGTGCGCTTGGCGCCTTCAGTGGCCTTTTTCACCGCATCGGGCACTTCCTTGGCCTTACCTTGGCCAAAACCGACGCGGCCAGCTTCATCACCTACCACCACCAGGGCGCCGAACGACATCCGGCGGCCACCCTTGACGGTTTTGGCAACGCGGCGGACGCCAACCAGTTTATCGACAAACTCGCTGCGTTCGCGGTCGCGACCTTCATTGCGGGAATCAAAACGATTTTCAGCCATAATTTTATCCTTTTCAGTGCGTTGGCAGCGTTAGAATTTCAGGCCTGCGGCGCGGGCAGCGTCGGCAAGGGTTTTCAGGCGGCCCGTGTAGCGGTAGTGGCCACGGTCGAAGTAAACTTGGGTCACGCCAGCTTTTAAAGCGCGTTGGGCTAGCGTTTTGCCAACAACTTCAGCGGCTTCGGTGCTGCGGGTGTTTTTCAGGCCTTTGGCCAGCTGCTTTTCCATGGTGGAGGCCGACGCCAGGGTGTGGCCCTTGGTATCATCGATAATTTGCACCGAAAAATGCAGGTTGCTGCGGTGTACGGAAAGGCGAATGGCGCCAGGATTGTGGGTTTTTAACTTGTGGCGCATGCGGCGGGCGCGGCGCTCGGTCAGCGTTTCATGGATGTGGCCCATGGGGTGCTCCTTGGTTCTGGTTGCCCCGCCTTAGGCGGGGAAGTTACCGCGGTTTGGGAAGCGTTCAACCAACCCGCGAAGTCTTGATTACGGCCTATAAGGGCTTATGAGTGGCTTTGCAAGTAAAAAAGGCGGCATTAAGGCCGCCCCGATACACTTTATCCATGACTGAACAAAAATAGTTATTCTTTATCTTTCCAGTCCGCAATGCTGACCAAAGTCGATTCAAGCTGTGTCGTAAGCTTGTTAATGTCTCGCAGAACAAGTGTCAATTTGCGATGCTCTGAATTACCAACCGGTAATTTTTTCTTTTTTTCGGCCAAATCATTAAGAATCTGTTGAAGCTCAAATTGTTTATTTCTTAGACGAATCAAAAAGGTATCCAGTGAGTCAAATCTCATATCGTCTTCCATGATGTTTCTCCTGCGAACCTATAGTTGCGAACCTATAGTTAAGAACTTAATGACTTAAAGTGTATATTGTTATACATATGTCAATCAAATAAGTAGGCTCCGGCAGCTGAGTTGAGACCCGCGACCTGCGAGCAGCCCCGTAAGGGGTATTATGAAATCATCAGTCCGATGCTCTTGGGGACAAATATTGAATAAGTTGGCTCCGGCGGCTGGGATCGAACCAGCGACCTGCGGATTAACAGTCCGATGCTCTACCGCTGAGCTACGCCGGAAAACACAACAAGCCGCATATGCGTGAAAGTTGGGGCACTGTCAACACCAGCCACACCCAACTGCCAGTTTCGCAACCAACCTGTGTTAGGCTACAGGCGTGGCGGGTTTTAACTCCTTGAAATAGCCTGTGACGCGGGGGCCTTCACGGGTCAGCTGCACCACGCCGTGAATATCGGCGGCCAGCTGACGGCGCAGTACGTTCAGGGCACTGTCGGCAATTTCACCGTTCAACATCACGCGGTTCACCACGGCATCGAGCGCCGCATCCGGGTTGTTGCTGTGAATGGTGGCCATGCTGCCTTCGTGGCCGGTATTGATGGCACTGCAAAACGCAAAGGCATTTTCTTTCCGAATTTCCCCCAACAAAATGCGGTCGGGGCGCATCCGCAGGGTGGCGTTCAGCATTTCTTTAATTTCCTTGCCAGATGGGTCGCGGTTGGCGCCACCAAACAGCAACGGTGTCCAGTTATGGTGCGGCACGTCCAATTCCGCCACGTCTTCCAAGGTTATCAGGCGTTCGTGCATCGGGATATATTTCAGTGCCGCGTTCATGAAACTGGTTTTCCCGGTGCTGGTTCCGCCTGAAATGAGCAGGGTTTTTTTGTTAATCACGCAGTCAATGATGTGGTTCTTCACACCTGGCGGCAGCACGAAACTATCGAGCGTAAAGTTTTTGTGGTGCTGAATCCGGACGGTCATTGAAAACTTTTTGCCACAGTGGTGGCCGCCGACGATTTGGACGCGGTGCCCGCCTGGCATTTTGCAACTTAATACGGGGTGGTCGGGCGTATAGATATTATTGCTTAGGTTGGCCAACATGCGGGCGCAATCTTCCAGCTGCGCCAATGTCAGTTCAGGCGCTTCCACCCATTTCCAGCTGCCGTCGGGAAATTCGTAACCTACTTCACCCGGCTGGTTAATCACCACTTCCCGAATGTTGGGCTCCATGAAGTATTTCAACAATGGTCCTAAAAAGCGCGTTTCGACGCGGTTAAGGCCATATTGCTCGCCCAGCGCAATCAGTTCGGGGGTTAAGGCTTGGCCTGCTTGAGAAATGAGATCGGGCATGGCTTGTACTTTGCTTTACACACGACAGCCGAGCAAGAATTAAAGTAATGCGTGTACGCGAAGGCTACTTTGAATGCGGTTTGTTTAACACAGTTGCGTGGGGCAAAAAATTCGCTTAGCGGCGTTGATTTTTGCGTTTTCACGCAGCCGGAGCACCGCAAGCTTACACTTAAGTACGTGCGGAGCGTATCTGCAAGAAAAACGTAAAAAGCGACCCGGCAAGTAGAATTTTCATGCGCGCACAATCTGGCCGTGCAGGTGATCACACGCCCCCTGCACGCTGCCGCGCTGACCGTTGGCCTGTTCCATCTGGCGGCTGACTTCCATAAAGCTGCCTTGCAGGGCCTGAAAAGCTGAAGTCAGCTGGCGGCTGGCCGCGGCCTGCTCGGTGGTGGAACCCGAAATATCGGAGGTGCGTTCATCAATTTCGGCCACCGCCACGCGCACCTCTTCCAGCTGTTGGGCCAGCATCCCCACCTGCTTGCCCAGGGCCTGCGTCACCTGCGTAATCTTTTGCGTACTGCCCGTGGTGTGGCTGGCCAACTTACGCACTTCATCGGCTACCACGGCAAAACCGCGCCCTGCCTCTCCGGCCCGCGCGGCCTCAATGGCGGCATTCAGCGCCAGCAGGTTAATTTGGTCTGCAATCCCTTCAATCAAGCCCACCACTTCACTGATATTTTGCGTGGCATTCACCAGTTCGTTCATGCCGCCTGCGGTATTATCGGTCAGCACTTTGATGCGTTCGGAGGAGCGGGCGGTATCTTGCACTTTACTCCCAATATGGCCGATGGTGCGGTCAAATTCTTCTAAACTTGCCCCAATCTGCATGGCCGCTGCACTGGCCTGCCCCACCGCTCCTGCCGCTTCAGTAACCGCGCTGGCGTAGGTGCTCACGCCGCCTTGTAATTGGGTGACACTGCCCTTCAAATCCCCCATACGGCCAACAATGGTGCGGTACATCACAAGGCTAATTGCCATGCCTAAAAATAAATCAAACAATTCGAGTCCGCCTGCCGCCCAGCCAATATGCGTTAACTGTTGCTTGGCAAGTGTGGCATGGTCGATGGCGTAGGCCAAAAATACCCCGACATGTTCAGCAATGCGGTCTTCACGTTCTTCACTGGCATCAATCAGCGCCAGCGCTTCGGCCCGCTGGCCATTCGATGCGTATTGTTGCAACGTTTTTACATCGCGCATAAAAACTTCAAGTTCGGTTACCAAACTGTTGCGGGCCTGTTCGGCTTGGCTATCGGTAAAGTGAAAATTGACCAAACCTGATTGGCTGATATTCAGTTCGTTTAACATTTTACTTAAATGCGCCGATTGCTCGGCCACCGCTTTTGGGTCATCCAGCGCCAGTACTTGGTGCGCCATCTCGCGGCTGACCAAGCTAACCTGCGTGGCAATTTTTTCAGCCTTTAAGGCTTTTAAATCGTATTCAGCAACCTGCGAAATCAGTTGGCTTTGCCAGTACAGCGCCCCGATAATCACCACGGCGCCAAAAACGGCCACAATGTTCAGCAGGCTTAGGGCAAAGGTAAGAACTTTGCGAAGGGGCATTGTCTGGAGTTGCAACATAGTGGCGAGCTTTCGTTCTTACCCATAGCACAACCCAAGGTTGCAAACACAAGTAGCCCTCCTCGCCCATCAGGCTGCAGGGCTGTGGTAACTCTGCACTAGGGTTGTACGGCAGCGGGGGGCTGTTCGGTGGCCAAAATCTGGCGCCGATGGTCGGCAAGATAGCTGATACAATACTGCGCTTCAGCTTGCTTGGCACGGGCGCTATCTTCGGCCTTCATGCCTAACATCCCTAAAACATTGCCTTTCAGCAGCTCGCCGCCGCCGATGGCCGACCAGCCCAACATCTGTTGCTCCAGCGCCGAGACTGCTTCTGTGGCACCCCTTACGCAGCGGCCTTCATTGAAGCAACCCACCGCTTCGCCAGCTTTTAAACGCGCAATATTGTCCGATGTCTGATGCATGACCTTTTGGTAACCCGCTTCCTTGGCGGTGGCGCGCAAATAGACGCCGCCATCCCACCAGCACTGCAGGCGTGGAATGCCAAGCTCCAGGCTCATCGGCTGCACCACATAGGTGTAGGCCGCGCCGCCAGCGATGATGAGAAATGTCAGGATTTGCCAGAGGCTCATGAACATAATTCCTTATAGAGATTTTCAATCTGCGCCTGGGCACGGTTGCCGTCAAAGGGGGCCATGGCCCATTGCACCGATTGATGCCCTGCGGCGTAGCAACGTTGTAAAGCTGTGGCCAAAGATTCAACATTGTCGATTTCTGCCCACTGCGGTGTATGGGGTTGCGTGGCCAAATAATTGCTGGGGCCTTCGGTACGCGTGCAAATCAAAGGTAACTGATGGGCCATGGCTTCAAGAATTGTCAGGCCAAAGGGTTCGTGCTTGGCGGCTGAGACGTAGGCACTCCAGCTGGCGTAAAAGGGCGCAAGGTCGGTCTGGTAGCCCAGCAACTGAATGCGCGCATCGGTGCCAATCAGCTGTTCCAGCGCCTGACGTTCAGGCCCTTCTCCTATAATTTGCAGACGCACTTTGTTATTATTCGGAAAGGCTGATTGAAACGCTTTTACCAAAGTTAACATGCCTTTTTGCGGGTGCAAACGCCCCACCGAGCCAAAGGTAAACACCTCTGGCCGTGTTGATTGGTGCGCCGACCGTGCGAGCTTGCGATACTGCGCGGGCAACCAGTTCCAAATAACCGCAACCTTGCCCTGAAAGCTTGCCGGGATTTCCTGCAGTTGCCACTTGGCAACAGCGATGAGGCCATCGCAGTGGGCATGTTCCTTGGCCTTAAAACGCAGATGGATGGTGCCTACGTGCGGCACATGAAGCCGCACTGCCAGCCACGTTGCCAGCTTGTGCGCACGCCCCAAATGGCTGTGCAGAATCTCGGGGCCGAAACCGATGGCATAACGCATGGCCACCCATTTGGCCAACGGGCCGAGCGCCCAACGCGGCAAAACTAAAACTTTAGCCCCACCACTTTCGCGCTGCCAGCGGCCAAGATACGAACTGTTGCGCACAATGATTCGCACCTCGTGCCCAGTGTGCGCTTGCAGGCTGGCCAGGCTGGCGGCGTAGGTTTCGCTGCCCGCAAACTCGCGGCTTAGGTGCAGGTGCAGAATTCTCACCCGCCAAGTTTACCGAAAAATTTATATTTCCGCTAGGCTTGCAGCTGCATCCCTGCCCGTCCAGGTTCGCCCGGAGCGTAGGCCAAAGCTGCCCCAAAACCCACCCACC
>JAIXUT010000189.1 GCA_027483385.1 Alphaproteobacteria bacterium
AGGTGATGCTGAAGGCGACGGGGACAGAGGGGGCGAAGTACGAAGAATGCTTGGCGTGCCAGTAGGGCGCTGATGCAGACGGGTCACTTTTCTCGTTTTTTTGGCGCTGCGCTCCGTACGTACTCAAGTGTACGCTTACGGTGCTCTCGCTGCGAAGAAACGAAAAAATTGCCACCGCTGCATCAGCGCCTGAGACAGCCAGTGTAGAAATAAAAGTTTTCTCCTTTTCAGCCCGCTACAGAGGGCATAAAAGGGGCCACGCCGAAGCGGTTCGGCATAACCAAAACAGGGGGAGAAGTGTTATGGCTGCCAATGTCATCAATTTCGAACCAGCGGCCACCAAGGTGTTGCACCGGGTGGCCACCCAAAAACACCAAACAGAAGGAACGACCATGCCCAACTTACTCGAAGAACGGATTGGCTATAAGCCCTTTGGCTACCCCTGGGCGTACGAAGCCTGGCTGATGCAACAGCGCATCCACTGGCTGCCTGAAGAAGTGCCGATGGCTGACGACGTGAAGGACTGGAACGTCAAGCTTTCCGCGCCTGAAAAAAACCTGCTGACCCAAATTTTCCGGTTCTTTACGCAATCCGACGTGGAAGTAAACAACTGCTACAACCGCCACTACATGCAAGTGTTTAAGCCCACCGAAGTGCTGATGATGCTGGGCAGCTTCAGCAACATGGAAACCGTGCACGTGGCCGCGTATTCACACCTTTTGGATACCATCGGGATGCCTGAAGTGGAATACAGCGCCTTCATGGAATACGCCGCGATGAAGGACAAATACGACTACATGCACGGCTTTGACATGACCAACAAACACAACATTGCCATGACCATGGCGGTGTTTGGGGCCTTTACCGAAGGGTTAGCTTTGTTCGCCAGCTTTGCGATGCTGATGAACTTCCCGCGCTACAACAAAATGAAGGGCATGGGCCAGATTGTGACCTGGAGCGTGCGCGATGAAACGCTGCACTGCCAGTGCGTGATTAAGCTGTTCAATACCTTTGTGCAGGAAAACCCCGAAATCTGGACCGATGCGCTGCGCAACGACATCACCGATGCCTGCAAGAAAATTGTGGGCATGGAAGACAAGTTCATTGACCTCGCGTTTGAAATGGGGCCCGTGGAAGGCATGACCGCCGATGATGTGAAAGGCTACATTCGGTACATTGCCGACCGCCGCCTGCGCAGCTTGAACCTGGAACCCATTTACGGCACCGAAAAAAACCCGCTGCCCTGGATGGACCTGATGCTGAACGCCGATGAGCATGCCAACTTCTTTGAGCAACGCAGCACCGAGTACGCCAAGGCCTCGACCCGTGGCAACTGGGATGAAGCGTTTGACGCGATGATTGAAACCAGCACCATCGATACCGCGCACAGCCCGGTGAACATGGAGGAGTGGGATAAGAGCAAATTGGCCAATGTGTTTAAGCCATTGCAAGAACAGTTCGGCCAGCAGTAAGGCGCTTGAGCCTTACAAAAATGCCCCTTCAAAGGGGCATTTTTTATGGCGCGACCATGGCGTTTTGAAGAATTTCAGGTAGCCGTACGTCATCGAGCGCCCCGCCGTGGGTGGTGCCTTCAAGCACCGCAGAAAGCGCCACACGGCCCTGCGCTGCGCTGACGAGCTTAGGCAAATGGCTGGGTGGAATGAGGCCATCGTTGCCGGCACCAATCAGGGTAACAGACGTGGTGCCTGCGCCCACCCACTGCAGGCTGGGGAAGGGGTGTTTCAGCAACGGCCGCACCAAGGGCGCGAGTAAAAACGGGTACTGGGCGGTGGCCAAGTCGGCCATGCTGGTGAAAGGGGTAATGAGCACGGTGCCAGAAACCGGTGCAGTCAACGCCGTATGCGCGGCCACCGCACTGCCGAGCGAATACCCCACCAGCAGCGTGCGCAAAGGCGCAAAGGTGTGCTGGGCCCAGTGGGTGAGGGCGGTGGCATCGGCCAACGTGTTGGCCTGCGTGGGGCTGCCCGTTTGCATCGGCGTAAACGCGCTGGGGTAGCCACGGTAGGGGGCGCCAATCACCACGGTGTTGCTGGGAAAGACCATGTGCCGTAGCCACAGCACCATGCCGCCAACATCGTGGGCGTTGCCGGCAAAGGCCATCACCAAGGTAGGGCTTGGGGGCAGGCGGCGCGGGCTTTGGATGACCTGCTGCAGGGTGCCATCGGGCAAGGTGAGGTTAATAATCTGGTAATCGTTCACCAGTGGGTTTGGGGTATAATTTAGTGTGTTGACCCGACGTGGAAAAATCAGGCCATCCTGTTGCCACCACAGGCCCAGCAAGGCCGCGCCGTAGCCACAGGCAAGGGTGATGAGAAGCAAAGTAATTGCACGCTGCATAGACGCACTGTACCAGAAAATGATTGTCATGGAAAAGATTCAGGCGCAGCCTATCTATCCAGATTGAGGCAATCGGCACGCGCGCAGTCGGTGCGGAATGCTTGCAATTGAATGTTCACAATCTGGAGGAACGCCTTATGGCTGCACACACTCAGGCCAGCACTTTGGCCGTGGTTAAAACGCAAAAATCTAATCCTAAACTCAGCCCCCATTCCGCCGCGAGCGTGATGGCGTTTATCGCGGAGGCAGCGATTGAATATGTCGATTTCCGCTTCACCGACACCAAAGGCAAATGGCAACATGTTACGTTCGATATCGGCATGATTAACGAAGCGCGGTTGCTGGAAGGCGTAATGTTTGATGGCAGCAGCATTGCCGGCTGGAAGGCGATTAACGAAAGCGATATGCTGCTGAAACCTGCCCTGGAAAGCGCGTGCATCGACCCTTTCGCCGCCGACCCGACCTTAATTTTGGTGTGTGAAGTCTATGACCCAGTCAGCGGCCAGCGCTACAACCGCGACCCGCGCGGGATTGCCCACGCCGCCGAGGAATACGCCAAAAGCACCGGAATTGCCGATGAAATTTTTGTGGGCCCGGAAGCTGAATTCTTTATTTTTGACGATGTGAAGTTTAAGGCCGACCCTTACCACACCACGTTCGAGCTGGACTGCGACGAGCTGCCTACCAATGGCGTTACCGATTACGCCAACGGTAACCTGGGCCACCGCATCAAAACCAAGGGTGGCTACTTCCCCGTGCCGCCGATGGACAGCGGCCAAGATTTGCGCGCGCAGATGCTGAAAACCATGGCGATGATGGGTGTGAAGGTGGAAAAGCATCACCACGAAGTGGCCAGCGCGCAGCACGAGTTGGGGATGAAGTTCGATACTTTAACGCGCATGGGTGACCTGCTGCAGGCTTATAAATACTGCATCCATATGGTGGCGCACGAAGCGGGCAAAACCGCCACCTTTATGCCCAAACCCATCTATGGCGACAACGGCAGCGGCATGCACTGCCACCAAAGCTTGTGGAAGGACGGCAAGCCCCTGTTTGCCGGCGATAAATATGCGGGCTTAAGCCAGGAGTGCCTGTGGTACATCGGCGGGATTATCAAACATGCCAAGGCCATCAATGCCTTCACCAACCCAACCACCAACAGCTACAAGCGGTTGGTGCCAGGCTATGAGGCCCCGGTACTGCTGGCCTACAGTGCGCGTAACCGCAGCGCCAGTTGTCGCATCCCGTTTACCGATAGCCCCAAGGCCAAGCGGGTGGAAGTTCGCTTCCCCGACCCAGCCGCCAACCCCTACCTGGGTTTTGCTGCGATGCTGATGGCGGGGCTGGATGGCATCAAAAACAAAATCAGCCCTGGTGAAGCGATGGACGCCGACCTGTACGAACTGCCGCCCGAGGAGTTGAAAAAAATCCCGACTGTTTGCGGCAGCCTGCGCGAAGCGCTGCAGTGCTTGGATACCGACCGGGCATTTTTAACCCAAGGCAACGTGTTCAGCGATGACTTCATCGATGCCTACATTGCGCTGAAAATGCAGGAGGTCATTCGGTTTGAACACACGCCGCATCCGGTAGAGTTTGAGATGTATTATTCGGTGTAGAACATGCCCCCTAATTCACCTATGCGGGTCGCTTTTGTCGTTTTGCTGGCCCTCCGCTCCGCACGTACTTAAGTGTACGCTTGCGGTGCTCGGTCTGCGCAAACCAGCAAAATCGCCACCGCCTAGCGAATTTTAGGACATGTTCTCTAACATCCCTAAAACTAAAACCGCCCCTCGGGGCGGTTTTTAACTTCTTAATGGCCTAGTGCGTGGCGTGCAGCTTTAAGTGCGCGCTCACTTTTTGGTAGGCGCGGGCTTCCAGCTGGCGCACCCGTTCACGCGAGACACCGTAGCTACTGGAGAGGGTTTCGAGCGTCGGGGTTTCTTCGTTTTCGGTCAGGTGACGCGCGACAAAAATCTGGCGTTCGCGGTCGTTCAAAATCGCCAACGCTTTGCTGAGGCGGTTGTGGCGGAAGCGGGCGTTGTTTTTGGCAATCGCCAGCATTTCGGGGTTGGGGCGCACGTCGGCCACAAAATCTTGCCATTCGTTGGTGGTGTCGCCATCGGTGCCGACTGGCGTATTCAGGCTTTCATCGCCGTGGCGCAGACGTTGGTCCATCAGCACCACATCGGCGCTGCTCACGTTTAGGGCTTCGGCAATTTTCAGTACGTCGGCAGGGGTTAAATGCGTGACGTTTTCGCCCAGAATTTCGGCCTTCAGGCGACGCAGATTAAAGAATAGTTTTTTCTGAATCCCGCTGGTGCCGATTTTAATCATGCTCCAGTTGTTCAGGATATACTCCTGCATGCTGGCTCGAATCCAGAACATCGCGTAGGTGGAAAGGCGCAGGCCACGGGCGGGCTCGAAGCGGCGAATGGCTTGCATGAGGCCAATGTTGCCTTCCTGAATCAGTTCTTCCAATGGCAAGCCGTAGCCCCGAAAGCCCGTGGCAACCTTCACCACCAGTTTTAAATAGCTTTGCATCAGGGTATTGAAGGCCTTGGTGTCGCCCGCCTGTACCTTTAAAGCTAAGGCATGTTCGGCCTCGGCAGTCAGGCTGCTGAACTTGCCGATGGTGTTGAGATAGTGGCTAAGCTGGTCTGTCATGGGGTTACTCCTCTGATGCAACCTTCTGCAATTGGCCCTGACTGGGGCTGCTGACACCCCCCTAGATTTATTGAAACTTATTTAAAACAAATATTTAAATCATCAAGCAAGCACTGCATAGCGGCAGGCAGCGGAGCGCTAAAGAGCATCTTTTGGCTGGTAACGGGGTGCACAAAGCCCAGTTCGGCGGCATGGAGCATTTGGGTGGGCGGCACCACAATCCCTGCGGCCGCCCCACCCAAAGGCCCCAGGTTACCCCGCGGGGCGGGGTATAAAGGGTCGCCCAGCACGGGGCAGCCCAGGTGCGCCAGATGAACCCGAATCTGGTGGGTGCGGCCGGTTTCCAGCTGCAGTTGCAATAGGCTGGCCACGGGCTGCAGAGCAGGGCCAAAGGTTTGCAGAGTTGTGTAATGCGTGATTGCCGCCTTGCCGCCCTCTTTTACCACTGCCCGGGGAATCCGTAAGCTGGGGTGGCGGCCAATGTTCCCCACCACGGTGCCATTGCTGGGCCGTGGGCCGCCGCGCACCAAGGCCAGGTAACGGCGGTGCAGGCGGCCATCGCGCCCGTGGGCGGCAAATTGCTTGGCCAAATGCCGATGCGCGGCAGCGGTTTTGGCCACCACCAGCAGCCCCGAGGTATCCTTATCCAGGCGGTGGACAATGCCGGGGCGGTCGGTGCCGTTTTCGGTACTGAGGGCAGCGCCGCAGTGGTGCAGCAAGGCATTCACCAGCGTGCCACTGCGGTTGCCCGGGGCAGGGTGGACAGTCAGGCCCACGGGCTTATTAATAATCAGCAGGGTTGCGTCTTCGTAAACGATGCTGAGCGGGATATTTTCCGCCACCACCGGGTAGGTAGGGGCAGGCGGTGGCGTAAGCGTAAATATTTCACCTTCCCGCACTTTTTTGGCGGGATTGTAGCTTGGTAAACTGTTAAGACTGAGAGCCCCCGCTTTAATCCAGCGCTGCACTTCGGCGCGGGAATGACCTTCGCCCAACATTTCTAGCAGCCAGACATCGAGGCGCTGACCTGCGGCTTCTGGCGTAACGATAAATTGGCGCGGCTCCATAACCATGCCTAACCTATAGCTGTACCTGAGCGCAAGCTTACAAACGGTGGCTACCGCTGGTGAATCCGTGCGTGGCGTGATAATTTGGGCCAATGAAAACGATGCTATCCCTTCTGTTGGTCGCGCTGCTGCCGCTTGGCACCGCCAGTGCCACCACGCTGGCCAATTATACCGAAAAAACCATGCAAAAGGTGGGCGATACCCGCCTGACTTGGCTGATTTGGGATGTCTATGACGCCGCGCTTTATACCCCCACGGGCACCTTTGCCGTCCAGCAACCCTTTGTGCTGGAATTGACCTATTTGCGCACCCTCAATGGCAACAAGGTGGCGCAAAAAACCACCGAGGAAATGGCGCGGTTAGGCTTCACCAACGCGGCCAAACTGGCCCGCTGGCAATTGCAGCTGACCAACTGGTTTGATGGCATTCAACCCGGCACGCGGCTGGCCGCCATGCGCAATGCCAATGGTACCACCACCTTTATTCGCGATGGCAAACAGGTGCTGGGCACTATGAATGACACCGAATTTACCCAATACTTTTTTGCCATCTGGTTAAGTGAACGAACTTTGCGGCCCGACCTCCGCCGCGAATTATTGGGCCAAGCGAAAGTTGCCAACCGATGAAAATTTTAACCCTGGCCAGCGTCATTTTGGCGGCCATAACTTTAGGAGCTTGCAGCATGCGCCCCGATGTCACGGTTTATCAGCCTGAAGGGCCAAAACTTGAATTGGCCACGTTTTTTGCGGGTAAAACTACCGCCCACGGGCTGGTGAAAGATTGGCGCGGTAAAGTCATTCGCCGCTTTAACGCCACAATTGAAGGAACCTTCGACCAAGCGGGTAAGGGCACCTTGGCCGAGGTGTTTTACTGGAGCGACGGCGAGGTGCAAACCCGCACCTGGCAAGTCTGGCCCACCGGCCAGGATGCCCACGGCAACCGTACCTTTGCGGGCACAGCTGGCGATGTGGTGGGGCAGGCCACTGGCAAAGCCAGCGGCAATGCGTTGAACTGGCGCTATACGTTGGCGATTAATATGGGTACGCCGAGTGCGCCCAAGCCGCTCAATTTACACCTCGACGACTGGATGTACCTGCTGCCCGATAACAAGCTGCTCAACATTACCGATATGCGAAAATTTGGCATTAAAGTCGGCGAGATTGTGATTTTTATTCAGCCTGCAAAAAAGTAATTCTGCGCTCGAGATTGCTTCGTCGTTTTAATTTTATAACATGATGCACATGGAGAACTCCTCGCAATGACAGTGACCCTCACCCACTGGATAGTTGGCGCGACCCACGGGATTGGCCGCGCGGTCGCCGAGGCAGCCTTGCAACGCGGCGAATTGGTTTATGCCAGCGGTCGGGATACTGCCGCTTTGCAGGAGCTTACCAGCGCGTACCCAGGCCTATGCCACGCCCTGCCGCTGGATATTACCGACCAGCCTGCTATTGCAGCAGCCGTTGCCACCTTGCCCATGCCTCTTAGCACCGTGCAGATGTACGCGGGCACGTACACTCCCACCGCCGTGATTGATGCCGCCTGGGCCGAGACTTTAAAAACCATTGCGGTGAACTTCACAGGTTTGCTGGGGCTGGTCCATGTAATGCTACCCTTATTGCGGCAGCAGGCCACCCATGGCCACGGCGCACAGCTGGTGTTGTGCGGCAGTGTGGCGGGTTTTGTTGGCTTGCCCAAAGGGCAGCCCTACAGTGCCACCAAGGCAGCACTCTTAAACTTCTGCCAAAGCCTCCGCGCCGAAGAACTGGCCCATGCTGCCCGTAGTGGCACGGCCCTGATTGACGTGCGCATCGTTAATCCAGGCTTTGTGAAGACCCGCCTGACTGCTAAAAACACCTTTACGATGCCGTTTGTCATGGAACCCGCCGAGGCCGCC
>JAIXUT010000012.1 GCA_027483385.1 Alphaproteobacteria bacterium
AGCAGCTTAAATTTTGGTTTAAGAAGCCAACATAAGTATTTAATTAAAAACACTTAGGCATCTGTAGCAACCTGGGCCACGCGGGTTTCGCCATCCACCCGTAAGGGGCTTGTGGTGGAATTTGGCCAATTTGTCAAGCAAAGCCCTTGTAAAAAATCCAGGTTTATGTAATTTGCATACAAATTGTTGTTCTTGCCGAACAGCCCGACCGCCTGCGCGGTTCGTGGGCTGCTTTCTGGAGGAAGCGATGACACCTAGGCTTTTGACTCTCGCCCTTATGGGCCTGTTGACCTGCGGCTCTGTGACGACCGCAAACGCCAACCCTCGGGCGTGGGATTCCATTCCCATTGCCAGCAAGGGCGACGCCCGCCCGCCGATTGGTTGGGTGCAGTTTTGCGGCAATGCCAAGTACGCGGCCGAATGCGCGGTGAACGTGCTTGAAGCTGAGAAGGTAGAGCTTACGCCCAAACTCTGGCGGCTGGTGACAGCCACCAATGTGGCGGTGAACCGGGCCATCGAACCCGTCACCGACATGGACCAGTGGGGGTTGGTGGAGCGCTGGGACATGGCCGAGAGTGGCCGTGGCGACTGCGACGAGTACGTCAATGTTAAGCGTAAACGCTTGGTGGATGCGGGTTTGCCGCGTCGCGCTCTACGTATCGTCGTCGTGATTGACGACGAAAACACCGGCCACGCAGTGCTGATGCTGCGCACCGACAAGGGGGACTTCATCCTCGATAACAAGCTCAACGCAGTCTTGCCTTGGCACCAGACGGGTTACATCTTCGTCAAGCGCGAGAGCGCTGACCGAATTGGTTGGGTGCCATTGGGGGGCCTTAAGGGGCCACCTGCTTCGCCCCCCGAGTCGCCGAGGCGCCCGGCACAGCTGGCAGGCACCAAGCCCTGAACGGGCTTTTGCAAACGATACCACCACGCCCGAGAATGATTTTCTTGGGTGTGGTTTTTTATTTAAAAGCCCTGGCGCATGGCCGAAGGCAACGGCACCACTGGCCCTTCCTTGCCAGCGGCTGCCAGGCGGTGCGCCAGGGCCACCAGTTCAATAATAATTGGGGTGGCCAAATCCTGCCCCGTGGCCATTTCAAGCTCGGTAAGGGTTGGTACGCGCGAAACATCCAGAAACATTGGCCCTTGGGGGGTACGGAGTAAATTTATCGCGCAAAATGGTGCGCCGTACATGCGGAAAATATTGAGCGCCAGTGCTTCTTCGGCAGCGCTCAGTTTGGTTGGGGTAACGCGGGCATTGCCATCTTCCTTGGGGCGCACAAAGCCAGCCGGAGCCTGCCGCTGCACCGACGCCACAACGCGATTGCCAACGATCAAAATCCGTAAGTCTTCGCCCAACGGCTGGGGGAGATCTTGAACCAAAAACGGTTGCCCCCCCACGGCCAACTGGTGGGCGTGGCTGTAGGCCTCGCCACTGTGCGCCACCACCGCCACTTTGCGGCCACTGCCGCCGTAACGACTGCGCATGAGCACAGGAAAGTGCAATTCGGGGATAATAATTCCTAATTGGTCGGGGCTGCTGAGCACCCAGCTGCGGGGGCTGGGGATATTCCGCCGCGCCAGCAGCCGCGCCATGGTAATGTTATCGCCCAGCGGCAAGCGTTGATGCAAGGCAATTGCGTGACCCCAACTGTGCAGAGTTTCGGCAATTTGCCAGCTGTGGGTGTCATCCCAGCGCGCCATCGGGAGGGTTAAATCGACGCGCGGATAGGCCTGCCCACGCCATTTTACGGGGAACTCGGCTCCGCGGCTGGCAAACTCCAGCACCACGTCGGCGGGGTTGATAATTTGGAGTTCGTGGCCTTGCGCCAAGGCGGCCTGCACCAAACGCTGCCCCAAGGGGTTGGCCTCATGGGCGCCATGCTGGCTGTGGAAGCGGGTGAGAAAGACCAGTTTCATGGGTTTTTCAGGGCTAACAACAGGATGGTGGGGGGGCAGCATGCTTACAAGGTTTTTTCGCTATTTATTCCCCAAACCAGGCGCCAGACGTGGGTCGAGGGCCCGCATCAGTACATCGCTGGCCAACACGCATACCATATAAATCAATGAAATAAATAACAAACACCCTTGCAGCAGGGGGTAATCGCGTTGGTGCAGGGCTTCCACCAACAGCGTGCCAACACCCGGCCAGCCAAACACCGCTTCGGTCAGCACGGCCCCAGTCAGCACCATTCCCAGTTGTAAAAATACCACCTGCACCACCGGGCCTGCCGCCAATGGCAAGGCATGCCGCAGCAACTGCCGCCACGTCCCTGCCCCTTTGGCCTTGGCGGTGCGCAGGGTTTCGGTGGCAAAGGCGCGCTTGAGGCTTTCCGTTAAAAAGCGGGCGATGACCATTCCTAAACCCACACCTAAGGTCATCGCAGGTAAAACCAAGCTACTAGGGCCAGCCATCCCCGAAACGGGCAGCAAATTCAGCCCCACCGCCACCCCAGCCACAAGTAATGGGCCAAGCACAAAGCTGGGCGTGGCCAGCAGCGCCAAAGTACCGATTTCCAGCCCCCGCTGCGCCCTGCCCCTGGCATAGGCCCCCCAAACACCAAGCACGCCCCCAAGGGCCAATGCCACACCCATCGCGGCCAAGGCCAGCCAACCCGTGGCGGGCAACCGGGCCAGTAGCATGGGCAAAACAGGCTGATTGGTAACCAGGCTGCTGCCCCAGTCTCCCTGCACCACGCCCAGCGCGTAGGTGGCGATTTGCTGCAGCACAGGTTCATCCAGGCCCAAGGCTGTGCGCAGTGCGGCACGGTCGGTGGGCAGGGCTTGTTCGCCCAGCAATGCGTCGACTGGGTCGCCCGGCACCAGATGAATCAGGCCACCGACCAGCACGAGAATTAGCAGCAGCGTGGGCACAAAGCCCAACATTCGCTGGAACAAAAAGCCTAACATGCCGTTAATCTGGCCATTGTTGTGCAGCAGTACCAGATAAAACTGCTTGCCAGTTACAAGCCCACTCTTTAAGGTGGCAGTTAGGCAACGCTAGAACTGAAACTTTGGTTTTCGTGCCACAGGATTGGCCACATGGGCGGGAGCGGGGCTGTTCAATCCCTCTCTCTAAGCCCTCCGGCGAAACAACAATGAAGCTGCAGCAGCAGCGCCGAAACCTACAAATTATTCGCAGTTTGCAATAATTTTTGAAAGTCTTGATTGACGGACATTCGGCCTATCTGCTCCGCAGCCAAAGGAGACTTACATGAAACGTATGTTAATCGATGCCGCCCACGCCGAAGAAACTCGGGTGGTGCTATTAAACGATGGCCGCGTCGAAGATTTTGAAAGCGAAAGCAGCGGCAAACAACAGCACAAGGGCAATATTTATATTGGCCAGGTTTCGCGCGTCGAACCCAGCCTGCAAGCCGCCTTTATCACCTACGGCGGCAACCGCAACGGCTTTTTGGCGTTTGGCGAAGTTCACCCCGAATTTTTTGCTTTAAAGGCGGCCGAAAAGGCTACCTTGCTGGCCGAAATGGCCGACCAGGCCACCCGCCGCCGTGGCGAAGATGACGCCGAAGGGGCGCTGGATACCCCTTTTGCTGCCCATGCGCCTCGGGCCGAGCGGGGGGCACGCCCCGAACGGCCACAGGGCCGCGGCCAGGGGCCACGCGGGCGGCCACAACGCCTGAGTGATACAACCTCAGCCACGGAAACATCGGCCCTAGAAACCACGAATGCTGAGGCACTCCCCGCTCCAGAAGCTGGCAACAGCGCCCCCACCGAAACCGTTTTTTATGAAGACGCCGAAGACGCCGCCGCTGCCCGCAAGGCGGCCGCCATGATGGACAATCTGGCCAACGCCGAAGAAGGCCTGGGCAACGCGACCAACCCCAAGGCGGCCCATGGCGGCAAAAGCAAGCATGGTGACCAAGGCCGCACGGGCGGTAAAGGCCGTGGGCCCAAACGGGCTGGGGGCGAAAGTGGCCCACGCAGCGGGGGCGCCGGTGGAGGGACACGACGGCCCAAGCGGGTGAATGCTCGCCGCCCACAACGGCAAGTGGAAGGTACGGCAGAAGGCTTGGCAGGCACTGAAGACGCCGCAATTTCCACCAACCTTATGGCCGATACAGTAACCGAAACAGCTATTTCAGCCACCGAAAACCAACCGAAAGCACCGCGCGAAAGCACCGAAAGTGCCGAGCGCCCCCGGGGGCCGGTGCACCGCCGCTACCGCATTCAGGATGTGCTGAAGGAAGGCCAGAAAATTCTGGTTCAGGTGGTAAAAGAAGAGCGCGGCAGCAAGGGTGCGGCGCTCACGACCTATGTCTCGCTGCCCGGGCGCTATACGGTTTTAATGCCCAACAGCCCGAGCGCGGGCGGCATCAGCCGCAAGATTACTGATTACGAGGAACGCCGCCAACTGCGCGAGATGTACCGCGCGCTGGCCTTGCCGCCGACTATGGGGTTAATCATCCGTACCGCTGGGATGGGGCAGGAAATTGACCACATCAAGGCCGATTACAGCAACCTGCAACAGCTCTGGAGCCACATCACCCAAAAGTTTACCGCCGAAAACGACGTGCAGTGTTTGCATGAAGACGGCAGCATTATGGTACGGGCCCTGCGCGATATGGCCAGCGACGATGTGGATGAAATTATTATCGCGGGCCAGCGGGCCTACAAGCAGGCAAAGGAATTCGCCAAGGCCTTCATGCCCGAAGCGGTGAAGAAAATTAGCCTGTACAAAGAAGAAGCGCCGATTTTCAGCCACTACAAGGTTGAAAGCAAACTGCTGCAACTGCACCACGAGCGCGTGATGCTCCCAAGCGGCGGCAGTATTGTGATTAACCCGACCGAAGCACTGGTGGCGATTGATATCAACAGCGGCCGCAACACCAGCGAACGCAACATTGAAGAAACCGCCTACAAAACCAACCTGGAAGCGACCGAAGAAATTGCGCGGCAAATTCGGCTGCGCGACTTGGCGGGCCTGATTGTGGTGGATTTCATCGATATGGAACACCACGGCAACAGCCGCAAGATTGAACAGGCGATGCGCCGCGCCTTGAAGCGTGACCGCGCCCGCGTGCAGGCGGGCAGCATTAGTGAATTTGGCCTGATGGAAATCTCGCGCCAGCGGCTGCGCCCGAGCTTTGCCGAAACCCACACCATTACCTGCCCCCATTGCGGCGGCAGCGGCCAGCTGATTAGCCCCAGTGCCGCTGGTCTGATGCTGCTCCGGCGTTTGGAAGAAGAAGATTGCGTGGGAGCCGACCGCATCACCGCCGCCGCTGCTGCACAAACCGTACTGTGGATCTTAAACCACAAGCGCGACCTCATTCGCGGCCTGGAAGAAAAATATAAATACCAATTGCTGTTTAAGGCCGATGACACGTTGCTGGCCCCCGATGCGGCGTTGGAACTAACCCGGATGAAGGCCGACGGCACCGAGCAAACCACAGCGGTGGCGGTGGAATTACGC
>JAIXUT010000115.1 GCA_027483385.1 Alphaproteobacteria bacterium
GCGGCTGGCCCGTGTTCAGGTCAAAACCCACCTGTACCAGCTTGGTGGGGATTTTCCCTTCCGCTTCCAGCTGCACAAATTTTTCATTAAAGTTTTGCAGGTTTTTCACGCCCAGTTCGCTCATCAGGCGGTAGCGGTTTTCCATTTCCTTCACCACCCAGTTTAAGGCCGCAGCCGCCTTGTTGGGGTCGGTCACCACGGGCGTCAGCAGGTGCGGGATATCGTTATAGATGCTCAGCTCCAGCATTTTGGGGTCGACCAGCAACAGCCGCAGGTCTTCAGGCCCCATGCGGTAGAGCAAGGATAAAATAAACGCGTTGATGGCCACCGATTTCCCGCTGCCCGTGGTGCCGGCAATCAGCGCATGCGGCATTTTGCTAATATCGGCATACTGCGGGTGGCCCGTGGTATCCACGCCCAGTGCCACCACCAGCCCACCGCTGTGGTTTTCAAATTCATCGGTATCGAGCAATTCGCGTAGGCCCAAAAATTGCCGCTGCAGGTTCGGCACTTCAATCCCCAGCACGGTTTTACCTGGAATCGGCGCAATGCGGATGGAGAGCGCGCTCATGGCGCGGGCCAAATCTTCCTGCAGCCCCACAATTTGCGAGGTTTTCACCCCCGCCGCCGGCTCCAGTTCGTAAATGGTAATCACCGGGCCCGGGCGGATGTTGGTCACGGCGCCCGTGATGCCAAAGTTTTTTAGCTCCGCTTCAATGCGGCGGGCATTTTGTTGCAGCGCCTCAGCACTTTCCAGCTGGGTTTTGGCCTTGGGTTCTTTGAGCAAATCTAGCGGCGGGAGCACATAATCGCCGTTCAGCAGCAATGGCAGGGCCTGCTGGGCTTCGCGCTTGCGGGGGGTGGCCGTTGCATCCACCTTTTCCACTACGGCGCGGGGCCGCGCGGGGATTGGGTGGGCCAGCGGCAATTCAAATTGCGCGGGCACCGTGGCCCACAGGCGGTTGCCCCAGCGCCATAACACCGTGGCCATGATGACCGAAACCTTATAGCACCACAGGCTGAATGCCTTAATTTCGGCCAGCGTCCAGCCTGTAAACCATAGCAGCGCCAATACCAAAGTGGCCGTGGCCAGCATCATACCGCCAATTTTGCCAAGGAACGGCAAGACCACACTGGCCGCCAGCTTGCCCAGCAGGCCGCCGTTGCCAAAGCCTTCGCCGGCCATCACTGGCCAATTGGGCAATGGTTCGGCCACATACAGCAGCAACGACATCGAAAGCAGCAGCAGCGGGATGGTCATCACTTGCAGACTAAAGCCTACCCCTTCCTTATGGGTGAGGGCATTGTAGGCGTGAAAGCCCAACCAGAACACCCAGCCAAAAGCGCCCAGGCCAAACAGCATAATCAGCAGGTCGCTTAGGTAGGCCCCCGCGCGCCCGCCGCTGTTTTGTACCACCGCGCTGGCGGCGGCGTTGTTCATGGAAGGGTCGCTCGGCACATAGGTAAGCAGCCCTAAACACAGCCACACCGCCGCTACGGCGAGTAAAACTCCCCAACCTTCCAGCAGGCGCTCGGTCAGTATTTCCACCGTGCCACTGCCGCGCCGCCCCCCGCTGCTGGCAGCTTGGCGGGAATTTGGGCGTTGGCGGGCACGCGATGACATACCGTTTTGTAACCTTTTGCCGCACTTTCCGCCACGCCCTATGCATACTTTTGCTGCATTTGTGGCGTCTTTATCACACCCCCCTTGCCGCCCACCTTAATCCCCGCTAGGAACAGACCATGCAAAAACTCTCTGCCTTCAAGGCTTATGACATCCGCGGCAAACAGCCCACCGACCTCAACCCCACGCTGGCCTACCATTTGGGCGCGGCCTTGGCCGAAGTATTGCCCTTGGCCAAAACCGCCATCTTGGGCATGGATAGCCGCGCCTCCAGCCCCGAGCTGCTGCGCGCCTTTGCCGCCGGGCTGGCCAGCATGGGCGTGCAATGCCAAAGCCTTGGCCTCTGTGGCACCGAAGAAGTGTACCATGCGGCGGGCAGTGGCGCGTGCGACGTCGGAATTATGGTCACGGCCAGCCACAACCCGATTGAATATAACGGCTTTAAGGTGGCCAAGCGCGGCGGCGAACCCATGGATTTGGCCACCGAATTCGCCGCCTGGGAGCAAAAAACTCTGGCACGGATGGCCAGCCCCGCCCCGGCCAGCTTCCCTGAGGTGCCCGAAATTTCACTCCGTGCTGCCTACGTGGCCCATCTGCTGGCCCTGATTGACCCAAGCAAAATCCCTGCGCAAAAAATTGTGATTAACGCGGGTAACGGTGCGGCAGGCCCCACCGCCGATGCCATTCTGGCCCAGCTGCCACAGCTGGAAGTGGTGCGCGTGCACCACACCCCCGATGGCACCTTTCCCAACGGCATCCCCAACCCGTTGCTGGTGGAAAATCGGGCCAGTACCACCCATGCCGTGAAGGCCGAAAGGGCCACCCTCGGCGTAGCCTGGGACGGCGACTTTGACCGCTGCTTTTTTTACGACGAAGCGGGGAATTTTATCAGCGGCTATTATACCGCAACACTGCTGGCAGAAGCCGTGTTACAACGCCACCCGGGCGCGCCAATTGTCCACGACCCCCGCCAATATTGGGCCACAAAAGCCGCGATTGAACAGGCGGGCGGCACCGCGCAGATTGCCCGCGTGGGCCACGGCTTCATCAAGCCCGCCATGCGCGAACTGGGCAGCCCATTCTGTGGCGAAATTAGCAGCCACTATTACTTTGCCGAATTCTTTACCTGCGACAGCGGCATGCTGCCGATGCTGCTGCTGCTGCAACTGCTGGGCCAGCGTAGTCAAACGTTGGGGCAAGCGGTGGCGAATTTACAAAGCAACTTTCCCAGCGGCGAGGAACTGAACTTCCAAACCCCCATGCCTGCCAAGGAATTCTTGGCGAGGCTGGAGCCCCGGTTGCTGGCCATGGCCCCTGCCAACGAGCGCGTGGACGGCCTTTCTCTCACACATCAAACCGAAGGCTGGCGCGCCAACATTCGGGCCAGCAGCAACGAGCCTCTGCTGCGGCT
Organism: Alphaproteobacteria bacterium; assembly: GCA_027483385.1. Lineage (GTDB taxonomy): Bacteria > Pseudomonadota > Alphaproteobacteria > UBA2136 > UBA6156 > JADCGN01. The sequence continues at coordinate 3,036 of JAIXUT010000115.1, forward strand.
GAATGTTGAGGCGCGGAGTGCGGCGACTTTGCAAATGGCCGAAGCGGCCTTAATTGCACTCATTACGGGCGCTGGGGCAACGGCGGCGGGCGGGCATTAATTATAATAACCAACACCTTCCACGAATTTTCTTGACAGCTGAAACACTTTTCCCCATAATTTTGAAAGATAGCGCCACAGGGGCGCTTTTCTTTTGTCAATCTGCCGCCCCTTGGGGGCGGTTTTTTATTTGAAAGGACGTTTCTCATGCCCGCCCGTACCGTTGTGATGCTGGAAGAACAGACCGGCATCACCACCTTTTCCGATGAATTTATTGTAAACCCCACCCGCGAAGTGGCCGCCGTGCTGCGTTTAGTCAGCGGCACCCCCACCACCGGTGCCCGCTTGCAGATTACCTTGGATGACGCCGAACGGATTGCCGCCGGCACCGCCACCTGGGTGAACAGCCCGCTGGGCAGCCGCATTGCCACGGGGGCGGAAAAGGTGCTGCGGCCCGTCACGGGCGTGCGCCTGGCCGCCACCGATGGCACCTGGGCCCTGCAAGTACGCCAAGCTTAAAGGGGGGGTACAGCATGACCAACCTTTTGCCGGCGCAAGCCCTGGTAATGCCGATGGCCCAGGGGCTCATCAGTAACGCCAACCTAGATAATACCACCCTGAATTTTATGTTGAGTGCCATGCCCGCGGGGGTTGGCTTTACGCGGGCTTCCAGCGCCACCGATTTTGCCACCACGGGCCTTCTCACGACCGAAGGTGTGAATGTGCCGCGCTTCGATACCCACCCCACCACGCTGCAACCCCGCGGTTTGTTGGTGGAAAGCAGCCGTACCAACCTGCTGCTCAACAGCGCGACCCTTAGCACCCAAAGCATCAGCGTCACCGCCGTGCCCCATGTGTTAAGTTTTTACGGTACGGGTAGCGTCACGCTTTCGGGTGCCGCCACCGGCACGCTTAACGGCACAGGGGCTTTTCCCAACCGTGCGGTACTCACCTTCACCCCCAGCGCAGGCAGCTTAACTCTTACCGTGACAGGCACAGTAGAATTTGCCCAATGCGGGCCAGGCACCTTCCCCACCAGCTACATCCCGACAACCACAGCCGCAGCGACAAGGGCGAGTGATTACCCCCGCGTTGCCGAGCTTAACACCCTTAACTTTAACCCCAATGAAGGCACCTTGCTGATTGAGTTTGAGAAAAACTTTGTCCCACAAGCAGCTGTATTTCCTTGTGCAGCTGGGTTTTTTGGCACAGGGGTTTCGATGCAAATCTACAATGCCCCAAATACCACCACGCTTAATCTGCAAGTATCGGGAGGGATAGACACCCCCCTGCCTGGCAGTTTCAGTCTCTCTGCCCCGAACAAAGTGGCCTTTGCTTACCAAAACGCGAACTTTGCCGCGTGCCTGAATGGCGGTGCCTTGCTGACCAATACGGTGGCGGCGCTGCCAAGTGGGTTTACGCGGCTGGATATTGGGACTCAACTCGGGGGCAGTAACCAGTTTAATGGCTGGATTCGGCGGCTGGAGTATTCCCCCGTGCGCTTAAATAATGCCCGCTTGCAAACTTTAACCCAATAAAGGCCGCCAACATGTGGACAGATACCTGTTATTACAACTTCCCGACAATTGAGGAAATGCCGCTGCCAGAGGGCGATGCCGCCATTGATGAGATCGGCGCCACTGCCAGCGGTTACCTGGTAAACGTACGCTGGTGGCAACAGGCGCCCGCAGGGTGGGAGGCCTTTCAAATCACAGCCCCCGCCTTCCCCAAACGGGTGTTTGCGTAAAGGCTGCGGCCTGTGTTAAACCAACCCCATGCAACCCCTGCCACCGCCGCCCCGCCGCGCCATTCCCTGGGGCTGGCTGGTGGCGTTTGGGGTTCTGTACGTCCTCACTGTGGTGCCCGTGGGGCTGTTTGTTTACACCCTTAAAATGGATGCGGGCATCGACCTCTTCCAGCGCGGCGGCTTCCATGCGTATCTGCAGTGCCTGGAAGCCGCTACGGGGACCACCATCGCACCCAACCTTAAGCTGTTGCCGCCAGATACCGCAGCAAGTCCTCGTGATTAGTTAGGCTATGTGCCTGCAGGCGTGCATCGCAGCGCGGTGCCAAGCCAGTTAGAACCTTGCCACAGCCTAATTCCAGCGCCTGCGTTACCCCTTGGTGCGCCGCCAGCTGCAGGCCCTCGCGCCAACGCACGGGCTGGGTTATTTGGCCAATCAGGTTGGCCACAACCTCTGTGGCACCTGTATGCGGCTGGGCCGTCAGGTTCATCAAGCACGGTAGCTGCAAGGGGGCCACTGCATGGGCCACCAGCCACTGCGCAACCCTGGTTGCGGCAGCCGCTTGCAACGGAGTATGGAAGGCCCCGCCCACGGGCAGCCGCAGCACCCGTTTGGCGCCCGCAGCTTTTAAGTTATTTTCCGCGCTTTCCAGCGCTTCAAGCGTGCCCGAAATCACCACCTGCCCGGGGCAGTTATCGTTGGCCAGCCAAACCCCCGCGTGGCCTTGTAAAATTTCCTGAATCTGCGCTGCTTCCAGCCCCAGCACTGCCGTCATCCCGCCAGCTTCGGCCTGCATCATCGCTTCGCCGCGCAGGCGCACCAGCTGCACCGCCGCCGCGACCCCCAAGTTTTCAGCGCCAAAACCCCCTGCTGCCGCAACGGCCGTGTATTCGCCCAGGCTGTGACCGGCCACAAAACTGGCAAAATCCTTGATTGGCTTGCCCAAAGCTTCCTGCAGCGCGGCAGCGGCCATCAGGCCCACCACCAGCAAGCACGGCTGAGCATTGAGGGTTTGGGTCAGGGTGGCTGGGTCGGCATCTGGCGCCATCAGTTGGCCCAAATTCAGGCGCAAGGCATCATTGGCGGCTTCCAGCACGGCACGGGCGGCGGGGCTGTCGCGCCAGCCTTCGGCCATCCCTGGTGCTTGGCTGCCCTGACCTGGAAACATAAGAATTGTGGGTGGTTGCATGAAATTCTTCTTGCACAAGCGCGCCAAATATGCAAACAGGCCTGTACCTTGCTCATTCAGAGGGAATGGGCCACTGACCAAAACTCGGTCACGACCATAAGGAGAACCTAACGCTATGGCGTTTTACGAATTTACGACAATCATCCGGCCCGATGTGCCCACCACCACCGTGGATGCCGTGGCCAATAAGGTGGCGGACCTGGTGAAAAAGCACAAAGGCAAGGTTGTGAAGACCGAGCAATGGGGCCTGCGCACCTTGGCCTATGCCATTAACAAGCACCGCAAGGGTTATTACACCCTGCACGGCCTGCAGCTGAATGACGCCGCCGCCGTGAACGAGCTGGAGTACGCCATGAAGCTTTCCGATGACGTGGTGCGTTTCATGACCGTCAAGGTGGATGAAATCTCCAAAGAGCCCAGCGCGATTTTAAAAGCCAAAGCCCGTGCCGAAGAGGCCGAAGCCTTTGGGCCACAAGCGTAATTATTCGTAAATTTGTAAGCAAAGGAATTTTAGTATGGCAATGGAACCCCTCCCCGCCCGCCGCCCGCCCTTAAAGGGCAAAGGCGCCAAAGGCAAAGGTAAATTTAGCAAGGGCCCTCGTAAGGAAGGTGCGGAAGGCGGCTTCAAGCGCGACGCCAAATATACGCCCCGCTTGCTCGGCAAAGCCTATTTTCAACGCCGTCGCGGCTGCCCGTTCAGCGGCCCGAAAGCCCAGAAAATTGACTACAAAGACGTGCGCATGTTGGGCAAGTACCTGAGCGATCTGGGCAAAATTCTGCCCCGTCACCTCAGTGGCGTCTGCGCCGCCAAACAGCGCGAATTGGCCACTGCCATTGCCCGCGCCCGCATGCTGGCCCTGCTGCCGTTTGTAGTGAAGGCCGACCCCGCCGCCGAACGCGAGCAACGCAACGAACGCATCGCCGCCCGCTCTGCCCGCTTTGCCGAGCGCGACGCCCAACGCGGCCCCCGCACGGCGCCTGCCGCCGAAGCTGCCGAATAGTATTGTGAGAAGGAGATAAAACAATGGCTCACATGAATGTGATTCTGACCGAAGCCCTGCAAGGGGTTGGCAAACTGGGTGAAACTGTGCGTGTCAAAGCTGGCTTTGCCCGCAACTTTTTGCTGCCACGCAACAAGGCGATGGCCGCCACCAAGGCCAACAACGCGCTGTTTGCCGAGCGCAAGGCCGAGCTGGAAGCCCAAAATGCCACCGCCCGCGCTGGTGCCGAAAAGCAAGTGGCCCAGTATGCCAGCCTTACGCTGGAACTGAACCGCCACGCCAGCGAAACTGGCCAGCTGTATGGTTCCATCAAGGCCAAGGACTTCGCCACCGAACTGAATGCCAAAGGCCTGAAGGTGGAAGCCAGCCAAATCATGCTGGCCACCGCCGTGAAGGAAGTGGGTGACCACAGCATTAAAGTGGCGCTGCACCCCGAAGTGGTGCTGACGGTGCCTGTGAAAGTTACCCGCCAGAGCCTCTAGGCCTTGGTACTTAAAAAACCCGCCGTTGGCGGGTTTTTTGTTGACGTATGCCGTCATTGCGAGGAGAGCCCAATCATCCCGAAAGCCGCAAGAGTAAGAGCGACGCGGCAATCTCCTGCGTATTTGGCTTGACGAAGCAACCGCTTAACGTTTAGAAGATTTTACCTTAACCGCCAGCAAGGAGAATCTGCATGGCAAAACGTCCCGTTTCAGAAATGACCACCGCGAAGCTGAAAGCGCGGTTGGAGTCAATCAAGCAGGCTCACGCGAGCTTGGAGACGGCTCTGAGCCAGCCCGGCTCTTCCGACATGGCCCGCAACAACATGAAGCGCGACAAGCTCTCGCTCAAGGAAGAGCGGGAAGCCATTGAAAAGGAGCTGCGCATGCGGCCCGACCGCGTCGCGCAACCGCAACAGGCGACGGCCTGACGACATCGCTGATATTTTCGACACGCAGGCCCGCCATCGGCGGGCCTTGCTGTTTTCAGCCGCACTCTTTATACCATCGCCACCACTAACAAGTGCGCCGCCGTGGTGGCTGTCACATCCAGCCCCCCACCTTCTAATGCCACGGCATCGCCTGCGTGCAGCGGCTGACCGTTCACGGTTACCTCGCCTTCAATCACCTGCAACCAAGCGCCTTGTGGCGTGGCAAGCGTGGGCAGAGTTTCGCCTGCTGCAGGTTTGGCGCGGTACAGGCTGGCTTGGGCGTTGAGTTGCACACTGCCTTTCTGCCCCTCGGGGCTGGCCAACAGTTGCCAGCCAAGCGGTGGCGCAAAAGCCTGCTGCACGTAGCGGGGCGCCAACCCCTTGGCTTTGGGCAACAGCCAGAGCTGCAGGAATTTCACCATCTCAGTCTCGCTGGCATTGTATTCGCTGTGCTCAACCCCAGTGCCCGCGGTCATCACTTGCAGCTCATCGGGCCGAATGATTCCCTCTCCGCCCGTGCTATCCTTATGCGCCAAGCCACCTTGCAGCACGTAGCTGATGATCTCCATATCGCGGTGATCGTGCGGGGCAAAGCCTGCGCCACCGGCGACGGTGTCGTCGTTCAAAACACGCAGCACGCCGTGGCCCATGCGGCTCGGGTTATAATACTGGCCAAAACTGAAGCTGTGGCGGCTGTGCAGCCAGCCAAAATCGGCCTGTCCACGGCTGTGGGTTGGGTATAAGGTCATGGTCGGTTTTTGCGTCATTGTGTTCATCGCAGGGTCTCCATACGGTTGGCCAAACAGTTGATTAATGTTTCATCATTTCTGTATTTTAGAAATGATTCCGTTTTTAGCCTACAGCTTTCCTCGCGTCAAGTCTCAAGCGTTTCAGCCAACAATTGCCGTGCCAGCGGCACCGTAATGGCGCGTTTTTCAGTCAGGCTTAGACTATCTAGGCGCAGCAAAAGCTGATGCAGGGTGGCGGGGTTGCGGGCGGCGCGGGCCAGCACAAAGTCGGCCACCGCCCCTGGCAAGTTAAGCTGCCGCTGCACCGCCCAGGCGGCGAAGAGCGCGCGAAGTTCCGCGTCATCTGGCAGGGTCAGTTCCAGCTGCGGGGCCAGCAGCAGGCGGCTTTGTACGTCGGGTAACAGGTTGTTCAGCTGGGCCACGGGCCGTTGGCTGGCCACCGCCACGCGGGCGCCGCCTTGCAAGGCGGCTTGCAGCGCATGAAACAGTGGGGCCTGCGCGGCAACTTCAAGGCGTTCCAGGTCATCGTAAATTTTTACCCCGCGCACGGCAGCGTGGGCGAGCAGGTGGCTTTTGCCCGTGCCTGAAGGCCCGTACAGGCACACAATCGGCGCGGCGCCAGCCAGGGCCTGCACCGCCGCCAAGCTGCCCTTGGTGGGGTGCCATGGGCCATAACTGCCGGGCGCGATGAGCCCTGGTAAAATTGCCTGCATAGTGGTGACCAGGCGGTGGTTACCAGAGGTCGGGCAGCCAGGCGGGCCGTCGGCTGGGGGGGGCGGCAGGCTGGGCCGGTTGGCGCGGTTGGGCAGTTGCTGGCAGCGCCTCTGATGTAGGTGCTTCTGGGGTTGCATCGGCCTGCACTGGCACGGCCTCGGGCGCCACAGGGGTAATGATCGGTTGCCAACCCGCCAAAGCCGCCGCAAGTGCCCCGTTGGTTTGGCCTGTGCGCACGTTCAGTTCAACCCCCTGCCCCGAAATCAGGCGGTAGGTCACCTCGGTCCCTGGCAATGCCGCCAGTTGCCGCCGGGCGCGGTCTTGGCCCGCCGCCGTGGGTTCGCTAATCCGCACCACATAGGCCTGCGTCGCTGGCATGCTGGCTGGCATACTTGATGACACCGAAGGGCTTGCGGCGGTGGCAGGTAGGCTTTGGGTAGCGGTCGCGGTGCTGGCCACGCCGCCAAAATTTTTCCGCAACATGCTCTCATTAAAGGTTAGGTCGGCCGTTAAGGAGTAAGCGGGCAACACCGCTTCCTGCAACACCTGGTAGCGCGCCACAAAGCGCATGGCTTCGCCCACTGCGCGGGCCTTGCGGTTGGCTTCGGCGGCAGGCAGGCCCAGCGCCCCTTGCAGCACCTGTGGCAATGCTTGGCGTGCGGCTTGTTCCAGCGCCACGTCACGGGCAAAGCCGGTGGTTTGGCTTAACACCACGGCCACCCCTTTTATCTGGAATGGGTTGCTGGCCAGCGTGGGGCTTGGGGTAGCCTGCGCCCAGCCCGTGGTGGCCCATAACAAAACCCCGAACATCAAAAACCTGTGCATGGTGGCGGCTCCTTTTACCTATTGTTCATGCCTTCAATCTGCCCAAAGGCCACGCCGACGGCAAGCGCTGGATGCAACCACGGCACTTTTCCAAGTTTAATTTTTGGTTGTAAAAAAACTTCTTTACAACCTATGGTTGTTTTTATAGGATGACGTACGAACCCGCCAACAGCAATAAAATCGCAGCAAGGCACTTAAAATGTTCAACTCTTCGGCCCCCACAACCACTATCCCATTTGCACCACTGCCGCGCAGCCGCCGTGTACAGGCCATCGCCGATGATCTGCGTGGTCTCATACTTTCTGGCCAACTGCCCATCGGCGCCAAATTGCCTACCGAAGTGGTGCTCTGCCAGCAATTTGGCGTCAGCCGCACTACCCTGCGCGAAGCTATCCAGATGCTGCGCAGCACGGGGATTCTCGATGTCACGCCAGGCCGTGGCAGCTACGTGCGTGCGCCGAGCCTTTCGATGTTGCTGCCCAGCCTCCAACTGGCTGCCCATGGGCGCGGGTTACAACACCAGCAACCGCTGCCGTTGCTGGGCGTTATGTTCGGCCAGGCCCTGCAAGGTTGGCAAGGTCAGTTGCGCCAGCGCGAAGCCCTGCAAGCGCTCTATCAGCACACCTTGCCGCGTGAAGGCACCCCCACCCAGCAGGTGGCGGCCGAAACCGCCTGGCAATTGGCCTTGTTTGGCTTGCTGGGCCAACCGCTGCTGGGTTTTATGGCCCAAATTTTGCTCGGTATCGCCACCCATGCACGCCTGGCCGCTTACCTGCACCCCGATGAAACCCTGCGCACCACCCAAGCCCAGTTACGCCTGAATCAGGCGTTGCTAGAAGGCGATACCGCCACCGCGGCCCGCATCTATGCCAGCTGGTGCCAGTTTGCGCACCCGCAAGCGGCTGCGCAGGCCACACCCCAAGCCGCCTGAAAAGCCCTGTGGGCGAATTGTACTTGCCAGAAATGGCTTGGGCTTGCTAGAGATACCCAATGCTCTTTATTACCCTCTCTCTGATTGGTGGTTTAGTCTTTTTAACGCTTGGGGCCGAAGGCCTGATTCGCGGCGCTGTCAGCCTCGCCAATCGGTTTGGGTTAAGCCCGTTGCTCATTGGCCTCACCATTGTGGGCTTTGGCACCAGCACCCCCGAACTGGTGGCCAGCCTTAAGGCGGCGTGGGCTGGCAACAGCGGTATTGCGGTCGGGAATGTGGTGGGTTCCAACATTTTTAATATTCTTATCATTTTGGGCCTTACTGCCCTGGTACGGAAAACGATGATCGACAAAGCGGCATGGCGTCAAAGCGGGATGGTGATGACGGCTGTCACCTTGCTCGCGCTCGCCACCTTTACCTTTCTTCCTGAAATGCCACGCTGGGTGGGTGGGGTGTGGTTTGCGCTCTTGTTTGTCTATTTGGGCTGGGAGTACCGCCTGCACAGCCGCCCCCACAAAAAGGGTACTGTGGAGCCCGACCCGCAAGTCGAAATTATTAAAATGCCGCTATGGGCCAGCATTGCCTTCATCGTTGCTGGCCTCATTGGCCTGATTTTAGGGGCGCAATTGTTGGTGGATGCCGCCATAAGCCTGGCCCAACTGTGGGGTGTTTCCGATGCGGTGATTGGCCTCACCATTGTGGCCGCCGGCACCAGCCTGCCCGAACTCGCCACCAGCGTGATGGCGGCCTTGCGCAAGCAGCCCGAAATTGCGGTCGGGAACATTATCGGCTCGAATATCTTTAACCTGCTGGGGATTTTGGGCCTGACGGCTTTGGTACTGCCCGTGCCCATCCCTGCACAAATCATTGCCTTCGATATGTGGGTGATGCTGGCCGCAACACTGGCGTTTATGCTGTACGCCCGGGTTGGCTTTAAGCTTACCCGTGCCGAAGGTGGGCTGTTTGTGGCGGCATACGGGCTATATGTGGTGTACCTGCTACAGCACGCCGCGCCTGCGGTGCCTGCGGCCACCACGCTGTTGGCCACCATGCCATTTGTGGGGTAGGCAAAAGGGCTATTTTCCTTTAAAGAGAAATGTAAACAACATTACTCTTTTGGAGGTTCCATCATGAAGGTGGCAATCTATGCGGGTCCTGGGGCCTCTGAATTAAGTGTTCGTCTGAAGACTACCTGGTTCAGTAGCCTTGGCGTTCACCCTGTACGCGTTGGCCCTCGTGATATTACCGATGGCCTATTATCCCAAGACTTTCAGCTGTTTGTTCTTCCAGGTGGTGAATCTCGGGGGTTTCATTTAGCCTTAAACGGCAAAGGTTTCGAAGCTATTCTGGCCTATTGGTGCGGGGGAGGCAAAGTTTGGGGGTCGTGTGCGGGGGCTTATTATTTAAGCCGCAACTGCCACTACAACGATAGCAACCTTCAAGTTCATCGCGAACTGCCTGAAGCAATCTTTCAAGGCACTGCAACGGGGCCGTATCACAAAGGTCTTATGGGGGTTGCGGGGGTATCGGTACAACTCGCCTGGGCTGATGGCACCCTAAGCCGCTCGCGTTGTTTTCGTGATCCTATCTTCACCAACTTGGGGCCACATGATACGGCGCTCTTCACCTACCCCGAACGCCAGAACTCGGTTGGTGGAGTCCTCTGCCGTAATTCATCTGGCAGCGGCTTGGCCCTGCTCACGTCGTGCCATCCCGAAATGGCCTGGTGCGACGGCATTGAAGCGATGATTCCCTTCTGGGGCGGCCCTCCACCAGATTGGCGGCAAGGCTGGGAAACTACGAAACGCAAACTGTGGAATGTGCTTTCACAGTAGGCATTGGGGGGGGCGCTTGTACCAGCGTCCCCTTTTTTTTTGCTCATAACTCTGTACACTGCACGTATGCCGATTTTTGAAAACTCGCTTACCGCCGCCCTCATCGCCGGCTTGTTGGCGCTGTGGGCGGCCGTGCGCCTCAGCAACCCACGCACAGGCTTGCCCGAAAGTGGGCTGCTGGGGCTGCTGCTGGGGTTGGCGGCTTTGCTTTCACCCGTGGCCGCGCTGGTGCCGTTTTATATCATGCTGGGTTTAATCGCCGTGTGGCCTTGGCGGGCGCTGCTGGTGCTGGCCGTGGCAGCGCTGGTGGCACTGGAAGGCCTAATGCAGGGCTACCTATTCTGGCCCGCCTTGCACACCGTAGGCACCACCACCATGGCCGCGGCCAGCATGGTGCTGGCGGTGGTGCTGGCTTACCAGCTGTATCATGGCCGCTGGTGGTCGCCGCTCAAGCAAACTCTGGTGGGCTTAAGCAGCTGCAGCTTGCTGCTCATGACTGCCGGGCTTGGCACGCTGCCCTCGCTCATCATCCTCAGTTTTTGCTTGGTACCGCTGCCCGTTTGGGCATGGTGGCTGGCCAAACAGCGGCAAGCCTTTTAAGCTTTTTGCGATGTATGCGTCTCTCAGTGGCCCTGTGGTAGGCCTCAACGAAACCACCGCGATTATCGATTGCGGCGGCGTGGGTTACCTTTGCCATTGCCCCAGCCGCACATTGGCGGCACTGGAATTGCACAAGGCTGTGCGCCTGTTTGTGCACTTAAACGTACGCGAAGATGCACTCACCCTTTTCGGCTTTCAAACATCGGCCGAAAAGGATTTTTTCCTGGCGCTCACCAACGTCAGCGGTGTGGGGCCAAAATCGGGCCTCTCGCTGCTTTCCACCTTTACGCCGCAGGAAATAATAGCCGCGATTGCCGCCAACCAGCCCAGCCAATTGGCGCGGGCCAGCGGGGTGGGGAAAAAGCTGGCCGAAAAGATTATTGTCGAGCTGAAGGATAAACTTGGCAGCCTGCCTATCTTTGATGGCGCAGGTGGTTTGGGCGGCGCCACAGGTGCTCGTATCTCGGGCCCGTTTGCCGAAGTCTTCAGCGCCCTGCAAAACCTTGGCTACAGCCCCAAGGTTGCGGAGAGTGCCGCGCAAAAGGCCTTCGAAACTGCGCCCGATGCCGCCTTCGATACCCTCTTCAAAACAGCCCTGAAACATGCAACGACTGCCTAACCCATGACAACCTCCCTCCAATGGCTCGGCCACAGTGGCTTTAAAATTACCACCGCCACACACAGCATTCTCATCGACCCATTCCTGAGCGGCAATGCCCTCGCGCCGTTTGGCTGGGAGCAGGCCGCCGAGGGCTGCACCCATATTGTACTTACTCACGGCCATGCCGACCACGTGGGCGATACCGCCGCGATTGTTGGCCGCACTGGGGCCACCGTGGTGGGGATGGTGGAGCTGATGCAGTGGCTGGAAGCCGAGTACGGCATCGTGGGTACCGAAATGGCGAATTTGGGCGGCAGTGTGGATCTGGGCCACAATCACCGCGTGAAGTTAGTCCCCGCCTGGCACAGTACGGGCGCGGGTGATCTGGCGCGCTACACCGGTACCGCCTGCGGGATTATTCTGGAAACGCCCGGGGGCACCATTTACCACGCGGGCGATACCTGCCTGTTCTCCGACATGGCGCTCATCGATGCCCTAAACAAGCCCGACGTGGCACTGCTCCCCATCGGTGGCCGCTTCACCATGGATGCCGAAGCCGCCGCCTACGCCGCACGGCATTTTTTAAACTGCGCCAGCTACATTCCTATGCACTACGGCACCTTCCCGCTGCTCGCCCCCACCGCCAGCGGCTTTGAAGCCGCCGCCGAAGGCCTGCCCGTGGTGGTGCTGAACCCAGGGCAGGCGTGGGAAATCCCTGCGTAGCACGGCCAGAGTAATGAACCCCCTGCTCGCCCCCGCCCAAGCCCCCGAAGAGGTAGGGCAAGATGTCGCGTTGCGGCCAAAATCGTTGGCCGAATTTGTGGGCCAACCGCTGCTCAAAGCCAACCTGCAGGTGTTCATTCAAAGCGCCAAATCGCGCCAAGGGGCGCTCGACCACGTACTGTTCGCCGGCCCCCCAGGGTTGGGGAAAACCAGCCTGGCGCATATTTTGGCGAACGAACTTGGCGTCGGCTTTCGGGCCACCAGCGGCCCCGTGATTGCCAAGGGAGGCGACTTGGCGGCCATCCTGACAAGCCTGCAACCGCACGACGTGCTGTTCATCGATGAAATTCACCGCCTCAGTGCCGCCGTGGAGGAAATTCTCTATCCCGCCATGGAAGATTTTAAGCTCGACCTCATGATTGGCGAAGGCCCCGCCGCCCGCACCGTGCGCGTGGATGTGCCACCCTTTACGTTGGTGGGTGCCACCACGCGGGCGGGAATGCTGAGCAACCCGCTGCGCGACCGCTTTGGCGTGTATGGCCGTCTGGAATTTTACAGCGCTGCCGATTTGGAACTGGTGCTGCACCGCGCCGCCCAGCTGCTGGGCCTGCCGCTGGAAGCCGCGGCCGCACGCGAACTGGCCAACCGCGCCCGCGGTACGCCCCGCCTGGCCAATCGGCTGCTACGCCGAGTGCGCGATTTCGCCACGGTGGCCAACGAAACCACGCTCACCCTTGCCACCACCCAGCTGGCGCTGCAACGCCTGGGCGTGGATGCCAACGGGCTGGATGCGTCGGACCATCGCTACCTCGAAGCGCTGGTGAAAAAATTCAGCGGTGGGCCCGTGGGGCTCGCCACACTCGCCGCCAGCACGGGTGAAAGCGAAGATACGCTGGAAGATATGGTGGAACCCTATTTGCTGCAAATGGGCTTCATTTCCCGCACCCCACGCGGGCGCGTGGCCACCGAAGCGGCGACGGCCTATGTGCATGGGTTACCCAAGGCTGGCTAACGTGATTACGCCCGAAGTTTTCGTGCAGGCGCAAATTTTATGGGATTACAACGCCCTTGAAATGCCGCCGCGCGACGCCGACGTGCTGCTGGTGATGGGCCACGCCGACCTTGGCGTGCCACGCCGTGCCGCTGCACTGGCCAAGCAGTTCAAATATCGTTCAATTGTCGTTTCGGGCGGTGTGTCTCATGAAAAATCGCCGCTCGGGGAACCCTTTGGTGCTACCGAAGCCGTTGCGTTTCAGCGGGAAATGGTCGCCTTGGGCGTCTCTGCCGCACAAATTAGCTTAGAAAATGCGTCACAAAATACTGGCCAGAATGTTACCTTCACGCGCGACCTTTTGGCGGCGGAAAACATCCAGACTGTGCAACTGGTGCATACGCCAGTTATGCGGCGCCGCGCCTACGCCACAGCCATGCGGCAATGGCCAGGGCCAGAGTTTTTTGTGACCTCTGAACAGACCACCCTGCAAGCCTATTTGCACGGTCGTAATCCCGCGCGCGTTATCACCACACTAGTCGGCGATACCGCCCGAATTTTGGCCTATCCAGCCCTTGGTTTTCAAATTCCGCAACCGTGCCCCGCTGAAGTTAAGCAGGCCCTTCAATGGCTCATTACTGTGGCAGGATACGATAAAAATCTGCCCGATGGCTTTACCGAAATACTTCATTCATTCATTTAACTTATCATGCACCCCGTTGCCCAGCTCATTCATGCCCGTCTGCGCGGGGAAAAAGATAATTTTAAACTGGCCGTGGTGGCCGAAGATAGCGGTATGAAATGGGTGGTGCTGGCGGGGATGGGCTCGCGGCTGGAGGCCCATGGGCTGAATGTAGAAATCTGTGGTGGGGCCTCGGGGGGCGGCGGGATTATGCTGTACTTTGCGCACCAACACTTGGTGGAAGGTGCGCTGATTTTAAGCCACTTAACCCCTGCTGGTTTTAGCCCCCGCAAGCGTAAAAAATTTATCAATATCTGGCGTTTTTTTGCCGGCGGTTTGGTGCAGGATATGGACAGTCTCATTGATTACGTGATGACCGATTTAATCCCTGCCAAGTGGCATGCGTTCCAAAATTTATCGCGGACTTTTTTTGTGACCGCCACGTATAAAAATGGCACTGAAATAGTGCATTATATGAATGGTACAGACGCTGAAATGGCCAAGCGTTTTGCTAAAAATACCATGCGGATTCCAGGTTTTAGTGGGCATATTAGCGCCCACGAATATTGGGACGGTGGGTTCAGCAATGGCTTGCCAATTGGCCCCGCGCTGGCCAGTGGCGCTACCCATGTATTGGCCTTGCGGTGTTGTGAAGGCCGGCAACACTGGGCAGACCGTTGGCTGCTCACGCCATACATTAGGCTACGTTTACCAAAAATTGGCCAATTGATGCGTCGCCGAGGGCAGCAAAAATTAGCAATATTAAAAACCTACGAACAAGACCCGCGCGTGCAGATACTTACACCGCACGGCCACGACGTTCATTCAGTTACATCCAATGAAAAAGAGTTATTTTTAGGTTTGCTGCACGGCTGGAATTATTTGGGTCGTGCATTGCAACTCCCCCCATTGCCCTACCCAGCCCTGTGGCAACCCACAATGGTGCGTCTTGGGCTGGCAGAGGGGGCTGAATTTGCTTGATTTTTGGCTATATTTTTGTAAGTTGTTTCCATGAATAAACCCCGCCACACCCGCCCGAATACTAAGCCCAAAGCTGCCGCTAAGCCTGTGGCCGTTGTCGCTCCAACCGCTGCTGTGCAGGCCACGCAAGACCAAACCGCTGCCTTTTTGCGCGAAGTGGATGAAGCGATGCGCGTGGAGAAAATCCAGAACCTTTGGCAGCAATGGCGCTGGGTGTTGCTGGGCGGCGTCGTCGCAGTAATTACCGGGCTTGCAGTTTACCAAGGGTACAGCGCCTGGCTTGCCCATACCGACCGCACCACCGCCGCCCAATGGGATGACCTCAGCCGCCTGCAAGATGAAGCCGAACTGGCCAAGGCGCTGCCCGAATTCGCCGCCAACAGCCGCTATGGTTACCACGCCCTGGCATTGCTGGCGCAAGCCGCTGCGGCCAATACTCCTGCCGCAAAGTTGGCAGCTTACCGTGCCCTGGCCGATGACGCGGCCCAACCTGCATGGTTACAAGCAATTGCGAATTTAAATGCCGCCGTGGTGCTGCTGGAAACCAACCCCGCCGAAGGTCAGGCGCAGCTGGAATTGTTGGCGAAAACTGACATCGGCACCGCACCGCTCCCCACCGTGCCCTTGGCTCTAGAATTACTGGCACTGCATGCGATGCATAAAGGCGATACCGCCACCGCCCGCGCCTATACCCAGCGGCTGCTGGATCTCCCCCAACAAGGCGGTATCCTCACCCCCACCCTGCGCACGCGCGCCCTGCAGCGCTTGGGCGGACTGCAATAAAAATAGGAGGCCCCATGGCCTCCTGAAACGTTAAGGTATTTCTCAGTCTACTCGTCGTTATTTGAACCGCGTTGAGAGTTCTGGCCACCTTTGCGGCCTGCTTCGGCGGCGCGTTCGCGGTCGTTGGCAAAATTACCAGGGTTGTTATCGGCATTGCTGCGGCCACCGCTGGCCTGACGGCTGGGTGATTCGCTATCTCCCGCGGTAAAACGCCCTTTTTCGTCGTGCTCACGCTCTTGGCTGCCGCCTTGTTGGGCTTTGCCCGACCCTTGGCTGCTACCTTGGCTGCTGCGGCTCTGGTTGCTCATATTTTTTTCCATCTGTTCACCCTTTATTTCTAATTTGCAGGGCGAAGACCGCCCCCCGCAGCCTTCGCCAAAGATGACCAGCATCTTCGCTTATACTCTGCGCGTAAGTGCCATAGAAATTCCATAGGAAGCTGTGGCGGCATTCATAAAAGTTGATTGACAAAAAAAACCCTGGTGCCTGAACCAGGGTTTTCCAATATCATCTCGCAATCTTAACGCGTCACCATGGTGGTGTTGGTATTTTGCATGGTGGTGTCGCAGGCATTGTTCATGGCTTCACCCGCCAGAGCACCCCCGGCCCCACCCGCCAGCAAGCCTACGCCTGCCCCAATGATGGCACCAGTCCAGGGGTTGCTACTTAGCAGCGCGGCAACGCCGACCCCTAGCCCCGCACCAAAACCAGTGCCCACCACCGCGCCACCCACTGTGGTGCCGAAGGTGTTGACGGTGGTATCTTGCAGGCTGCGCATGTTGTACATCGAAGAACACCCGCTGGTGGCTAAGGTACCGCACAGCAGCGTGATGGCCGTGAGAGATTTCAGTTTTTGGTTCATCATTTTATCTTTCATTTGATTATTCCACATACTCAACAAGCCATAACAAAGATAAAAATACCGTTCTAGCTTCAAGCATTTGGTATAAACAAACCGTGGAGATGTAGCGACAAATCGCGGCCTTCGCCCGTGTGGTCAGAGTTTTTAATGCGCTGTTACGGGCCCTTGATGAATGTAAAATCAAGGTTTGGTTCGAATGAGGTAGAACATTGGTGTGATTTGGGGTGCGACTCTCCAGATTGGTTGGTGCGAGAAATCTTTTCGCTATTCTTGCACCGTTGTTGAAAAAAGCGTTTCAGAGGGTGAATGCCTACCCGTGGAGATAATAAATTTAACACTGCTTTTCCTGAACGAGAAGTTCCCGTATGGTTCGCAAAACTTGCAAACATAACGGAAGGTCTGACCATGAGCAGCGAAGCAAAATGTCCATTCTCAGGAGGCGGTCGGGGACCAACTGCCGCAGGAGCACGCACGAACCGCGATTGGTGGCCAAACACCCTTGATCTCGACATTCTCCACCAGAACGACACCAAGACCAACCCGTTTGGCCCGAACTTTGACTACCGGGCGGCGGTACGTTCTTTAGACGTCGCGGCACTTAAGGCCGACTTAAAGGCACTGTTTCGCGACAGTCAGGACTGGTGGCCCGCCGATTGGGGGCATTACGGTGGCCTTATGATCCGGCTGGCTTGGCATTCCGCTGGCACGTATCGCTTGGCCGACGGAAGGGGTGGCGGCAGCACTGGCGATATCCGTTTCGCGCCACTGAACTCGTGGCCCGACAACGCGAGCCTCGACAAGGCGCGGCGTCTCCTCTGGCCGCTGAAGAAAAAGTACGGCAACAAGCTGTCGTGGGCTGACCTTATCATTCTGGCGGGCACGGTTGCCTACGAAGATATGGGCCTCAAGACTTTCGGCTTCTCGTTTGGCCGCGAGGACGTCTGGCACCCTCTCAAGGACGTCTATTGGGGCGCCGAGAAGGAGTGGACGCCACCTTCGGAGACACGATACGCGGATGTGGCCAAGCCAGAGACGTTGGAGAACCCGCTCGCGGCCGTGCAGATGGGGCTGATATATGTCAACCCGGAAGGTGTGAATGGCCAGCCAGACCCGCTGAAGACCGCCGCACATATCCGCGAAACCTTTGCGCGCATGGCCATGAACGATGAGGAAACAGCCGCCTTAACAGCTGGCGGCCATACCGTTGGTAAGGCGCATGGCAATGGCCGGGCGGAAGCATTGGGGCCGGAGCCCGAAGGTGCGGGCATCGAGAACCAGGGTCTCGGTTGGTTGAACCCCCATCATGGCGGCCAGGCAAACCAGGCCATGACGTCCGGCATTGAAGGGGCGTGGACAACCAATCCGACTGTCTTCGATATGGGCTATTTCGAGCTGCTGTTCGGCTACGCGTGGGAACTGACCAAAAGCCCTGCCGGTGCGCACCAATGGCAGCCGATAGGTATTAAGCCGGAGCACATGCCAGCCGACGCCTCCGACCCTTCCGTGCGGCGTATGCCGATGATGACCGACGCGGATATGGCCATGAAAGTCGACCCGACCTACCGCGCGATCTGCGCGCGGTTTATGGCCGACCCAGCCTTCTTTAACGATACCTTCGCCCGCGCCTGGTTCAAGCTGACCCACCGCGATATGGGGCCGAAGCTCCGTTACATTGGCCCCGATGCACCGACCGAAGACTTGCTATGGCAAGACCCAATCCCCGCTGGGCCAAAGAACTGGGACGTGGGTGCGGTCAAGGCGGCAATTCAAGCAAGCGGGGTGCCCGTGGCGGAACTCGTCGCGACTGCATGGGATAGCGCCCGTACTTTTCGGGGCTCCGATCTGCGCGGTGGGGCGAATGGCGCACGCATCCGATTGGCGCCCCAGAAAGATTGGGTGGGGAACGAGCCGGAGCGCCTCGGCCGCGTGCTCGCCGCGCTGGAGCCGATCGCCCGCAACCATGGCGCAAGCCTTGCAGACGTGATCGTACTCGCTGGCAATGTCGGCATCGAAACAGCGGCGAAGGCTGGCGGCTTTGCCATCGTTGTGCCGTTCGTACCTGGCAGGGGTGATGCCTTACAAGAACAGACAGATGCCACCACATTCGGGGTTTTAGAACCGCTGCACGACGGCTTCCGCAACTGGGTGAAGTCCGATTATGCCGTCTCCCCCGAGGAGATGCTCCTCGATCGGGCTCAGCTGATGGGCCTTACCGCGCCTGAGGTAACGGTCTTGCTTGGTGGCCTGCGGGTGATCGGCGCAAACCATGGTGGGGCGCGGCACGGCATGTTTACCGACACCCCCGGCGCCTTGACGACAGACTTTTTTGTGAACCTGACCGACATGGCTTACACGTGGGTACCCACAGGCA
>JAIXUT010000148.1 GCA_027483385.1 Alphaproteobacteria bacterium
CCGACACCGAAGAAACGTTTTGGAAAGTGGGCAAAGTAAACCTGATGCTCGATAATATGATTGCGGCGGGTACGGCCAAACCAATGATTGTTGTCATGCCCTACGGAAATCCGTTGGCGAAAATTGCCGAGCAAACGGGCAAAGACAAACCTACCGATGTCATGAGCCGCGACGGTGATGATGCCCTGCGCCGCATGAAACTGTTTGAAACCGACCTTGTCTCTCACATCATTCCGTACATCGAAAAAAATTACCGCACCCTCAACAACCGCGATAACCGCGCCATTGGGGGTTTCTCGCGCGGGGGTGGTCAAACGCTCCGTACGGCCTTTAACAACGTCGATAAGTTTGCGTACGTGTGCAGTTATGCCTCTTACATTTCGCCTGCTGAGATGGACAAAAGTTTTACCAACATCATCTCGAATCCCGCAAAAACCAATAAAGATTTCAAATTGCTCTTTTCGGGAATCGGTACCGATGATTTTCTTTATAAAGGCACGGTTGAATGGGAAAACTATTTGAAAGAGAAAAAAATAAATGTCAAAAGTTACGTCACCGACGGCGGCCACACGTGGATGAATGTGAAGAAATATCTCAATGAGACACTGCCTGTTTTGTTCAAATAAATCACCGAAGCACATGAACAAGGTTACCTTTTTTTTCCTTTTACTTGGGTTCGTTTACGTGAACGTGTCGGCTCAACAGCGTCCGCCCGTCATCAGTTCGCCCACTGTTCATCCGGATAACAGCATCACGTTTACCTATTTTTCCAAAACGGCGCGTGAGGTAAAGCTTTCGGGTGAATTTTTGAAAGAGCCGGTTTCCCTTGCCAAAGATACCTCGGGCATCTGGCGAGTTACGGTGCCGCCCGTTACGCCCGATATTTACCCATACAGTTTTACCGTTGACGGGGTAGGAGTCGCTGACCCCAACAATACACATATTTTTGCCAATGAACGATTCAAGCGGAGCATTGTGGACGTTAAAGGAGACAAACCTTTGGTTCACACCCTGCAAAACGTCCCTCACGGCAAGGTTACTTACTACAATTATTTCTCCCAAACGCTGAATACAACCCGCCAGTTGCTGGTGTATACCCCACCCAATTTTGACCCCAGCGGTAAAACCAAGTACCCTGTTTTGTACCTGATTCACGGCGGGTCGGATACCGAAGAAACCTGGACCAAAGTAGGTCGGGCCAACTTCATTGCTGATAATCTCATTGCACAGGGCAAAGCAAAACCCATGATCATTGTAATGCCCTACGGCAACGTTCGTCCAGCTCCGATGCCCGATTTTACCAAAGACGTAGTGAACGACATCATTCCATTTGTTGAAGCTAATTATCCCGTACAAACCGACAGCAAAGGCCGCGCCGTGGCAGGGTTTTCGGTAGGCGGCGGGCAAACGCTCAACATCGGCCTCACCAACCCCGACAAGTTTGCCTACATCTGTTCGTACGCCCCGTACACCGCCACCGACGAATTTAAAAAGAATTTTACCGACTGGACACCTGATGCTGACAAAATCAACAAACAACTGAAACTGTTCACGGTCAGCGTAGGAACCGAAGATTTTCTTTACGAAAGCGTGAAACAAAATCTCGCCATGTTCAACGAAAAGAAAATCAAAGTGAAACCATTCATTGTTTCTGGCGGACACACGTGGATGAACTGTAAGCTGTTTTTAGCCACGTCGCTCCAAGAAATTTTTAAATAGAATTCAAACTTATTCAATCCCATAAAAATGAAAAAGACACTCCGAAAAATAGCTTTCATTACTGCTTTATCAAGCAGTATTTGCTTTGCTCAAGCACCAACATCCGTTGTGGAGGATTTCAAACCTTCCACTTTCAACCAGCCTGGACAGGAATACCCCATGGTCAATTCGCAAGGCTATGCACGTTTCAAAATAGTGGCACCCGCTGCTGACAGCGTAAGAGTAAGTTTAGGACTTGGCGGAAAAGGAGGCACAAAACTCAAAAAGGCCGATGACGGAACATGGGTGGGCACCACCGAGGGCCCAATGGACGAAGGTTTTCACTATTACAATGTGAACATCGACGGTGGAAAATTCAACGACCCTGGTACTTTAAATTTCTTCGGCTCCACCCGTTGGGAAAGCGGCATTGAAATTCCCGCCCACGACCGAGATTTTTACGCGCTTAAAAACGTACCGCACGGTCATGTTCAACAGGTACTTTTTCCATCGCCAAGTACCAATACTTCACGCAGAGCATTCGTATATACTCCACCGGGATATGAAAAAAATACCAAAGAAAAGTATCCGGTCCTTTACCTGCAACACGGTTGGGGCGAAGACGAAACGGCCTGGATGAACCAAGGCCATGCCAACTTGATCATGGATAATCTGATTGCCGAAGGAAAAATCAAGCCGTTTATCATTGTAAATACCTACGGAATGACCAACGAAGTGAAATGGGGTAGAATCAGAGACTTCAAAATCGAACCTTTCCAAACTGTTTTGATTGACGAACTCATTCCTTACGTTGACGCTAATTTCAGAACAATTGGCAAACAATCGCACCGAGCGATGGCGGGCTTGAGTATGGGCGGTATGGAAACTAAAACCATCACCCTCAATAAACCAGACGTTTTTGCCTATTATGGTTTGTTAAGCGGAGGCATGTATGCTCCTGAAGACATCAAAGACAAATCGAAAGTCAAACTGATTTTTTTGAGTGCGGGCAGTAAAGAAAAACCTGAAAGAATTCTGGAAGCGACGACCAAATTGAAAGAAGCAGGATTCAACGCTGTCTCTTACGTTTCTGACAAAACAGGTCACGAGTTTCTGACTTGGAGACGCAGTTTGCTCGCAATGGCACCTTTGCTTTTCAAATAATTTTCAAAAGTCCCTTTAACCTCAGAATGATGAAAAATTCAATAATTGTGTTCCTTCTTTTGTGCAGTTTTATCGGTTTTGCCCAAAAAATGGAAAAAGAAATGCCCAAAGGCTATGAACAGGAAAAAATAGGTATAGCCAAAGGCAAAATTGATACGGTGCAGTATGATTCCAAAACGGTGGGAACGATGCGTAAAACATTGGTTTACACGCCACCTGGTTTTGACAAAAAGAAAAAATACCCCGTTTTTTATCTTTTGCATGGCATCGGTGGCGATGAAAAAGAATGGTTCAAAGGCGCAAGTCCCCAAAACATTTTGGACAATCTCTACGCCGAGGGTAAAATACAACCCATGATTGTAGTAATGCCCAATGGCCGCGCCATGAAAGACGACCGTGCCACTGGCAATATCATGGCACCCGACAAAGTTCAGGCCTTTGCCACTTTTGAAAAAGATTTGTTGAACGACCTCATTCCGTTTATCGAGAAAAAATACCCTACGCTCACCGACAAAGACAACCGTGCCATCGCTGGTCTTTCGATGGGTGGCGGTCAGTCGCTAAATTTTGGGTTGGGAAATTTGGATAAATTCTCG
>JAIXUT010000131.1 GCA_027483385.1 Alphaproteobacteria bacterium
AACCTTTTTTCATCGATGGCTAAGAATGTTATTCCTTCAACGCCCCAAAAGCGTGAGCGAAAAAGCACTGCCGGCAGCGATATGGGGCAACCGAACGCCCCGTTTAAGCAAATGCCTTCAGATCCGCGCAAACAAAAAATGTGGGGTTGGGCATTGGTGTTCTTGTCGCTGTACATGCTGGGTGCCTTTGTGTGGTATCTGTTTACGGGCGCGGCTGACCAAAGCGTGGTGGATTCTGCTTTTACCACCAAACTTCGCATCTCTTCCCAGGAGACTCAAAACGGAATGGGATTTTTTGGCCTGTTGCTTTCCCACTTTTTTATCTTTCGGTGGTTTGGGATAGCGGCTTTAGGGTTTCCGTTTTTGCTGTTTCTGATCGGTTTTAAAATTGCGCAAAAGCGTGAATTATTACCACTCCAACGCACCACACAACTCACCTTAGTGTACATTTTTTTGCTTAGTCTGTTTTTCGGATTTCTCGTTTTAAAAACGGATTCTGTGCGTTCGATGAGTTTTCTGTGCGGTGGAATCGGCTACGAAATTAATAGTTTAATGGACCATTACATCGGCTGGGGGAGCTTCTTTGTGGTCTTGGGAGGCTTCGGAACGGTGCTGGTTTATTTTCACGGTATTAATTCATTTGATGAATTGGCCGACCGATTTGAGAACCCCATCAAAAGAAGAGCAAGGCCTCTTGATTTAGAAGTGGTTTCGGAAGAAGATAAATATCCTGAACCAACCGTAGAAGACGAGGAGGAAGAAGTGGTGGCTCCCGCCGTTGCGCAGCCTAAAAAAGAAACCGTGACCGTTGAAGCTGAAAGAGCTAAAACGATTGAATTGAACGGGAACCTACCCAACGGAAAAGCAGCGGCCAAACCGGTCTCTGGTGGGTTGACGCTGATTGTTGAAAATGCAGATGAGATGACAGATGAGAAAAGCCCCGCGGATGAGATACCCGTTTCAGGAACAACCACAAAAATTCCCGTAGTACCCTTTGCGAATGCTGACCACTTAGCCAACGATTTGGTGGCCGAGCATGGGCCCTATGACCCAACGCTTGATTTGCCTAATTACCAATTCCCAACGCTTGATTTGTTGCATAATCGTGGTGAAGGGAGCTCAAAAGTAACGGCAGAAGAGTTGGAAGCCAACAAAGACCGGATTGTGGAAACGCTCGGTAACTATGGTATAAGTATTGCCAGCATCAAAGCAACGATTGGGCCGACCGTTACACTGTATGAGATTATTCCGGAAGCAGGGGTACGTATTTCCAAAATTAAAAGCTTAGAAGATGATATAGCATTGAGTTTGGCGGCGTTGGGGATTCGTATCATTGCGCCCATGCCCGGCAAAGGGACCATCGGAATCGAGGTGCCCAACAAAAACCGCGAAATGGTCTCTATTCGGTCGGTATTAGCAAGTAAGAAATTTCAGGAAAGTACGTTTGACTTGCCTGTTGCCTTGGGAAAAACCATTTCAAACGAGTTTTTTATCACAGATTTGGCTAAAATGCCTCACTTATTGATGGCGGGTGCCACAGGGCAGGGAAAATCAGTCGGATTGAATGTGTTATTGGCTTCGTTGATTTATAAAAAACACCCAGCGTTGCTAAAATTTGTGTTGGTGGACCCGAAAAAGGTGGAATTGACCTTGTTTAACAAAATTGAACGGCATTTTTTGGCCAAGCTTCCCAACAGCGAAGAAGCCATCATTACGGATACCAAAAAAGTGGTTCATACGCTCAATTCCCTCTGTATTGAGATGGACAATCGCTACAATTTGTTGAAAGAAGCGGGCGTTCGCAACGTCAAAGAGTACAACGCTAAGTTTACGCAAAGGCAGTTGAGTCCCGAGCGCGGGCATTGTTTTCTGCCTTATATTGTGCTGGTCATCGACGAGTTGGCTGATTTGATGATGACCGCTGGCAAAGAAGTAGAGCAGCCCATTGCGCGTTTGGCGCAGTTGGCGCGGGCCATCGGCATTCACTTGGTAGTTGCTACGCAACGCCCTTCCGTCAATGTGATTACGGGTTTGATTAAAGCCAACTTCCCCGCACGTTTGTCTTTTAGAGTTACCTCAAAAATAGATTCTCGCACCATTCTGGATACGGGCGGAGCGGAGCAACTGGTGGGTATGGGAGACATGCTGCTTTCGTCGGGCTCAGACATGATTCGTTTACAATGTGCATTTGCCGATACCGACGAAATTGATGAAGTGTGTGATTTTATCGGAAACCAACGCGGTTATCCGTCGGCTTACAACCTGCCTGAATTCAGCGGAGACGATGAAGAAACCGACCGCGAAGCCGTTGACTTGGCCGACCGTGATTCTATGTTTGATGAGGCCGCGCGGGTTATCGTTATCAGTCAGCAGGGAAGTACATCGTTGATTCAGCGCAAGCTTAAACTGGGCTACAACCGCGCGGGGCGCATCATGGACCAACTGGAAGCGGCGGGTATTGTGGGGCCTTTTGAGGGAAGCAAAGCGCGTGAAGTACTCATTACTGATATTGCATCGTTGGAACAAATGCTCAAAAACTTTTAATTGAAGAAAGTATAAGCCAGCCTTTGACGTTTTCATCGAACAGCACGTAGCTGTTTGTAAAGGTTTTGTCGCTTGTTAACGGACTTGTGGTAACTTTGCAACGTATATTTTGTTATTACGGTACAGTTTTTAAACCATCAAAAGGAAAAACTGTCTAAAAAGAGTAATTAAACCTACGACAATGAGAAAATTTTTGGTTATAGCATCGCTCTTTGCGACTACGCTCCTCCAAGCCCAAAATGACAAACGTGC
>JAIXUT010000113.1 GCA_027483385.1 Alphaproteobacteria bacterium
GGCAACCCAAACAAAGCCATCGCGCGTCGGTACTTTCATGAAATCATGAACCAGGCGAATAAGGATTCAGCCTATGAAATTCTGTCAGAAGACTTCGTTTTTACGTTACCCACTCACCCCGAGCCCTTCCACGGGCCAGATGGTTTTTTGGGTCTGGTAAATATGTTACACAGTGCATTCCCTGATTTTTACATTGACCCTCAAGACATGGTGGCCAGTGGAGATTGGGTAGCTACCCGCTGGGTAGGTGGCGGCACGCACGTTGGTGGACCATTGTTGACCGTAAAAGGCAATTTGGAAGCTACTGGAAATTATTTCCAGATTGATGGAATGACTTGGCACACCATCAAAGACGGCAAAATCACCGAGTCAATCGGCCATGAAGATACCCTTGGATTGATGATGCAACTCGGCGTAATTCCTGCCCCAGAGATTGTGGAAGAAACCACTCCTGAGCAAAACGAAGCCTTGGCGATGCGTTATTTCCAAGACATCATGAGCGAAGGTAAATTGGAAGTGATTGAAGAAATTCTGGCTCCCAATTTCGCCTTCATTATTCCAACCCAACCAGAGCCAATTACGGGATACGAGGCTTTCAAAGGCTTTGTGATGTACCTCCGTAATGCATTCCCCGATATTCAGTTTACTGCATTGCGCCACATGAGCGAAGGCAACAAAGTAGCCAGCCGTTGGCAAATTACGGGAACTCACTTGGGAGAGTTCTTGGGAGCACCTGCCACAGGAAACAAAATCAAGGACTTTGGTATCGACATTTTCACCATTCGCCATGGCAAGATTGTTTCTGTTCACGTCAACGAAAATGATTTCGGTCTCATGCAGCAATTAGGCGTAATTCCTGCCTAAATAAACTCTGTTTTTTTTTACCGAAAACGTTAAAGCTATTCTCATGTCAATTGAAGCCAACAAAGCAGTGGTTACCAGATACTGGACTGACCTTTGGAACAAAAAGGACGAAAAGGTAATCGACGAGATTACGCATCCAGACGTAAAATTGCACTTTCCGCCTGGTCAGGCACACCAGCCTCCATCTTTTCAAGTATGGTTAAAAACGGCACTCATTGCATTTCCAAATGTTCATTTTACGATCCATGATTTGGTAGCTGAAGGTGATAAGGTGGTTTGCAGGTGGTCCTATACTGCCACAAATACGGGTGTATTTTTGGGAAACCCTGCCACCAATCGCGATGTGACCGACCAAGGAATCAATATGTTTCGAATCGAAGACGGAAAGATTGCCGAAATGTGGATGTCGGGCGATAGCCTCGGTTTATTACAGCAATTGGGTGTGATTAAATAACAATAATACCTCCAACGAAAAAAGTCATTTTCAATCATGCAGGAAAATCAAAACACCCAAACCGCTGAAGTCGAAGCTTTGCAAGCGAAGCAAATGGGTTTTCTGCAAAGAGGCGATATTGACGGAATGGTTGAGGAGTGTTATTCTGCCGATGCCCGTATCCATGGATTCACTTTCAGGGCGGAAGGACACCTAGCCCTAAAAGAGTTGATACGACTGTATTTGAGCCGCTTAAGCACACTAGGAGAACGTACCATTGACAAGTTTACGGTGGGCAAAAATTTTATTTGGATGGAAATGACCATTCAAAATCCCCAAAATAATCCTGTCAAAATTTACGAGGTAAAGTTTATCCAAAACGGAAAATTTTACCTTCAACTCTTTGGCTTACGCCAAGGTACCGTGTGGCAATCCGATGATTTTTCGGGCTTTACAGCTCCTGATTCCAGCACGGCACGGGCTTTTCACAGTCGCTATCTTGAATTTCACAGTGAGGGTGATTTTAATGGATTGGCGGATGATTTTTTTACAGAGGATGCTCAATTGATAACTGCCCGGGTAGATGTAGCCGGTCGCGAAGCCATCAGGCAGATGTTTCAAGACCTGTTTGCCAAAGAATCGGGATTTACGCCCCTTTCGGTCGAAAACATTACCAACGACCATGATTACATTTGGTTTGAGGCCACAGTAAAAAGTTCGTTGGGCCAACGACGTGTTTATGACGTGATGCTGATTCGGGAAGGAAAAGTACATCTACAATTGGTGGGTTCATTGATGGGCGCACTACCGACCGAAGTAGCTTTTTCCAACGACACAACCACCTCATAAATAACATTTTACAACAAAATAAGAAACAATTTCCTTTACAAAAAACCAATAATAAAACCTAAAACACACAGTTATGTCACTTACTCCCGAACAAAATAATGCGATTTGCATTGAGTTTTTTGAGGCCGCATGGAACACAGGAAACGTACGCGAAGATTTATTATCTGCCGATGCAGTTGACCACTCTTTGGTAGGTGGTAAAAGTAAGACTGAACCAGGCTCTGGCAGCTTCAAACACATCGTTGGTATGTTTCGTCATGCCATGCCTGATGTTAAGTTGACCATCCTTGACGAGATTTATACAGCAGATAAGGTGGTACACCGTTGGAGCCTTTTAGGAACAGATACGGGTGGTGTGATGGGAATGCCCCCCAGCGGCAAGACCATCACCCTTACTGGTACAACGATTGTAAGAATGGCAGACGGCAAAATTGCTGAGCGCTGGGCAAATGTGGATGAATTAGGCCTATTGCAACAATTAGGCGTGGTTCCTCCTCCTCCCGGTGCATAATCAATCCATAAGTTGGGTTCAAAACCCAACTTTCATCCTCTCAAGCCAACTGTCATCATGACTAGAATTGAACAAAACAGAGTAGCGATTCGCCAGTTTCTGGAAGATGTCTGGAGCAAAGGCAACGTAGAAATCGCCGAGAGAATCATTGACCCAAACTTCCAGTTTATACTGGCTTTTGCGCACCTCGACGGTCGTGCTGCATTCATGGGATTGGTTGAAAGAAACAGAAGTATTTTTGAGAATTTGACCTATTCAGTTGAGTCAGAAGAAGATATTGTAGCTGATGAAAAAAACGGCGCCGCTTTTTGGGCCATGAAGTCCAAGCACATTGGTACTTGGCGCAATGTACCAGCCAGCAACAAAGATGTTGCCATCAACGGAATGACACTCTTCAGATTTAACGAAGAAGGCAAAATTTACGAAGCCAAGGTTCAGAATGACGTCATGAGCCTGATGAATCAAATCGGCGGCATCAAAAAACTGTACGACTTTTAAGCATTGCGGGTTGCAGTCATTAAACTCTTTTTAAAACTCCAAAAAATTATGTCAGTCGAAGCAAACAAAGAACTTGTCAGAGGATACGTAAATGCCATCCTTGTCAATCGAGACTTTAGTAAATTCAATGATTTTACGGCACCCGGTTTCTACATCGACCGTTCTGCCGTTCCAGAGGCAATCAAAGGCGAAAATGCCCTCCATAATCAAATGGATATGCTATACGGTGCGTTTCCTGACCTTGACCTTAAAATCGTAGACATGGTGGCAGAGGGCGACAAAGTCGTGGTACGGTTTGCCGCACCTGGCACGCACCAAAACACGTTTGCTGGAATCCCAGCTACGGGCAAAAGAGCCACTTGGAAAGGCATAGTTATGTACCACGTCGTAGATGGTAAAATAACAGAAGCATGGGCGAACTGGGACGATTGGGGATTGCTGGAGCAACTTCGCTAAACCTTACCTTCAACAAAATCCCAACTAAACACAAAAATGGAAACTAACACTTTATCCAAAGTACTGGTAAGATTACCGAATCTAATCACGTTGTTTTTTTCACTTACACTCGTAACAGGCTTTCGTCTTCTTAATGACCGCTTTCATTGGAACACATCCCCAAACTTTGATTTTACCGTTTGGAACGATGTCTTGGTGTTAGTTTCTTTTCTGACCACGCTTTTTTTTATCGTTACGGCGTGGTTGGGATTTAGTGTTTTGATGGAGCGAGTGCCGTATCAGGGTTCTTTCAACAGATTTATCTTCGATACTGCCCGTTTTTCTGCTTTATTCCCGATTTTGATGTGGTCATTTTTGGCAGAATCTCCGCATCATTTTCAACTGTATGTTTGGGCCCTTTCAACTTGGCATTTTGCCATGACGATTTGGTACGTTTGGCCCATTGTTTTTAACCATAGCAACCGTACAGGCCATTCTTCAGACCTTAATAGCCACGCAATCATCTGCGCGGTCTATTTTGTATTAGGACTTGCTTATTATCTGTTGATCAAAAAGAGATGGGAAACAGAGCCCAACGACACACTACGAATTGCCCTCGTTTTAGTGACGTTGGCCAGTATCTTTTTTTGGTCACTCAACCGGCTTTTGGGACTTCAAAAACGCCTTGTCAACGAAGCTGCTCACAAAGAATAAACAACCTGAAAAAATATATTTGTCATGAAAAACGTACCCGACAGCCCGCTGGGCAAAATGTACCGCGAACACATCCAACTTATCCTTGACAAAAACATTGAGGCACTACTGGATCAATACACCGACGACGCGCTCCTGATCAGCAGTTTTTCAAAAGCGCCCGTTATTTACAAAGGTCGTGACCAAATCCGTGAACACATGCAGGGAATTTTGGGGATCGACGGACTAGAAACCGACATCGTGTTTTGGGCCGAAACCGAAGACCCACAAACCCTGATGATTACCGAACAAATCACGATGAAATTCGGGAATGATACCGCCAATATGCGCTTTGCTGACAGCTGGGTGCTAAAAGACGGCAAAATCGCCATTCACTTTGCAGGTATGGTACAACACCCCGACGGTACACTGGCCTAAGCCTTACTCCTAACCCATCGCATCAAATTATAACTTTTATTAAACAAGAAATTATATGTTAACTCCAGAATCAATACAATCACTTGCCGAGGTTTGGTACCGCAAGTTAGACGTTCACGCTCCTATGGTTGAAGTACTTCCGATGCTGGCTGACGAAGGTTTGGAAATGGTTTTTCCAGAAGCAACGGTCTATGGCTACGCTGGCTTTGAAGGCTGGTTTCAGCGCGTTATCCGCATTTTCTTCGATGAAGTACACACCGTAAAATCGACCGAAGCCGTCATCAATGGCGACACCGCCGTGGTAAAAGTTGTAGTAAAATGGGAGGCAAGTGTTTGGAATGCACCCGATGCTTACAGCAAGCGCATTACACTTGATGCATACCAAACATGGGACGTGAAAGTGGGCCCCAACGGTAGCCCCATCATCACCAGATATACAGTCGACGATTTGAAATACTATGAAGGGTCGGCTACGCTTTAATTCAAAGCAGGTAAAATAAAGAATTAATACCGAGTTCTTTATTTTACCTATCTTACTGAAATTATTTAAAAAGTTGCTGATTTACAGCCCATTAAATTAGCCTGTAAACCGGATTAACATGAAACTTATTGGTAAAAAAATTGGAATTCTCTTTGAAGCCGACTATTACGAAAACGAGATATTTTATTA
>JAIXUT010000102.1 GCA_027483385.1 Alphaproteobacteria bacterium
ACAAGTGCTTCCCAAAAAGAAACCCTGAATTTTGGCGGACAAAACGCCGAATTATGGTGTGAAGGAGGCGAAAAAGCATTTGTTACCAAGATGATTGAGCAAAGTGCCCAAATTGGCAACCAATGTTTTTGGTTTACTTCATTGGTTTCTAAAAAAACGACATTGCCCTTTTTATACAAAGCCCTAAAAAAGGCAAAAGCCTTTGAAATACAGACGATTGAAATGGCTCAAGGACAAAAAGTAAGTCGCATGGTAGCGTGGACTTTCCTCGGGACCCATCAACAGAAAGTGTGGCGGCAGGAAAGATGGTAAACATAAAAAGACATAGCTACACAGCCGTAAAACTTATACCTGCGGCTTCATCGGCCAATTTACGGGCATTTTCTTTGCCCAAATATTTGTCAATTAAATAATGTGCTACGTACAAAACAGGCGTTGTCAACAATGCAATACAACCTTTGTAAATGTAATTGATGCTGCCCACCTGTAAAATCTGTGTTACCGACCAGTTGCCGAAAAGGTAAAAGGCAATAAAAATCACGACGAAGCTGTCTACCAATTGTGAAAACAGCGTTGAGCCCGTAGCTCTCAACCAAATGTATTTGCTGCCCGTACGCCGGCGCAACCACGAAAAAACGGTTACATCTAACACTTGCCCGATCAAAAAAGCGACAATCGACCCAAGCATAATACCGAGACCTTGCCGAAAAATCGCGTTGAAGGCCCCGTCGATGTTCATGGCGTTGCCGTGGCTGTCTTTACTGTTGACCTCCAACCAAAATTGGGCGGGTGGCAGAGATGTGGTAGCATATATGACTATGTACATGTAAGCAATGAAAATAGCCGTCAGGTACGAAATACGACGAACGCCTTTTTTTCCAAAATACTCGTTGATAATGTCGGAAGTAATAAACACAATCGGCCAGTTGACCACTCCCGCTGACATGTTAAAATCCAGCTTAGTACCAAACAAAGGCAACTGAGCGGGCGAGGTGCCGAGTAGGGCTTCAACGGAAAATATTTTGACGCCGATAATCTCCGCAATCAGCGCATTGGTCAAAAAAAGACCACACAAAGTGAGGAACAGAAACTGCTTTTTCTGTTCAAAAGGGGTAGAAGTGGGCATGGGTAGGCAGGATGCGATATGGGTTTTATTCGTTGATATAATTCAGTTGTTTCCAAACGTCTTCCATCGTATTAACCGGCAATTGACAGGTTTTGTTAAAGCAAACGTACACCGTTGTCTGCTCCTGTTTGGCAATACGGTCCTGCAAAAGAGGTAAATCCGAAACCGTTTTTGTACCAACCAGTATTTTGTTTGGCACAAAACGCTCTTCTAATTGTTGACGAAAATGTTCCATTTCTTCCCCGACGATGGCGATTTCGGCCGTAGGTTGCGCCCTTAATGCGTACAATGCCGCCCAATTGGTGCCCCATTGCACGTCGGTCAGGAGTGCATTCCGCATTTTTGCCAACATCCAATCCGCTAACTTTACGTAGTCGGCGTAGTCAAACAATGTTCCTAAAGCAAACAGATTATGGGCCATGAGCGAATTGGAGGCGGGCATCACGTTGTCAAAAACCTCTTTTTTTCGCGCAATCAATTCTTCGGCATTGCCATCCGTAAAATAAAAAAGTTCATCTTCGGGATCGTACAGATTTTCGACCGCGTAGGCCATTAAATGCAACGCTTCGTCAAGCCATTCTTCTTCAAAAGTGGCTTGATACAGACCCAAATAGCCATCAATGACCGCCACATAATCCTCCAAAAAACCGACGATACTCGCTTTACCGTTTTTGTAGCTATGCCACAGTTGGTGGTTTGGCGCGGTCATTTTTCCTTTCAAAAATTGCGCATTTTTTAAGGCTAACTCTTTAAACTTTTCTTCGCCAAACGCCCGATAAGCATCGGTCAATCCTTTCAGCATCAAGCCATTCCACGAAGCCAATATCTTATCATCCAATCCAGGGCGGATTCTGCTTTCGCGGGCTTTAAAGAGTTTTTGGAGGGCATTTTGGTACGCTATACCTTCGGCTTCTTTCTGTGGAAAAGGAGTGACTAGATGCAAATGGTTATACCCATGCTCCCAGTTGCCCGCGGCTCTGATGTTATACAATTTAGAAAACCACCCAAAATCTTCTCCTAAGATTTCTTTCAATTCGGCCTGCGTCCAGATGTAAAATTTTCCCTCAATTCCTTCACTATCAGCATCAAGAGCTGAATAAAAACCACCCTCCATACTAGTCATTTCGCGCGCCAGCCAATCAATGGTCTCGTACACGCGACTTTTGTACAAATCACTCTTGGTCAGGGTATATGCTTCCGAAAAAATGCTCACCAATTGGCCATTATCGTAAAGCATTTTTTCAAAGTGCGGAATAAACCACTCATCATCCACCGAATAACGCGCCCAACCACCACCTACGTGGTCATAAATCCCCCCCAATGCAATACGGTTGAGCGACAATTCAATATGCCTTAGCGCCTCTGGATTGTGAGAAACGGCATAGTATCGCAACAAAAATTTATAAATAGAAGGCATGG
>JAIXUT010000055.1 GCA_027483385.1 Alphaproteobacteria bacterium
ATCGCGGCCCAGTCGCAGCTTTCCGTCCCACCCGCGCCGGCATGGATTTCAATATAGCAGGCGGCATCGTCCAGTTCGCCGCCCAGCAGACATTGCGTTTCCAGCTTTTGGGCTTGGGGCAGGAGACCAGTCAGCAGCGTTTCCGCTTCTTCCATACTCGCCGCGTCGCCTTCGGCTTCGCCCAGTTCCAGCAGTGTTTTGGCGTCGCTTAATTGCCCGGCGATGGTGTCGTACTGATTCAGCCGCGCTTCCAATGCCGCCTTTTCCTTCACCACCGGGCGGGCGGCTTGGGCGTTGTTCCAAAACGCCGGGTCGGCAATCTGGGCTTCCAGCGCGGCTAACTTATCCCGTGCGGCAGGGAGGTCAAAGGCTCCTCCCGAGCAGGCCCAGGGCTTGCTCGATTTGGGCGATGAGGGCGGTGGTTTCGGCTTTCATGGGTCAACTTTTCTGTGGGGCGCTCCAGCGCAGGTAATAATGGTGATTATCGAGGTTATGTTCATACATCACAAACCCTAGGGCTTCGTAAAGCTGTATGACAGGATTGTTTTCATAAGTACTTAGGAAAATGGTGCGGTTCAGGCGCTTGGCCCACTGCATCAGGTCTTGAATAATCTCTTTGCCTAAGCCCTTTCCGCGCATGGCGGGGATGAGAATAATGTTGGCCAAATAAAGCTCGCCCGATACTTCCCACTGATAAGAGAGATAGCCAATATCTTCCCCATTTTGCTGAATAATAAACTGCCCGCTATAAGCCGTTTCGGCTTCTATTTTGGCATAAGATAGTTGGATTTCAGCGTCCCAGCCAAAAATCGGTTCCACCCTTGGGCGGTAGGCTTCGTGGTGTAATTGCAGCCAGAAATTGAAGTCGGCGATGGTATAAAAGCGAAGGATGTAAAGCATAGTTGAAAATAACAGAGCATACGGCGTATGTCACCCATGCCCCGTGCGGTCATCCTGAGGCAAGGCCGAAGGACCCAGGAGAAATTCTTAGCATTCGCCTGGGTCCTTCACTCCGTTCAGGATGACCGCATGAAAGAGTTAGAGCTGCGGACGTAAATCCAGCCATTGTGGGTTGTGTGCCTCAATCAAGTCCAATTTCCGCTCACGCTTCCAGCCCTTTAGCTGTTTTTCCCGCTTAATGGCACCAGTAATGCTTGGGAATTCTTCATAATAAACCAATTTTTTGAGATTATACTTTTGCGTAAAACCTGCAACCTTTCCCTCCGCATGTTCCCATGCCCTACGCGCCAAATCATTTGTAACACCAATGTAAATCGTGCCGTTGCGTTGGCTTGCCACAATATAAATCCAGAACTGACGTTCCACTAAAATATCCCAAAACTCCGCAGCAGGTTTTCCATGGTGCCGGGGCTTTGGGTTTCGCCACCCGTGGGCACGCTTAAGGGGTCATCCACAAACGCGGGGGTTTCCTGCGTGGGTGCGGTGCCGGGCAGAAAGGCTTCGGTGAAGGTGCGCTCGGTGTTCACGCCAGGCAGAAAGCCCGATTTGGCATCGATGCGCACAAACTCCAGCCCTTCAGGCACGGCGAAGGCTTCAACCGGGGTGCCATCTAGTGCAGCGGCCACAAACTCGCGCCAGATGGGCAGGGCACTGCGCGCGCCCGTTTCCCCCACACCCATGCTGCGGGGGGTATCGTAGCCCACCCACACGCCAACGGCCAGGCTTGGGGTAAAGCCAATAAACCATGCGTCGATGTAATCATTGGTCGTGCCCGTTTTCCCGGCCACCGCGCGGTTGAGGCTCCGCAGCCCGTAAGCCGTGCCGCGCTGTACCACACCTTCCAATATACTGGTCATCTGGTAGGCCACCTGGGGGCTTAACCCTTGGGTTAAGTTGGGTTTGGGCAGGGTTGGGAGTTGGTTGGGGCTCCCTCCCAGTTGGGCCAGGCAATCCTCGCACGCGGCGTGGCCACGGTACAGCGTGGTGCCGGCGGCATCCTGCACCCGTCGCAGGTAGCTGGGTTCCATGGCTGCCCCACCGCGCGGCAGGCTGGCGTAGGCACTGGTCATTTCAAGCAGGCTTAGGGTCAGCGTCCCCAAGGCTACGGAAAGGTCGGTAATCGGTACGCGGTCGGTAATTCCCAAACGCCGCGCTACATCGGCAATCGGGCGCAGGCCAACATCTTGGGCCAGTCGAATGGTCATCAGGTTGCGGCTTTTTTCCAGCCCCTCGCGCAGGGTGGTGTTGCCGCCAATTTTGTTATCGTAGTTATGTGGTTTCCATTCATTTTCACCGGTGCGGAACACCACGGGGGCATCCAGAATTAAGCTGGCGGGCGTGTAGTTTTTTTCCAGCGCCGCCGCGTACACAAAGGGCTTGAAGGCACTGCCTACCTGCCGCTTGGCCTGTACCGCGCGGTTAAAGCCAACGCCTTCGCCAAGCCCGCCCACCATCGCCAGCACTTCGCCGCTGGCCACATCGATTGCCAATAACGCCCCTTGAATTGCTGGCAGTTGCTCCAGGCTAAAACTGCGCATGGCCGCGTTGGGGTCATCCTTTTGGGGCTTTACCAGCACCACATCGCGCACTTTAAGCCAACTGGCCGGGTTACCGCGGCCTGTCCAGCGGGCCGAAGCTGGGTCGAGCAGCCCCTCTTCAGCCGTAGGCAGGCCCACGCGCACTTTGCCTTGCTTGATGCTGAGGACCACTGCGGGCACGCCCAGGCGCTCGGAGTGCGCATATTTGGCGCCCAGGGCTTCGACCTGGCTTTGCCAGTCCGTTAAGCTTTCCAGCCTTGTGATTGGCCCGCGCCAGCCCTTGCGGCGGTCGAACGCGCGCAGGCCGTTATACACGGCTGCTTCGGCCTTTTGCTGCAGGGCTAAATCGAGCGTGGTGTACACCGCCAGACCATCTTCGTACAAAGCTTTCTCGCCGTACTGCTGCACCGCAAGGCGCCGAATGAACTCGGCAAAGTGCGGGGCGTCCTCGCCTTGCTTGAGGGGGCTTAAAGTAAGCGTAAGTGGGGCGGCCACGGCGGCGTCGGCCTCGGTGCTATCAATCATCCCTTCGGCTTCCATCCGCCGAATAATAATATCGCGCCGCGCTTTGGCTGCTTTGGGGTTACGCACTGGGTTAAAGCGGCTCGGGGCCTGGGGCATCCCCGCCAGCATGGCCCGTTCGCCAATCGTTAATTCGGCCAACTTTTTGCTGAAATACGTTTGCGCTGCTGCCGCCACGCCGTAGCTGCCGTTGCCAAGGTAAATGCGGTTCAGGTACAGCTCCAAAATTTCATTTTTGGAATAGGCCCGTTCAATCTGCCAGCTTAAAATCAGTTCCTTAATTTTGCGGGTATAGCTGCGCTCCGAGCTTAACAAAAAGGTTTTCGCCACCTGCTGGGTAATGGTGCTGGCGCCTTGCATCCGTTCAGTGAAGATATTGACCAACGCCGCCCGCACAATGGCTTTTAAATCGAAGCCGCCATGGCTGTAAAAGTCGGCATCCTCGGCGGCCAAAAACGCCTGCACCACGGGTTTGGGGATTTCCGCAATCGGCACCCACACGCGGCGCTCGTTGGCGTATTCGGCAATAATGTTGCCGCTGCGGTCGTACACTTTACTAATCAGGGCAGGGCGGTATTCGCTGATGCCCCGAAAATCGGGCACTTGCGTGGAAAAATAGAGCAATATCCCGCCCACCAGCAGGCTGCCGCCGAGCATCCCCAAAGCCGTGACCCATGCCAAGGCCTTCAACCACGGAAAGCGTTTAACGCGGGTGGCGACCGACGGGCCCTCACGGCTGCTGCCTTGGCGATTCATCATCATAGTGGCACCCTAGGATTCTTGGGCCAACTTGTAAACGCGTTTGAGGGCGCGACTATTCAACGCTGCTGCTGCCGCTGGCAGGGCGGTTGCCGATCAGGAAAAACAGGTCATCGGTCGGCCCTGGCGTCATTTCCACGCGCAGCACACCGCCCGCCAGGTTGCCATCGTCGCCGTTCATTTCGGCGTGCGCCGCTTTCGCCAGGCTATCTTTAACTTTGGTAAGTTTCAGCCAGGTGCCGCAAATCCCCCCCGTACACTCCACGGGCGGCACGCCGTTCACGTCGATGCGGCCTTCCATGAACGAATATTCACCGTAAAGCCTTGATTTTGGACTTAACATGCCATCGATATACGGGCCGTTCCAGCCCTGAAAGCCGGTGTCGTTGTTGATGAGGTCGACGAACTTCAGGGTGTG
>JAIXUT010000057.1 GCA_027483385.1 Alphaproteobacteria bacterium
GTCGTTCGCGTTTAGTGATAGATATCTTCTGTAAAGCGTTCAGCTGCTTTTGTAAAGGCAAGACCCGAAACGTTTGTTCCAATTGAGGACCCACCACTATCATAGTAGCAAAAGGTTCGGTGGGTGTAGGCAAGTGCGAAATATCGGTCATTACTACCAATACCGATTGACAGGCTCCCGATTCGTCAAAATAGAAATCGGTAATCTGCATGAGTCTCCACCGAAAAACGCGCTGCGCATCCTCAAAGCGGGCATAGACCCCAAGATTTACTTTGCACCCCTGCTTGAAATACTGTGTAGCGGTCTCTATGCCATAGCCAATAGAGGCATAGATAAAGGGAATATCTCCAGGATACATGATACTGGGCGACTGCTCATTGGGATTTTCGAGATTGAGCCATTGTTCGGCGGTAAAAGGCGTTAATTTCCGACAATCGGCGCTGATGTACAGGATTTTTCCTGTGTAGTTATCGGGGATAAACCAATAATAGGGGCCAATAGCGGTTTTGCTTAGTTGTTCAATCGTGGGCTTGAAGTAGGTAAAATACGCATCTTCTGGGCCTCCATGGGCTGTAAAATACTGTTTGATAAATCCTTGGGGAGTCAGTGGCTCAAGGTGAACAGTTTTCATTTTTTTGGTATTTTCTTCCCCAAAGTACAAAAAGGATTGATTCAACGGTCGAAAAATGACAGATTTCTGCTATTTACTTTGGCGAGCCACGCCGCTACCTTTGATTGTATAAATTAAAACATAAACCTTCTATGAAAAAGCTTTGCATTTTATTGTGTTTGACGACCACCATTGCCTTTGGGCAAAATGCAACTCTATTGCCTAACTCGACCGTATTGACTACCAACGGCACCAATACGGTGTTGAATGTAAGCAGTACCAATGCTGCCAATTCAAATAACATCGTCAATGTTAGTTCAAATGGGAATGGGGCCGGAATCAATGTGATCAATAGCGGTTTAGGCATTACCATTCAAGGTATCAATTCAAATAGCGGTAGTGCTGCTTATTTTCAAACGACCAATAGTAGTAATACTAGCCCTACTGCATACATTCAATCCAATGGAAATAACTACGCGCTTCGCGTTTTAGGAACAGGGCCAGGAGAGGTTGCCCGCTTTGAAAACTCGCCAGGTAGTATAGAAAGGGCTGTAACCATTTATGGGGCAGGTTCAGGCACGTCATTGACTGCATTTAATGTCAGTACAGGTACAGCAGCGTCTTTTTCATCCGCAAGTAATTACGCGCTGCAAACATCAGGCAAGCTTCAATTTGCGGGGAGTGGTGTGGGTACGATTGCTACAGGAAAGGTATTGAAAGCAACCAATAATTTGGGAGATACCCAATGGGCGGACGATGGACTGAGTTTACCTTATAGTAACTTCTCGAGTGTGGCGTCTGGAGGTGTTTTTTTTTTTTTTTTTAGTAATAATAGTATTAATGGCTCAGCGATTAGAGGAGCTAATACTGGAGGTGGGGCGGGAATATCTGGGGTATCAACGGGTACTTCTGGTTATGGTGTTTGGGGGCAGGCAAGCAATGGAGTTGGGGTATATGGTAATTCTAATGGGGCTACGGGTTATGGCGTGTTAGGATATCACGAAACCAATACGGCTGTGAGAGGCGAAAGCGATTCGGGTACAGGGGGCTTTTTTACAAGCACCTCAGGTTATGCACTTATCACAGGAAGTGGTAATGTAGGCATTCGAACCACTGCACCCACTGCTTCTCTTGACGTACACAGAGGCACAGGACTCAGTGGCACAGCGGCTTTCAAAGGCACTCAATGGTATTCGCATTTCAATTATTCAACTACCGAACACACCTACATCAGAGGTGGTAAAGACGCGGCCAATGTCTATATCAACGATTTAGCTACGTTGGGCAACGTCTCTGTCGGAAATGGCAATCCAATTGAAAAACTGCATGTATTTGGCAATCTACGCGTAACTGGCACAATTTGTAATACCTCAGGGGCGATTACGACCTGTTCAGACATTCGTTACAAAAAGGATTTTAGTCCGATCGAAAATCCGCTCCACAAAGTAACTCAGCTCAAGGGACTGCACTACTACTGGAAAACCGATGAATACAAAGAAAACAACTTCTCCACGGAGCGTCAAGTAGGTTTTGTTGCCCAAGAAATCGAAAAAATCTTCCCCGAAATGGTTTTTACGGATGCGCAAGGTTACAAATCGGTGGATTATGCCCGACTCACTCCTGTACTCGTGGAAGCTATCAAAGAACTCAAAATCCTCAATGAGGAACTCACTAACAAAAATGAGAAATTGGAAGGACGTCTCTCTAAGATTGAAGTTCTATTGGAACGATTTGATAGCGAAAAGGTAAAATAATGGGTTACAAATTAAACCAATACGTCAGCTTGGCTTGGATAGAGCGGTTGCGAGATTGGCCGTTGGCGGTGTTGTAGTTGTCGATGTAGACCAAAAAGAAATCTGACACGGGCGCAAAACGCCACTGAAAACGCGTATTGATATTCATGTTCTCAAATTGACTGTTGTATTGCATATAGGTTGTCAAAAAA
>JAIXUT010000052.1 GCA_027483385.1 Alphaproteobacteria bacterium
AAATTTGAAATTTAAAAACACTCACTTCTCCAATTACAGGTCACCGCTGTACGGTCCAATTAACTGGCCCAAGCAGCGGTGATTTCTGTTTTCTAGCCATTAATTTTTAATCTTTTTATACTACAAAATATAGTCGTTTATTTTAACCTTTAAATATATAGATTATATATTTAAAGAGCAAAAATTGTCTTTTTAGGATAAAAAGTTATCAAACGGTCGATTTTGAGCAATAATATCCCCAAAAGACAAGAGTGTAGTCCGTATTTTTGCATTGTTACAATTCCGCCCTGAAGCCCCTACTTTTATTCACCTTTGCCCGTACCTTTGAAATGAAAAAAGGCTGTTTACTTTTGTATTTGGCGCTTCTTTTTGTGAAAGGCCAATCCCAAACCCTTCCGTC
Organism: Alphaproteobacteria bacterium; assembly: GCA_027483385.1. Lineage (GTDB taxonomy): Bacteria > Pseudomonadota > Alphaproteobacteria > UBA2136 > UBA6156 > JADCGN01. The sequence continues at coordinate 401 of JAIXUT010000052.1, forward strand.
AGGTTTTGCTCAGCAAGTCTATGCTTCCAACTTTAATTCGCTGATGGGCTTCACTTTCGACAATAGTGGAAGATTATTCTGCTGGGAAAAGGAAGGGAAAGTGTATGTTATCAACAACGGTGTACGTACTACGTTGTTGGATATTAATCAGGAAGTGTACAACGTCACTGATTTAGGGCTCATCGGCCTAGTACTAGATCCCAATTTTCTGAGCAATGGTTTATTTTATATTTATTACATCGTTGACCCCAAGCATTTATTGAACATTGGAAGCCAATACGATGATGCAGGTAATGGCGGGACAATGGCCCGAGTCACGAGGTACCAAGCAGACGCCGCCACCGGGTTTTCCACGATAGTAGCCAATACGCGCACCATCTTGATTGGAGAAACGGCAAGCACGGGGATACCTTGTACGTCATTTTTTCACATGGGAGGGAGTATGAAATTCGCCAAAGATGGCACGCTCTTTATCTCCGTTGGGGATGCCGCCACAGCCGCCAACAACGACATTGGAGGGTTTGATTATGGTTCACGTACGGTTTCACGGGGCATTATGACGGCAGCCGAAAACATCGGCTCTTACCGCAGTCAGAATCTGGATTCCCATTGCGGAAAAATTCTTAGAATAAACGCTACCAACGGCAATGGTATCTCTTCAAACCCTTATTATTCAGGGGATTCTCCCCGCTCACCTCGGTCGCGTATCTGGGCCAGCGGGCTCCGCAATCCTTATGGTATCTTGCCCATCCCCGAAACTGGCTCTCACAATCCTGATGAGGGAAACCCAGGAAGCCTGTTGATTGGAGATGTCGGCAGTATTTTGTTTGAAGAAGTCAATCTCGCTACTAGCCCGGGGCAAAATTTTGGCTGGCCGCGTTACGAAGGAGAGAACACCCGCGCCGAACATCCCAGTGCTACTTGGGACCCCGGCAGCAACAAAAAAAAACCTCAGCTTTATTATAACTCCACAACAGGATACAGCATTGTGGGCAGTACTACGTATACGGTAGGGGGTATACAAGTTCCTGGAGAAATCAGCGGGCATTGCATATTGATTGGTGATTTTTACAAAAGAACAGATTTATCGAGTCAATACCTCAACAAGCTCTACATTGCCGACTATTCCCAAAAATGGATTAAAATGGTCAATTTAGACATGACCAATCAAGTAACCGCTGTTGAAAATTTTGCTTCAAATCTCAGCAACAATGTCATTTCGTTGAGTGTTTCACCCACCACTAGCGGTATTTTTTACTGTACTGCCAACCAAATAATACGAATTTTCCCAACGACCAACAGTGCCCCCATTGCCAAGATAGAAGCTGACAATACACACGGAGCGGGCCCCTTAGTTGTACGGTTCAGTGCGGCAAAATCATACGACCCCGACAGTACTAGCCTGACATATTTATGGCAATTTGGCGACGGCAGCCCTACCGAAAGCGGGCTCAAGCCCCACCACCGTTTTGTATCTAACTCCAGCGCACCCCAAAAATATACCGTAAAGGTGACGGTCACCGATGCCAACGGGGCATCTGCCTCCGACTCGCTATACGTATTTCTCAACAATACTCCTCCTGTTATTGCAGCAACTTCGTTGGACGCCATCGCCTCTTTTCCACTCAATCAAAACTATCCTATTACTTTAAATGCAACAGTCCAAGACAATGAGCAGAGCCCTGCTTCGCTGAGTCTGAATTGGAAAATATACCTTGCCCACAATGACCACCAACACTTGAGTTCATCTTATTCGGGCAATAATATCAATACTACCCTTGCCCCTTTGGATTGTGAATTGGGAGCGGCCTCGTACTGGTACCGTGTTTATCTCACAGTATCAGACTCGCTGGGTCTAACCACCACCCTCATCAAAGACCTCTTTCCTCAGTGTGGCGGTATTGCTCAAACCATTACTTTTCCAACAATCAACGACAAACAAACCACAAACACCCCCTTTGTCTTAGGTGCAACTACATCTTCGGGCCTGTCGCCCTCTTATTATTCAATTTCGGGGCCCGCGTATGTAATAGGCAATCAAGTGACTCTTTCTGGTATACCCGGCACGGTGGTCCTTCGGGCAACCCAGCACGGCAACGGGACCCACAATCAAGCCGCTCCCG
>JAIXUT010000219.1 GCA_027483385.1 Alphaproteobacteria bacterium
GTATTTTACCGAAGCAACATCCATTAGATTGGAGCCGTCGGCAAACCCAGAAAGGTAAACACGCTGTCTTATCTTAGCTGGGACAGCTACACCGGTTCCGTTATAAAGCCTGAAATAGATTGTTTTGGTATCTACCATTAGAGGGGTAATGGGTTCGACCTCAACTACTCCGCCCCCATTCTCGTTTTCTCCGTATTTATACGTTTTGACTACTGGTGAATCGGTGCTGGCATTGGCAGTTATCGTTTTTATGCGCAAACCACCTCCGTTTTTGAGGGTATTGGCAGAAGAAATATACTTGTTAAGTTCATAATCAAATTCCGTATATCCACCGGTCGGGTAATTGATGCGCTGTAAAATATACGCCTTGGCATTGGTTTCATCGGGTTCCCGGTTGCCGCCTGCAATCGTCGCCGTTACGGGGGTATTGCCCCCAGGAGTCGGGAAAGAGGCGTTCGGCATTTGTAAATCAATCGACCACCCGGGGATTAAAGATACATTTGAATTTTGCCCGTTATAATACCCCCAATAATCAATGCCTCGTATCGGATTGGTTTCGGGGATTTCAATGGTTTGATTATAGTCAAAGGTATAAAACTCTCCCTTTTGAGAACCATCGGGACTGTAGTGAATCAAACTGTCGAGTTTGACTCTCAAGGTGGAGTTAGGAAAGTTTTTTTGTTTAAACTTTACGTTTTTTACGTTTTGCTGCAAATGGTTTTTAACCAGTATTCTGTCCAAAAAATCGGAATATTGAAATACCACGCTCCCGTTCTTAAAGCCAATAGACGTTAGCTTTTTCATGGAATGGTGCACGTGTGTCATGTTGACCTCATGGTTATAAATGATAGGATTTCCCGGGGGGACAAACGTAAAATCCATCGGTATTCCCGCCGAAGCATCACAATTACTCGAATTTTCAGGCCAGCTTAGCAGTTCATCCTTAACCGTCTTCGTCTCATCATAGAAGGTTTTGGAAGTATTGAAATTGATGGCATTAACCGTTCCGCCGTACGTAAAACTGATTGTATCCATTTTATCATCCGATATGATTTCCGTTAAATACCACGTCGAAGTGTATTCATTTCCGGTGCTTGGACCGCTCAGCCTTTGAGAAGTTTCTCTATAATGAGTCCCGGTTTTAAGCGATTGCCCAAAATGAAACGTAACCCCATTTTGGTCAATAAGATGGAAGTAGGGTATAACATTGGTAGTAGACGCTGAACCTGGAGTAATGGTGGAGGGCGTAATGAGGTAGGGTTTGTAGTTTAAAAAAGTTGGCGTTTTGGTACCGTCAATGTTATTTTTCAGCACAAACTTTGTGGATATACCAGGAGCATTTACTGAAAATATATCATATTCACTGTCTAAAGCTCCTCCAATGGATTCATCTTTTTCCAAATTCCACAAATAAGAAATAGAGGCGATACTGTTACAAATACTGATGGAATCTTTTATTTTAAAGGGAATGGGGAAAGCAATATCTTCATCCACTTTGTTGTAAACAGTCCGGCTTATGCTCCCGCCCGCATTTAATGTCCAACCCAATCCAATGAACCCATTTTCGTCCCGGGGTTTAATCCCTGAAGCATGATAATTGATCGAGATCGGCAAAGAAAGCTCCCCTGACTGAACCTGATAGATCGGAATTTCGATGTTAGGTACGCCGGTATAAAGTGAAACGGGGTAATCTCCGTATTTCTGAATAGAAGCAGCCTGCGGCGATGGGGGCAACAGATTGGGTGTATAGTTCTGTGCCTCTGACCAACAATGCGTTAGACACATCAAACTGCTGAAAAAATAAAAACGCAGATTCATTCCCTGATTAAATTTATTGTTTTACTACTCCTTTGCTGTAAATACGTCCGTTGGCCTGCATTTTAAAAATGTACAAACCGGCAGGCAGTTTTTCCACATTGATTGTACTTTGGTTGGATGTCATGGATTGATTACTCATTATCCTTCCTTCAATAGTTACTACCTGAACAGAGCCTTCCTTCACTTTTGCCTCATTAATGAAGACAGTTGCGTTTTTTGTTAACGGATTAGGATATACGTTAAGGCCTAACTGGCTGTTGTCGGCCGTATTTTTATTTAAATCGACCTCAACGGTTCGGGTAGCGGAACACCCCTTCGAGTCATACATTTGAAGGGTATATGATTTGGCTTCCCTGCCCTGAAGGACTTCATTCAAAACAATTCCCGTTTCAGGGATGGAATAAGCATCCGCCGCTCCGATATTTTTTACCGGTTCATTTGCTTCCCGGAGCCAATAGCGGTCGGTGGGTTGATAGCCGGAGAGGATCAGTTTTACTTCATTGCCCACCGACACCGTTTGGACAGTGAACGTAGGAAATGAAGTACACGGAAGCGCAAAGTTGAGATCATCGCGGTTCTCACCGGCATTGCCCGTACGAAAAGCCAGGCGACGGTCACTGTCTACTAGTCGAATCTCATAGTTAGTTTGAGTTTTCAAGCCCCCAGTTATGTTTTGCTCATCAAACCAGTACTCTCCTTGGTTGTTGGTGGTTGTGCTTCCCACTAAATTTCCTTTTTCGTAAATTTCAAGTTGAACCCCTGCCATCGGAACTTCGTCGGGGTCCTGAATTTTGTTTTCATTGGCATCCAGCCAGACTTTATGCCCAACAGCTGTTTGAGGGACAGTCCTCAGTAGCTCTATATCTCCCACGCCGTTTGCTTTGGCAAAATATCCCGCCTGAAGTCCCCGGTACAGGGCTGCTCCGCCTAAAGACTTTCCCGTTTGATTGTCGAAAATACGGACTCCGCCGGTATTAAATTCGGTCGTAGGTTCATGAGCCGAATAGAGCAGGCGGCTTCCGCCTCCGGCGGTACCTGGCAGGACGGCCAGCCCTCCCGCGCCCGTTTCGAGGTGCACTTCCCGGCCATTCCAACGGAAGCCGTCCGCGTGATAGAATTCTCCGCCAGCGGGGCCCTGCCCGTTTCCGATGCCTTCGCTTTGTACTGCCCCGACGGCCGCATTGCGCTCCGTGCTGAAATGTTTTGAAAGCTTTTTGTCACTGA
>JAIXUT010000188.1 GCA_027483385.1 Alphaproteobacteria bacterium
GAACACAGGACCTCCGGATTATGATTGAGGCCCACGGCCTCGCCCTTGTTCCGTGCGCCCAAGGGCGCGGGAACGGCGGGTCCGCTGCAGGACATTTTATAGCAGCTTTGATAAAAAACTCAGCTAAAAATGGTGGCGCCTCTGTGACTCGAACACAGGACCTCCGGATTATGATTCCGCTGCTCTAACCGACTGAGCTAAGGCGCCACGCGTATGGCTTCTAAGCGTTGAACGCTGAAGGTGTCAAGCACCATATTGTGGCAGCGGCTGTGAAGGCTCTTGCATTTATGCAAGGGTTGGTGCCATATCGTTGCATGAATACTTCCGCCCTTCCCGCCCAACTTAAGACCCTGATGGCCCGCCAGCAGCTTTCGGCGGCGGAATTGACCCGCCGCACCGGGGTAAGTATGGCCAGCCTAAGCCGTCTGTTGAGTGGGAAAACTGCACCTTCCTTTGAAACGATGGCCAAACTGGCGGCGGCTTTGGGCGTGAGTGTGGCCGATTTTACCCAAGCAACGGCCAGTAAATCGGCCCCGCTGCAAGATTTATTACAAGCCGTTTATAGCCTTGAGCACACCGATAATTCTCCCGCCCAAGCGGCACGGCTATTGGAACAGGCCGCCAACGGTGCGTGGGTTGCTGGCGCCTTCGATGCCCTGGCCAACCCTGCGGCTCCACGCGTGCAGGTCATCAGCAGCCAGCAAGTGGGCACGCGACGCGTCGAAGTGGTGCTGGGGTTTCCACACCTGTTGGTGGAAGCAGGCAGCTTGGTGGGCGTACTTTCGGTGGTGGGCAGTGCCCTCACTGGCACAGGGGCCAAGTTGCTGGATGTGCATATCCCTTCCACCTTGCTGCGTACCTTCAGTGGCCCACGCTTGGGGGTTGCAGGCATGCGCGATTTAATGAACAAACACGGGCGGCCCTTGCTGATTGGCACCATTCGGCCACTGGCAGGTTTAAGCGCCCGCACCTATGGTCGTGCGGCCCACGAAGCGCTGGGCGGCGGTGCCGACATCACCGCCGACCCCACCATGCTGCACGCCACCCCCAACCCCCATTGGCGCGAACGGGCCCGCTTTACCGCAGAAGCCGCTTTAAGTGCCAGCCGCGAAACCAATGAATTTAAGGCGCACCTGTTTAACATTACCGCCCCCACCGTGGCCCAGATGGAAGAACGCGCAGTCTGGGCGCGGGAACTGGATATGACGATGGTGCTGGTGGATGCCGCCGCAATTGGCTGGGCCGCCTTGCAAAGCGTAGCGGAATTTTGCCAACGTGAAGACTTGGCCCTCGCCGCCATGGGCGGGCGCGCCCTGTTTGGCGATATGTTAAGCGAACAATTACAAGCCAAATTGTTGCGTTTTGCGGGGGCCGATATTGTGAGCACGGGCAGCCCACTACGCGGCAATGTGGCCAACCGCCGCTACGTGCAGGGCGTGCTGGCGGCTCTGCGCGAAGATACCTTACCAGCCGCAATTGAAGGCGGGCAATACGTGCCACAAAGTTTCGGCAATCTGGCCGCAGCCATGCCGGCGGTGGGCGGCGGGCACAACCCGTGGCACTTTGCGCGGCTGCTCGATGCCGTTGGCAACCACACCGCCATTCAGTGTGGCGGAAGCATGTTTGGCCACCCGCAAGGGGTTGGCCAAGGGGCCACCGCCTGCCGGGTGGCTTTAGAAGCCCTGATTCAGGCCAAAGGCGAAGGCTTAAATTTAGCGGTGGAAGGCCGCAATGTGCTGGCCAAGGCGGCGCGCTTTTCGGGTGAACTAAAAACCGCGCTCGACCACTTTGAAGAAGGCAGCTTTTTGTTTGGCCTGGTACAAAGCCAACCCCGCCCTACCGAAGGCAGCGTGCTGCCACGTACCACCCAACCCAGCCCGGCCATTGCCCCCAGCAATGTGCTGACACCGTTTCGCAAACCCGTGCGCCCAGAGGTGACGCCAGAAAACGACTCCGCACCTAAAGACCAAGAGGACTAACCCCATGCGCTTTGAAACCTTTGCCTACCTGCCCCCGCTTTCGCCGCCGCAAATAGAAGCCCAGATTCTGCACGCCCTCCAGCGGGGCTGGCACGTGACGCTGGAATTTGCCGAAAGCCCAAGCTCGGCCGAGATGTTCTGGAAGCAATGGGGCATCCCTCCTGCCCGCATTAACAGCGCCACCAACCAGCCCGAACCCCTGACCGCGGGCTACCTCGCGGCGCAAGTGGAAGCCTGCGTGCGCCGCCACCCCTATGCGTTTGTGCGAGTCAATGCCTTCAATGCTTTAAACCAGCTGACTGAACTGAGTTTTATCGCCCGCACGCCGCAAGAAGGGGCTTGACGCTCCGTTTGATTACTGTGCATAATTCAGGATGCACGGTCGTTCCCATGTCGTCCCTCAAGTTGTCTGGTTCAAGCGCGACCTCCGCGTGGCCGACCATGCGCCGCTTTGTGCCGCCGCGCTGGCGGGGCCCGTGGTGCCATTGTTGGTGATTGAACCCAGCCTGTGGGCCGAAGCTTCGGCCAGCGGGAGGCAGTGGGAATTTTTCCTGGAATCGGCGCAAGACCTGCAAACCGCATTGCAAAGCTTGGGGGCGCCCTTGGTGGTGCGCCACGCCGAAGTATTGCCTGTGTTGGCCGAACTGAAAGCCAAACTTGGCCCATTTGCGCTCTGGGGACACGAGGAAACCTTTACCCTGCAAAGCTACGCGCGGGATAAGGCAGTACGCCAGTGGTGCCGCGCGCACCAGGTGGCGTTTCAGGAACGGCCCAATTTTGGCGTGCGCCGCCCGCACCCCAGCCGCGACGGCTGGGCCGCAGCATGGGAGGCCCAGATACAGACTGCGCAACACCCCGTTCCGCAAAAATTACTCGGCTTACCCAATTGGGGCAACGAACCCCTCCCCCGCTGGCCCAGTCCGCACTTGAAGGCCGATAGCTGCCCTGGCCGCCAGCGCGGTGGCCGCACCGCGGGATTGACATTGCTGCAAAGTTTTTTAAGCACGCGGGGGGTGGCCTACCACGCACGGCTGAGTAGTCCCCTCACTGCCGCCAGTGCCTGCAGTCGGCTCTCAGCGCATCTGGCTTACGGCACGCTTGGCTTACGCGAAGTGTATCAGGCTACGCAACACCATTTGGCCCAGTTGCCCAGCAGTGCCACCACCCATCGGCGGGCGCTGCAGGCATACCTCAGCCGTTTGTTTTGGCACTGCCACTTTATGCAAAAACTGGAGGATGAACCCGCCCAGGAACTACGGCCGCCCAACCCGCTGCTGACTGACGCAGCATTGGGCCGCACGCTTGCCAATGCCGAACAACAGGCCCGCTTTACCGCCTGGGCCACGGGCAATACCGGCTGGCCATTGGTGGATGCCGTGATGCGCGAACTGCTGGCCACGGGCTGGTGCACCTTCCGGATGCGCGCCATGCTGGTGAGTGTGGCCACGCAACACCTATGGCTACCCACGCGGGCGGTAGGGCTGCACCTGGCGCGTTGCTTTACCGACTACGAACCTGGCATCCATTGGCCGCAAATTTACATGCAGGCGGGGGCCACAGGGGCGAATCTGTGCCGTATTTACAACCCGCTTAAGCAGGGCCTGGAGCAAGACCCGGATGGGAAATTTATAACCCGCTGGCTGCCCGAACTGCGTCACGTCCCCGCCTGTTGGCGGCATCAGCCTTATGCAGCGCCTGCTGAACTGAGGGAACAATGGGGTATGGGTGCCTACCCCGCCCCGGTGGCCGAAGAAAGCGCCGCACGGCGCAGCGCCAGTGCGCGGTTGCATGGGGTGCGGCAAAGCCCGCAGGCTTTCACCGAAAAGGCCAGGATTTTAGCCAAACATGGCAGCCGCAAGGCAGGCTTGCCAATGATTAACAATCGTCCTTCGCGGCAGCAGCATGGGCCTGCAACCCAGCCACCAACTCTGCCGCTGTTTGGTTAAGGGTTAGGCTTATACCTGTAGGCCCCCGATTTTACTTGCATTTGCCAAAATACTGTGCACAAATAAGTCATCTTCAAGTGGCGTAAGCAGCTTGAAGCCGCCACGCCGAATTAAGTTTGCGCGGCAACAATGAACGAATGTGAAGACTCTATCTCATGTCTACCGAACGCCTCCAAGGCACCGTAAAATGGTTCAATATGCAAAAAGGTTTCGGCTTTATTCAGCCCGATGGCCAAGATAAAGATGTGTTTGTGCACATCTCTTCCGTCCAGAAATCTGGTCTGCAGGGCCTGAATGAAAATCAGCGCGTTAGCTTCGAAATGGTCACCGACCGTATGGGCAAGCTTAGTGCTGGTAACCTGCAAGCAGTCTAGGCTGCTGCTGGTGCCACCGCCCCTTATGGGGCGGTTTTTTTTATCCTCAAACTCTCAAAGTTTCTACTGAGCGGGCGTCTCGGCATCCAAGTGTGCCAGTTCTTCGGCACTAAAAGTCACGCTCTGGCCGCTGGTGGCATCGGTGAGCGTGACCTGCGGCAGGCGCTGCAGTTCGGCCAGCTCGGCGGGTGCCATGCTGGCCAAGGCTGCCAACATGCGGGCGCGGGGGTCATCGTGGGCAAATTGGGGGTGCTCGGCGTCAAAAATGCTGAGGTCATCTTCGGCAAACACCTTGGCCAGCAAATCTTCGGGGGCATCGGCGGCACAGAGTTCGGCGGGCTGAATGGTGGTCAGCAGCAGCCCCAGGCGCTGCCAATCGTCTGCGGCCATGGTTTCGTTGGGGAAGGCTTGCAGCAACAACGCGCCTGCATTGGTGCCATCGGCCAACACCACCAAATGGGTGGGCGTTTGCACACTGGCGGCAAAATAGTTGGTAAGGCAGGCAGCAGCAGTGGGCTCGTTCAGTTCAACAAAGCTTTGGTAGCGCTGGTTGTCGTTGTCCAAGTTCTCCAGCGTCACGGCAAACAGCCCGCCTGGGTTTGCTTGTAAATCGGCAAACGGCGTGGCTTGGGCGGCGGTATTGGCGTAGGCCCGCAGGCCGGCTGCTGCGCCTTCACCCGCCATGCACTGCGCGAAGATTAAAATCCCCAAATCAGGGTGCTGAATTTGCAAGCCCACACTCAGCTGGTGTTTGGTATCGTGCGCCAGTAGCGCGGCGGCGGCCAGCAACTCGGCCAGCGTGCTGGTGCAGGCGGTGGCTTCGCCGCGTAGGCTGGCCACATGGTCGGGCAGGTTACGTAACCGCAACAAACGCCCGCGGACGGGTAAATCGTGAAATTGAAAGGGCATTAGAATATTCGACATGGGCCGTTTTATGCACGTTTTTAGAGACGGTGGCAAAAGAAAAGCCCTTTAACAGGGCTAAAAAATAAGTCGGCGCCGAGGGGTTAGGGGGGAGAAATGGCGCCGATACCCAACAGTGCCGCAGCGCAACGGGGGCTGCAAGACCGTATTCAACAACTTCGCCACAGGCTGCGTTAAAAATGCAACTCTGGCGTGACACCGAGGTGCCAAGCCCTTGAGCAACCATCTGGTTTGGGTGGCTGGCAAGTGCGGGAAAAGCTGCGTAAATTAAGCCATGAACCGCTTTGCGCCCACGACATTTTTAGGTTTTATGGTCAATCGTATTACCCAAGAACATTTCATTGCGGCCGCCGAAGGCGCCAACCCCACCGATGCCACCGCGAGGCTGCGC
>JAIXUT010000122.1 GCA_027483385.1 Alphaproteobacteria bacterium
AATGCCCGTATCTTTGGTGGTTTTCATGGACTTGATGGGCAAAACCGAAGGGTCGGTTGTCATAAATTGGTTAATGTCAAAAGTATTGAGTCCATTGTTTTCAAAAGACTGATAATCAGCGTCAATGGTAAGGGTATGTTGGCGGGTGGTGGTATGCGAAAGCCCTACGCTTGCGCCCCAATTTCGCCACGGCGCATCTTCTATCCACGTCAATTCCGACGTAGTAAACGGCTGAGACTGTCCCGCAATTCGGGTGTTGGAAGAGTTGTAAGAAATGACATCACGCTTGTTTAGTAAGCCCTGCACTTGTGCCGAAAGCACGGTTCGTTTGGTCAGTAAAATATCGGCTCCGACCCTAAAATCGGCGTTTTTGGTGATGGGGTAGCGGTCGGAGTATTGTTCGTTTCGCCAAATTGCCCCTTGCACGGGTTGGTTACGAATCGGTAAAAAATCAAACCAACCGCGGTCGTAATTGTAAGAAGTATTGGCAAACAAATTCACCCTTCCTTGATTGTGATTAATGGAAAAGCTACCGTTGGTTTTCTCGAATTTGCCATAGCCCGCCATCAGCGAAAAGCTGCCGTTGGTTCCTTCGCCTTGTTTGCGTTTGAGGACAATATTTATCAAACCCGCATTTCCCTCCGCATCATACCGCGCCGAAGGATTAGTGATGAGTTCGATTGTTTCGACGTTGTCGGCGTTCATTCCGCTGAGCATTTGTACCAATGTTTCCAACGGCAGCCTTGATAGTTTTCCGTTGAGCATCACCATCACCCCCGACTTGCTGCCAAGAGCAATGCTGCCATTTTGCCGATCCACGCGAACCCCCGGCGAGCGTTCGAGTACGTCCAAGACCGAACCACCCGCCGCCGTCATCATGGCCGAGGGATTGATGATCAGTTTGTCCAATTGCTGTTCAAAAATCGGCTTTTGAGCAATGACTTTGACTTCATTCAATTGTTTTTCGAGGGCAGTTAAGGTTATGAGTGGCAGCTGGTGGGTTCCTTCAGTCTCTTTAAGTGAAAAAGACACAGAGTACGCATTTCGATAACCAATACTACTTGCCGTGACCAAATAGGAGCCAATTTTAATGCCTTCAAAAGCAAATAGTCCTACCTCATTGGCAACTGCTCCTTTGGTCATTGAAGAGTCTTTGGCGTTAAGCAACAGCACATTGGCAAAAGCCAGCGGTTGTCCGTCAGTAGATTGGATTTTTCCTGTGATGCTGTGTTGAGCAAAACTAAAACTGCTTGCTAAAAGTAGCAAAGAATATAGAAAACGGTAGAGAGTATACATACGATGGCGACAGGTTTAGTTGACTTTACAAAAGTGTCGGATTACTCAATAGCCTCACCTCCCCAATTCCGGTAGTCTTGTTTGTTAACTTTTTTTCAACTCTCAGGCAACCCTTCTCATTCTTTCAGCATTTCTATCGTTGAAACCTAACACCCACTTCCGTGTACCGTTGGCAGAAAGTCATTGAAATGTGTAAAGAAAACAACCGATTCGCACAAAATCGGTTGTATGAAGGCTTTTCGGGGCGATTATTTCGGCTTTGTATGCGCTACGTGCACCGGCAGGAAGAAGCCGAAGAGGTAGTGATGAACGGTTTTTTGAAGTTTTTTAGAGGCTTGCCCGATTTTGAATACCGCGACGACAACAGCCTCGAAGTATGGCTCAAGCGCATCATGGTCAACGAAGCCCTCATGCACCTGCGTCAACGAAAAGCCCTGCCTGTATTTACAGATGCTGACGAAACGGAAGATTTAGCAACGGTTTATGTTCCCCATCATTCGATAGATACCGAGGCCATTTACGCCGCGATTTTGGAATTGCCAACGGGCTATCGGACGGTATTCAACCTGTACGTTGTGGAAGGATACACGCACGAAGAGATTGCCAAACAGTTAAACATCAGTGCAGGAACATCAAAGTCACAACTCAGCAAAGCGCGGGTCATACTGCAACAACTATTAAAACAGCGAGGTTATGAACAATACGGAACAGTTTGATGAATGGATAAGAGGGGAAATGGACAACCTCGACGGTTCGCCTGAACATTTTCGGCAAGCGGACATTTGGCAAAAACTGCAAACGGAATTACACCCTATTCCAGTAAAGAAATCTTTCTTTGGCAGAAGCAGATTTTTCACATTGGAGGCGTCTAAACTCCGTATGGCAGCGGCAGTTGGATTGTTATTACTGGCGGGCGGAGTTTGGTGGAGTATCCAATCAACTCCTATTCCTTCGGTTGTTCATCAGGCAGAAAATAAGCCACAAAACAGCCCTATTGTACAGGAAAAACGAAGTATTCTCGCGGCAAAGAAAGACGTTTTGATAGAAGCGACGTTAAAAAAACAGGAGTCTTTCAACAAGCGATTAAAAGTGAAGCAAACAGAAATTAGCCTTGCACAAGCGCCGATGGTTGTCCATTCTGAATCGGATAATAATGTTGGTACCACTACTAACGTCGGCAGGGACTGGCCGTCTGGCGTTTCAAACCCTGCCGACGTTCCCGAGGCCCCCAAAAATATAACTGAAACAACTAAACTTCCCGCAATTGCCAATGTGCCTGCAAACCCAACCAATCAATCAACTGCAAAAATCCCCCCTAAACCCAAATTTAAGATCGTCCACGCCAATGAGTTGATTGATTATCAGAAAGCTGAACTGGCGGAGATACGAGAAAAAGAAGCGAAAGCCAAAGGATTTGTGGTCATCAATTGGAAAGCCAATGCCACTTCTCAATCTGAAAGCAGTCTAATGTCTTATTTCAAAAATAAAGCTTCAAAGGCC